>NZ_VJWX01000258.1 GCF_007713715.1 Amycolatopsis rhizosphaerae
GTCACGGTCCGTTACGGGCACCGTGCGGGGAATTTCGGCTTGGTAGAGCCATTTGTGCCCTGTTTCCGGACTGTCACCATCATGCTTTCGGTCGATGTTGTCACCGCCCGCATCCGTGTCAGCATGGAACCGGCAACCGTGCGGCGCCGCTCCCGCTGTGCTGTGACCGGTGGCTCAGAGCGGTCTTGGTCTCGTTCACGGGCCGATTCGGGTACCTCGCGGCAAAGTGGGTAACGAAGGTCTGTGTTCGCAGGAAACTGAGAAAGGGGGACTGGTGGCCGTGAGCGGACCATTCGGGTGTTTCGCCCGATTCCGGCGCCGTATCCGCCCGGGGCGAAACCCGCTGGCCCGGCGGTCGGACCGGGTCGAGGCGGCGGTACTGGCCGTGGTCGCACTGGGGCTGCTGATCGCACTTCCGTTCGCCGTGCTCCTGGGCTCGAACACCTATCGGGGGCAGTTGGCCGTCGCCGCCGGGCAGCAGGCCTCCCGGCACCCGGTCACCGCCACGCTGCTGCAGGACGCGCCCACGCCCGTCCCGGCCACCGACGGCGCGTACCTGAGCAGCAATTCGGGTTCGTCCTCCGTGCCCGCGCACTGGCGGGCCGCCGACGGCACCGAACAGACCGGCAGCATCGCCGCCGATCCGGGCACCTCGGCGGGGACGCAGGTGCCGATCTGGCTGTCGGACTCCGGCAAACCCGTGCCCGCGCCGATGAGCACCGCGGACGCGGTGACCACCGGGGTGCTGGCCGCCGCCTTCACCTGGATGGTGGCCGCACTCGGACTCGTCGGCCTGTACTGGATCGTCCGGCTCGTGCTCGACCGCAGGCGCGCCGCCCGCTGGGAGCGCGAATGGGCGCACGCCGGGGATCGCTGGGCGCGCTCCTGAGCCTCACCGGACCCCGCGCGGCCGGAACTGGATGCTGATGCGGGGCCCGACCGGCCTGCCGGTCTTGGGGATGGCGTGCTCCCAGGTGCGCTGGCAGGAGCCGCCCATCACGATCAGATCGCCGGGGCCCAGGAGTTGACGGACGGTCGCGCCACGTTCTCCACCGCCGCGCGGGCGCAGCAGCAACGAACGCGGCGCGCCGAGCGACACGATCGCGACCATCGTGTCTTCCGTCGAGCCCCGGCCGATGGTGTCGCCGTGCCAGGCGACGCTGTCCCGGCCGTCGCGGTAGAAACACAGGCCCGCGGTGCGGAACTCCTCGCCGAGTTCGGCGGCGTAGTGGCGGCTCAGGGCCGAGCGGGCCTCGTCGAGCACCGGATCGGGAAGCTCGTCGCCCTCGCCGTAGAAGCACAGCAGCCGAGGCACGTCGACCACTCGGTCGTACATGCGGCGCCGTTCGGCGTGCCAAGGCACCTCGCGGACGAGTTTTTCGAAGAGCGCGTCGGCGCCGAGGAGCCAGTCGGGCAGGACGTCGATCCAGGCTCCGCGGCTCAGGGGCGTGCGCCGGATTCCCTGCAGGGACCCGACTCCGAGCTCGGTGGACGCGCCGAACAGCGATCCTTGCAGTCCTCCCGTCATGGACGCAGTCTACCCAGAACTTCGAACACCTGTTTGATCACCGCGCGACCCGGCGGCCGCATTCCCTGTTGGACGCCCCGTGAGGGGGCCCCTCACAGCAACCTGCAGGCCCCGGCAAAGTCGCGTGAGTATTGGCCGTGAAGGGTCCCTTCACAGTCGATTCGACTGTGAAGGGACCCTTCACGGCTTGCCCCAGGCCAGCCGAGGTCAGGGGGTCAGGGGCACAGTGCGGTCAGGGCGAACCTTCCGCCGGTCGCGGCCGCGTGGGCCACCGCCTCGTTCGCCTGGTCGAGAGCGAACTCCGTGACCTCGAACCCGGTCAGATCCAGCAATCCCGCCTTCGCCAGTTCGATGAGCCGCGGGCTCGCCTCCCGCGGGCACAACCACTGCCCGCGCACGGTCACGTTGTTGCGCATGAGCCACGGGTAGGGCAGGGCGAGCGGGTCGCCGCCCAGCATGCCGACGCCGCCCATCAGCACGACGCGGCCGTACTCGCGGACGGTCATCGCGGCGGCCCGCACGGCCGTCGTGGGTGCGGCGGGGGGAAGGAGGTCGAGCACGAGATCGATCCCGCCCGGTGCCGCCTCCTTCATCCGCTCCCGGTCCTCGTCCTCGTTCCCGGTCAGGCGCACGGTCCGCAGCCGGCTACCGAAGCGGCGTTCCAGTTCGGCGAGCATCGCTTCGTTGCGGCCCGGCGCGATCACCCGCGCCGCCCCCATCGCGAGGGCGACCGCGACCCCGGCGCTGCCGAAGTTCCCGGTGGCGCCGCTCACCAGAACCGTTTCCCCGGGCTGCAGCCCGCCCGCCAGCAGCCCGCCGTAGGGCACGAGACACACGACGAGTGCGGTCCACCGCCCCGCTTCGGCCGGGTCGATCTCGCCCAGCGGGAAGACGTTCTCGGTGGGCACGAGCAACCGCTCGGCGAACGAGCCCGAGCCGAAGTGCCGCTGCAGGCGCAGTCCGCCCTCGCCCCGGGCGGTCAGGCCCTGCAGGGTGATGTCCGGGGTCAGCGCGTGGTCGCGGGCACGGATCGTGGGGTCGCACAGCACCCAGTCGCCGGGGGCGAGCCGGGTCGCGTCGGGCCCGACGGCCCGCACGCGCCCCACCGAGCCTGCCCCGGGGACCGCCGGCGGTGTGAGGAGGTACTGCCGTTCCCCGCTGAAGACCTCGCCGAGGTAGGGCAGCACGCTCGCCGCCGCCACGTCCACGATCACCTCACCCGTGCCGAGGACCGGATCGGGGACTTCTTCGACGGACAGCGGTGCGCCGAACGCGTTCAATACAGCGGCTTTCATACCGTGATCATGGCTTTGCCGGGTGACCGTCAGCCAGGAGCGCGCTTGTCCCGGTAGTCGCACTACCGGTCTCGGGACGGGCCGAAAAGGGCAGTTCAGGTGAAAGATCCCGGCCCCGGGCCGGAAAGTGACCAGGATCTTTGCGTTTTTTCACCCCGTTCGCAGCTGATCGATGCTTTGCTCAGGGCGTGAGTGCGTCTCGATCGGCGCGGATCATCGGCAGAACCGTGATCGCGCTGGTATCCCTGTCGGTGTTCGCCGGGACCTGGGCCGGCTGGTTCCAGGTCCACCGGCTGACCAGCAGCCTGTCCACGGTCGACGTCATCGACCCCGGTGCGTCCACCAGCCCCGCCGACGAGCAGAACATCCTGCTCGTGGGCCTGGACACCCGCACCGACGCCCAGGGCAACCCGCTGCCGCAGGACCTCCTGGACCAGTTGCACGCCGGGGATGCCAGCGACGGTGGCGACAACACCGACACCATGATCCTGGTGCACATTCCCGCGGGCGGCGGGAACGCGGTCGCCTTTTCCATCCCCCGCGATTCCTACGTACAGCTTGCGGGCAATTACGGAAAGCACAAAATCAACTCCGCCTACACCTACGCACAGGTCGCGGCGATGACCAAGCTGCGCGCGCAGGGGGTCAGCGGTCCGCAGTTGAACGTGCAGGCCGCGCAGGCGGGCGCGCAGAACGCCATCCAGACCGTGCAACAGCTCACCGGACTCAAGATCAACCACTTCGCTTCGGTCAACCTGGTGGGTTTCTACGACGTGAGCGAGGCGGTCGGCGGCGTGCCGGTGTGCCTGCTCGCGCCCGTGCACGACTCCTACTCGGGCGCGAACTTCCCGGCCGGCCAGCAAACCATCTCCGGGGCGCAGGCACTGGCGTTCGTACGGCAGCGGCACGGCCTGCTGAACGGGGACCTCGACCGCATCCGGCGGCAGCAGGCCTTCATGGCGAGCATGGCGCACACGGTCCTGTCCGCGGGGACCCTCACCAATCCCACGAAACTGGGCAACCTGATCGACGCGCTGCGCAAGACCGTGGTCCTGGACCAGGGCTGGGACATCCTGACCTTCGCCCAGCAGTTGCGGAACCTCTCCGGCGGCAAGATCCAGTTCAACACCATCCCGGTGATCAACGTCGACTACAAGACCTCCGACGGCGACTCGATCCAGGTCGACCCCGCGCAGATCCAGGCGTTCATCCGCAAAACCATCGACGGGGCCGACCCCGCCCCGCCATCGTCCACAGTGTCGTCTTCGTCGGTGCCATCCGTGCCGTCCGCGACACTGCCGCGCCCCGCCGCCAGGGTGGTCGTGGACGTGGACAACGGCAGCGGTGTCAACGGCCTCGCCACCCGCCTGCTGCAGGATCTGAGCGCACACGGCTACGGCACCGGCACCCAGGCGAACATCGCGTCCCGCCGCACCACGGTCGTGGACTACGCGAGCGGGCAGCGGGCCAACGCCGAGCAGCTGGCGCGGTACCTCGGTGACGGTGTGAGCGTGGTGGCCGATTCCGCGCTGACCTCCGGGCACATCCGGATCCATCTCGGTGCCGACTACGCCGGTCCGGACCTCCAGCCCGCGGGCAGCGCCTCCGGCGGTTCGGCGCTCGGCGACACTTCCCCTGCCGTCTCGCCGCCGTCTTCCTCCGGGCCGCCGCCCATCATCGCCGACGGCGTCGCCTGCATCAACTGACCCGCTCGCCGCGGCGGATCGCTCACGCGCCGGGGACGTGCAGCGCGGCCAGGTTGTCCCGGGCGGGGTGCGCGGTTCCGGCCGGGCCTTCGGCGTAGGCGGCCAGCAGCCGCTGGGTGATCGCGCCGATCGCACGGCCGGCTTCGGCATCCCCGCCGCTGGCCGGGCAGTGCGCGTCCAGCGCGCAGATCCAGTACTGGGTGCCTGCCGAGAACACCGCGGCGCCACCGGCGGTGGTGTAGTAGCTCACGTCCGCGAAGTCCGCGTGCCCGCCACAGGTCAGCGGGGAGTGGAACAGCACCTGGATGGGCCGGGGCGTGGGCACGGACAGGTCGACGCGCTCGTACTCGTTGCCCACCAGGCCGGGCAGCTTCTGCCCGTTGTGGACGATCCCGCTCAGCAGCCAGCTGGAATCGTCGGCCACTTCGAGGTCCGCGTGCACGGGGTTGCAGTGGTAGTAGTTGCCGAGCAGGACGCTCTCGGGCCGGGGCATCGGTGGCGAACGCCACTCCGGCGTCGCCTCCGCGGGATTGGTGAGGTGGAACGGGTCTTCCCCGAAGGACTTGTAGTCCACCTCCAGCCGGTCCGGCCCGGTGCCGGTGGCCTCGAACCGGATGTGCCGGTAGATCTCGTTCCCGCCGAGGAACGCGAGGTTCACGCCGCGGTCGCGGGCCTGGGTGGTGTGCTCGCGCATCGCGCTCGACCAGTACTCGTCATGCCCGAGCGTCACCATCGCCCGCGCCCCGTCCAGCAGGTGCGGATCGGCGTGCAGATCGACGTCGGTGGCGTAGCCCAGCGGCAGCCCGGCGCGCTCGGCGAAACGCAGCAGCGGGAGTTCGAAGTAGAGGAAGTCGCCCGCTCCCTGCATGTCCTTGGCCTGGTAGGGACGGTCGAAGGACACCGCACGGGAACGGTTGGCGCGTTTGCCGTCCGGGGCGTCGTAGAGGCTGTAGCCGCCCCAGCGGTTGTAGGCCTGCCAGGTGGTGACCGCGTTGACGATCACGATCTTCCCGGCGTTGGAAGGGGTTCGCAGGGTCAGCGGGACGAACTGCTGCGCGCCGTTGTCGCCGTCGAGCCGGAAGAGGTAGTCGCCCGGCGCCCAGTCCCGGGTGGCGACGGTCAGGGAGGGCTCCCACGGGGCCACCACGGTGCTGGTCGGTTTCTGCACGGTCGCGGCGGCCTGACGCCGCCCCGGCTGCTCCGGGGACTTCCACACTTCGAGCGCATCGGAGTCGCGGTAGGCGCCCATCCGGTAGGCGGTCACCGTGTAGTGGGCGGCGGTGGTGCTCACGAACAGTCGCACGTCTTCGCCCGGCGCCACGGAGGTGTGGTCGGCGTACCCCTCGATCGCGTGTTCCGGCCCGGGATGCGTGAGCTCCCAGCCGGGCGTGCCCTGTTGCTGTGACGGCGATTGCGGCGGGGGAGAAGCGGGCGGCGTGGCGGCGGGACCGGTCGGTGCGGTGCCCGCGGTGCACGCCGCCGTCGCGGCCGTCGTCACCACGGTGACCGCGGTGGCAAGGCGAGAAGCCTTGGTATGGCGCCTGCGGACCAAGGCGTTCTCCCTTCGTGGGCGGCGGGTCGTCCCGCCGCCTCGTCAGATCCGTTCCTGCAGTGCCTCCGCCGCGGCGAGCAGATCCGCCGCCCACCGGGCACCGGGTTTGCGCCCGATCCGTTCCACCGGGCCGGACACCGACACCGCGGCGATGACGGTACCCGAGGAATCCCGCACCGGCGCGGAAACACTGGCCACGCCGGGCTCGCGCTCGGCGACGCTCTGCGCCCAGCCGCGGCGGCGCACCTCCAGCAGGGTGCGTTCGCCGTAGACGGCGTCGGCCAGGATCGCCCGCTGGGTGTGAGGATCCGCCCACGCGGCGAGCACCTTGGCGCCCGAACCGGCGGTCATCGGCAGCCGGGTGCCGACGGGAACGGTGTCGCGCAAGCCACTGGACGGTTCCGAAGCGGACACACAGATACGCTGGACCCCGTCACGGCGATAGAGCTGCACGCTCTCGCCCGTGATGTCGCGAAGCTTCGGCAGGATCGAGGCGGCGGCGTCGAGCAGGGGATCGGTGGTGCCCCCGGCGAGTTCGGCGAGCGCGGTCCCCGGCCGCCAGCGGCCGTCGGGGCCGCGGCGCAGCAGCCGGTGCACCTCGAGGCCGACCGCGAGCCGGTGCGCGGTGGCGCGCGGCAGACCGGTCCGGCTGCACAGTTCCGCGAGCCCGCAGGGATCTTCGGCCACCGCCTGCAAGACCGCCACGGCCTTGTCGAGAACACCGATGCCGCTGTGCTGTTGAGAAGGGCTATGCTGTCCCACGAAGCGATACTAGCTTCCCGAATCATGGGAAGTCCACTATCTGGGAAACATCGGACTCGAGTTCCGCGCCCGCACGGACTCGACGCGGACCCGTGACCCGAGTTCCTTTGCTCCCAACCAACCTCCTGGGAGGAGCGCGGATGTCCGAGACACGGCCTCGCACACTGGCCGAGAAGGTGTGGGACGCGCACACGGTGCGCCGCGGCGAAGGCGCCGAGCCCGATCTGCTCTACATCGACCTGCACCTGGTGCACGAAGTCACCAGCCCCCAGGCGTTCGACGGCCTGCGGCTGGCCGGCCGCGGTGTCCGCAGGACGGATCTCACCATCGCCACCGAGGACCACAACGTCCCCACCGTCGACATCGAACTGCCGATCGCCGACCCGGTGTCCCGCACCCAGGTGGAGACCCTTCGCCGCAACTGCAAGGAGTTCGGTGTCCGGCTGCACCCGATGGGCGACGCGGAGCAGGGCATCGTGCACGTCATCGGCCCGCAGCTCGGCCTCACCCAGCCCGGCATGACCGTGGTGTGCGGCGACAGCCACACCTCCACCCACGGCGCCTTCGGGGCCATGGCCTTCGGCATCGGCACCTCCGAGGTGGAACACGTGCTGGCCACCCAGACCCTGCCGCTGCGTCCATTCAAGACGATGGCGATCAACGTCAACGGCAGGCTGCGCCCCGGCGTGACCGCCAAGGACATCATCCTCGCCGTGATCGCCAGGATCGGCACCGGCGGCGGCCAGGGCTACGTGCTGGAGTACCGCGGCAGCGCGATCGAGGCGCTGTCCATGGAAGCCCGCATGACCGTGTGCAACATGTCGATCGAGGCGGGCGCCCGTGCCGGGATGATCGCCCCCGACGAGACCACCTTCGCCTACCTCAAGGACCGCCCGCACGCGCCGAAGGGCGCCGACTGGGACGCCGCGGTGGCCTACTGGCGGCAGCTGCACACCGACGAGGGCGCCGAGTTCGACGCCGAGGTGGACCTCGACGCCGACGAGCTGACCCCGTTCGTCACCTGGGGCACCAACCCCGGGCAGGGCCTGCCGCTGTCGGCCTCGGTCCCCGACCCCGAGGCCATCGCCGACGAGAACGAGCGTCAGGCCGCCGAGAAGGCCCTGTCCTACATGGATCTCGAGCCGGGCACGCCGCTGCGCGACATCCGCGTGGACACCGTGTTCCTCGGCTCCTGCACCAACGGCCGCCTGGAGGACCTGCGGGCCGCCGCGGGCGTCCTGCGGGGCCGCAAGGTCGCCGAGGGGGTGCGGATGCTCGTGGTGCCGGGCTCGATGCGGGTGCGGCAGGCCGCGGAGGCCGAGGGGCTGGACAAGATCTTCGCCGACGCCGGGGCCGAGTGGCGTCAGGCCGGCTGCTCCATGTGCCTGGGCATGAACCCCGATCAGCTCAAGCCCGGCGAGCGCAGCGCGTCCACCTCCAACCGCAACTTCGAGGGCAGGCAGGGCAAGGGCGGCCGCACCCACCTGGTGTCCCCGCTGGTGGCCGCCGCCACCGCGGTCCGCGGCACCCTGTCCTCCCCGGAGGACCTGCAGCCCGCCACCACCGCGTCGAACTGACCCCACAGACCCGGACAAGGAGCCAACCACCATGGAGCCGTTCAAGACTCACACCGGCATCGGAGTGCCGCTGCGCAGGTCCAACGTGGACACTGACCAGATCATCCCAGCCGTCTACCTGAAGCGGGTCGCGCGCACCGGTTTCGAGGACGGCCTGTTCGCCGCCTGGCGCGGTGACGAGAGCTTCATCCTCAACCAGGAGCCGTTCAAGGCGGGCAGCGTGCTGGTGGCCGGCCCGGACTTCGGCACCGGATCCTCGCGCGAACACGCTGTCTGGGCATTGATGGACTACGGCTTCCGGGTCGTCCTCTCGTCGCGGTTCGCCGACATCTTCCGGGGCAACGCCGGCAAGCAGGGTCTGGTGGCCGCCCAGTGCGAGCAGTCCGACATCGAGCAGCTGTGGAAGATCCTCGAGAACGACCCCGGCACGGAGGTCACGGTCGACCTCGAGGAGAAGACCGTGCGGGCCAAGGACTTCGTCGCCCCCTTCGCCATCGACGACTACACCCGCTGGCGGCTGCTCGAGGGACTGGATGACATCGCTCTCACCCTGCGCCACTCCGACGAGATCGCCCGGTTCGAGGCCGAACGTCCCAGCTGGCTGCCGGTGACGACCGAAACGGCCACCTCGTAGTCGTAGATTCCCTGCTCAGCAAGGGAATCGCGGGCACACCACACCACGCCGAACGGCGCGCGGAGCCCCCCTGTGGGGTCGCTCGGAGGGCGGAAACCACCCTGGCGGGCAGGAAAAATTCCGCGCGCCGTTTGGAATTTCCGGCCGGTTGGTAATACCGTGTGCGCAAGTCGGCCGATGTGGCCGTGTGACAAGTAGTTCTTCATGGAGGACTGGAATGGCCAACAAGGCCCAGCTGATCGAGGCGCTCTCCGAGCGTTTGGGCGACAAGAAGGTTGCGTCGGAGGCCGTCGACGGTCTTGTCGACATCATCATCCGTACGGTCAACAAGGGCGAGAAGGTGAACATCACCGGCTTCGGTGTGTTCGAGAAGCGTGCTCGTGCGGCCCGGACCGCGCGCAACCCCCGCACCGGTGAGACCGTGCGGGTGAAGAAGACGAACGTCCCCGCGTTCCGCGCCGGCACGACGTTCAAGGATGTCATCAGCGGCGCGAAGAAGCTGCCGAAGGCCACCGCGGTCAAGCGTGCCACCACCACGACCCGCGCCGCCGCGGGCACCACCGCCACCCGGGGCACCACCGCGCGCGCGACCTCCACCCGCGCCACCGCGACCCGCCCGACGGCGACCCGCACCACCACCGCCACGCGTACGCGGGCCACCGCTGCCGCCGCCACCAAGGCGGCGCCGAAGGCGACCGCGGCCAAGGCCACCACGGCCAAGAAGACGACCGCCGCCAAGGCCGCACCGAAGGCGACCGCGGCCAAGGCGGCCACCACCACGAAGACCGCGGCGAAGAAGACCACCGCGGCCACCACCCGGAAG
>NZ_VJWX01000259.1 GCF_007713715.1 Amycolatopsis rhizosphaerae
GGCCGGATCCGCGACAGAAGCGCTGGCGGGGAACACCGCGGGCGACGTGGCCGACTTGCTGCCGGAGCGGCCGATGAAAGCCCGCCGGACCTCGGCCCGCGAATCGGCCAAGCACGGGAAAACCGACGAGGCGCTGGGCAAACTGCGGCTCAAGCGGCTCAAGCGCAAAGCCGAGCGCGAACTGGACTGCGTTGCCTCCTCCACCGGAAAGGTCCGCGAATTCCTGGTACGGACCCCGTGCACCTCGCTGGACCGCATGCTCATGGCCGTCGGTGACGGACACGGCAACGCCGCGGTGGTGTCGGTGGTCCGGGTCGGGTTCCGCAACGCGAAGCAGGCCGAGGCCTTCGAAAAGGTCGAGCGGGTGCAGGGCAGCGGCGACGTCCGGCCGCTGGAGATCGCCGCGGTACTCGGCCTCACCGGCGTGCACATCACCGGGCACCACTACCAACCCCGGCCGGACAAGAACGCCATGATCATCGCAGAGACCGACATCGCCACCGGCCACGTCGACAACGCCACCCTCGACGCGCTCGCCGACATCGCCACCTTCCTGCCCGTGACCTGACCCGGCCTCGCCGAGGCGTCGATCACTGACGGGCAACTGGCTTGCGGATACGACCGCTATTGTCAGCCGAAGGACCTGTCAGCAGGCTGTCCGGAGTTTTCGGTACCTGCGTCGGCACCGACCCACCGGCCGATCCGGAACCGGCTGCCGTCGCGCTTCACCTCGACGGCGCCCGCGCCCGCGAAGTGCGCGGGGACAACGATCTCCACCTCGTCCGCGGCCCGTTCGAGCAGTCGTCGGCGGGTGGCCGCCGCCTGTCCACGGTCCTCACAGAAGCAACTGTTGCAGGCCGGTTCCAGGATCTGCACGGGGCTGTGCAGAATATCGCCCACCAAAACGGCCTTGTCGCCTTCCGAGTCAACGCGCAGCACGGATGATCCCGGTGTGTGCCCGGGAGCCGCTTCGAGGGTGAGGTTGCCGTCCACCCGGTAGGCGCCTTCCCACAGGGTGGCCCTGCCCAGCACCGGTGCGATGCTGTCGGCGTAAACGAGAAGGCTCCCCTGCTGTCGCAGGCGTTCGTGGTCGCTGCGGGGAGCCGGACGGCGGCCGGCGTTCTCGGGCGCGAAGTAGCGCTCGTCGACGGCCGGGATGAGGTAGGTCGCGTTCGGGAAAGCCGGTTCCCAGCCTTGGTCGCCGCCGAGCGTGTTCCAGCCGACGTGGTCGTAGTGGATGTGGGTGTTGATGACGATGTCCACCTCGTCCGGCCGGACACCGGCCGCGGCGAGCCGATCCAGGAAATCGGTGTCGAGGTGGTCGAACAGCGGGATCTGGGGCCGGTCGCGGCCGTTGCCCACCCCGGTGTCCACGAGCACGGTCCTGCCCTCGCTGCGCAGAACCCAGGTCTGCACGGCCGCGCGGTAGGCGTCCGTGTCCGGGTTCCAGTGATCGGGTGCGAGCCAGCCTTCGTTGTCTCGCCAGATCTCCGGGGTGCTTTCGGGGACGATGAAGCGCGCCGGAGCGACCTCGCCGGTCCATTCGGGAACCTTCGTCACCTCGACGGCACCGATGGTGAAATCACTCATGACGCCATGCTAGGCGCGCCTGGCGAGGCGATGAATGATCCATCGGCCCATTTCGATACGAGTTCGGGTCAGGTCGTGGGAGGTAGGATTTTGCCGTGGATCCGCTGAGCGACATCATCCGGGTCATGCGTACCGGGCACCCCTCGGCGAACTGGATGCGAGTCGGTTCCCCGTGGTCGTACCGGTTCCTGCCCTACGACGGCGCGGGTTTCCACGTGATCGTGCGTGGTTCGTGCTGGCTGCTCATGGAGGGGCATGACCCCGTTCAGCTCGGCCCCGGCGACGTCGTGCTCCTGCCCGCCGGTCACGGTCACGTGCTGTCCGACTCGCGGGACGCGGCCCGCCCGGTGCCATTCGAAACCGCGGTGGCGGATCCGGCGGGGAGCGTCGAGTTGCTGTGCGGAAAGTACCGGCTGGATCGGCGGCGGCCCCATCCGTTGCTGGCGATGCTCCCGAATGTGGTGCACCTGCCCGCCCGCGTCGGCGACCACGGCCGCCTGCGAGCCGCGCTCGATCTCCTTGCCGCCGAGACGACGACTCGGCGCCCGGGACGGGACGCGGTGCTCGCCGGTCTGCTCGATCTCCTGCTCGTCTACCTGATTCGCGCCTGGTGCGATGACCACGGAAACCTGGGCTGGCCCCGCGCGCTCCGGGATCAGGCCATCACCTCGGTGCTCGAAGCGATGCACGGCGCGCCGGACAGGCCGTGGCGGATCGACGACCTGGCCGCGGAAGCCGGCCTCTCCCGCACGACGCTCACCCGGAAGTTCACGGATCTGGTCGGGCAGGCCCCGATGACCTATCTGACGCACTGGCGGATGACGCTCGCCGCCCGGCTGCTGCGCGAGACCGACCTCGGGCTGGCGGCCATCGCGCGGCGCGTCGGCTATGCCTCACCGTTCGCGTTCTCGCACGCGTTCAAGCGTGAATTCGGCGTCGCACCGGGGCGTTATCGCGACGACCAAGCCCTCGGCATCGTGGCACCCGAGGAATCCGCCGAACTCACACCGGTGGTATCACTCCCCCGCTAGACCCAATGCCGGGTTTTACTCCGCGGCCCCCGGCGGCTACAAGGCGGTCGCGACCCAGCCCGGTGCGTCGAACCGCACGCCGGCGTCCCCGACAAGCGCACTCAGGTGTTGTTCGAGCGCCGCCAGTTCGGACTTGCCGATCCGGCGTTGAAAGCGAGACCGCAGCAGGTTGAACACGCGCTCGCCTTCTCGCATGACCTCGTGCCCCAGCGGCGTCACCGACAGTCGCTTGCGACGCGCATCGTCGGGATCGGGCTCTCGACGGAGATAGCCGCGGTCAAGCAGTGTTTCGATGATCTTCGCCGCCGACTGCTTCGTGATGGACATCCGGCGGCCCAGTTCGGAGGCGCTGTTGGCGCCGGTGTCGATGGCGCGCATGGCGAAGTCGTGCGCCGGGCGCACGTCCTCATAGCCGCGGGCAGCCAGTTCGGCGGTGGCGGAGTCGACCAGCACACGAAAACCGCCGAGCAGCAGCAGAGCGAGATCCGCACCGGAACGACTCATGCCGCAAGGCTACAACCCGAGACGGCGAACGACAACCAAGCTGTCGACAAAGACAGCCAGACTGTCTATATTCGACAGCGTAACTGTCGAACTTGTCGTGGAAGGAACCGCTCGTGGCCAAGGCCGTCCCCACTCCCGATCTCGCGGGAGTGACCCATCACACCGTCGCCGTCAATGGCACGGAACTGCACTACGTCTCCGCGGGAGAAGCCGGCTCGCCGGTGCTGCTGGTTCACGGATTTCCCGAGACGTGGTGGGCGTTCCGGAAGGTCATCCCCCTCCTCGCCGCCCGGCACCGCGTCTTCGCGGTCGACCTGCGCGGCTTCGGTGACTCCGCCGTCGCCGAGGACGGGTTCGACAGCACCACCGCCTCCGAGGACCTGCATCAGCTCATCGCGCACCTGGCCCTCGGACCGGTCCACCTCGTCGGACAGGACATCGCCGGTGGCGCCGTGTTCCGGCTGGCCACCTCTCACCCGCAGGACATACTCAGCTTCACCGCCATCGAAATGGGCCTGAGCGGTTTCGGCCTCGAAGCTCTCGGCGACGTCACCCGCGGCGGTTCCTGGCACATCGGCGTACTCGCCGCGCCCGGCATCGCCGACATGCTGTTCGCCGGCCGCGAGCGCCAACTGCTTGCGGAATGGGCGTTTCCCGCCATGACCGCCGTCGCCGGATCGATCACTTCGCAGGACATCGAGGAGTTCAGCCGGGGCTTCTCCCGGCCGAACGGCTGGCGGGGCGCAGCCGGCCTCTATCGATCGATGCTCGCAGAGGGCGACCAACTGCAAGCGCTCGCCTCAAGGACACCGCTGACCGTGCCGGTGCTGGCCGTGGGAGCGGGCGGTGGCGCCTTCACCGCCGAGACGCTTCGGAAGGTCACCAGCGGGGACATCGGCTCGATCCAGCTCGAAGGGGTCGGGCACTACGCCGCCCAAGAAGCACCCGGCCAGGTCAGCGACGCCATCCTCAGGCACATCGAAACCGTGGACGCCCATCGCTGAATCACGCCGCAGCTTCCCTTCACCAAATCCGCAAGGCAGTGACGCGGACGCAGCCGGACCATCTAGTGTGGACCACGACGGGCCGTCGACGGAGGGAACCGGGGGGACATCGCGATGTCCATGCACGACACGACGGTCACCAAACGGCTGAGCCAGGCCGAAGCGCTCAGCGGCCGCGCGATGCGGCACGCCAACGCCGGCGACCTGCAAGCCGCGTTGCCGCTGCTGCGCCAGGCCGAACAGGACATTCGTCCCCTCGTCGAAATCCTCCCGGCGGCACGGCTGGAACTCGCGGTCGTCCTGAACGACCTGGCCCTGGTCCTCGCCTGGCTGGGCCGCCCGGCGGAGGCGCTCACCCCGCTCCGGGAGGCGATCGCGCTGCACCGGGCACGGCTGGCCGCAACTCCCCCGATAGACGCAGGAACCCGACACGCGGCCGGGCCCGCCGACGTCGGGTTCCTGCTGGCCAACTCGCTGGACAGCCTCGGCAGCCGACTCGCCGCGCTGGGCCGCCACCGCGAGGCCGCGACGGCCCAGCGAGAGGCGATCACGCACTACCGGGACGCCCTCGCGGCCGCGCAGACCGATGTCCGCGCCTGGGAACTGGCCCGGGCGCTCAACAATCTGAGCATCCGCTGCGCCGATCTGGAGGAGCACGAGGAAGCGCTCGAAGCCAGCCGCGAGGCCGTCGACCTCTACCACCGGGTGCCCTCGGCCGATCCGGAGCAGCTGACCGGGCTGACGCACGCCACCGCCAACCTGGCGCTGCGCCTGGCCCGGCTCGACCACCGCGCCGAGGCCCCGGGCGTCGCCGCTCGGGCCATCGAACTGATCGCCCGGCTCCCGGAACCGCATCCGCGCAGCCAGCTCGCGGCGCTGGCCGACTCGCTGACCTGGCTCGCCTGGTACCTGCGCCGGACCGGCCACCCGCTGCGCGCCCGCAGCGCCGCCCGGACCGCCCGCGACCTGCGGCGACGCGCGTAGGCATCGGCCGCATCCCCCGGCACCGCCACGCCCTGCTACCGGCCGGGGCTGCTTCCCTGATCCCCGCGGTTGGTCTCGGCGAACATCATCCGGAGGTTCTCGCCGCGCGGGGTCAGTGCGTAGACGAGGGACGTCGACGACGGCGATTGGCTCACCACCCCGGCGTTGATCAGGTCCCACAGCCGCCAGTTCAGCACCTCGGGATTCGTGCCGAGCGGCCCCGCCTGAAGGTCGGCGAGGCTCCGCGGCCCGGTCATCAACTCACTGACGATCGACCGCAGCCACGGATCCGAGACGATGGTCCGGGTGTCCACGACGGGCGTCACCGGCGCGGCGCCCGGCAAGTCGGCCGGCAGCGGTGCGGTCGGCGGGGTCGGGCCTGCCTTCGCGGTGGCGAACCAGGTCCTCGCCCCCGGCGTGGCCAACAGCGCGATGACGGCGGCGCACCCGATGACGGCGAGGGCGGAGGTCACGTAGTCGACGTAGTACGGCCAACGCGGCATAAGGTCCCCGATCGCCGGCAGGGCTGCCACGTGTTGGTACTGCGTTCCCATGCTCTGCTGCATGCTCTGGAACTGGGCGTCGACCTGGTTCAGCGCGAGCTGAGTGGTCAGCGCGATCCCCGCCTGGGCGATGGCCAGCACGGCGAGCGTTCCCGCCGCCACGAGCGTGCTCACCCGCGCCCGCGGGCGG
This sequence comes from Amycolatopsis rhizosphaerae, assembly GCF_007713715.1. Lineage (GTDB taxonomy): Bacteria > Actinomycetota > Actinomycetes > Mycobacteriales > Pseudonocardiaceae > Amycolatopsis_E > Amycolatopsis_E rhizosphaerae. The sequence goes on from NZ_VJWX01000259.1 coordinate 5,807, forward strand.
GGGCGCCGGAGCGCGAGCGCCAGCGTGACCAGGCCGGCCGTGATGGCCGCCAGGACGACCACCACCATGATGGTCGGCCCGATGGCGACCGACGGGAGTTGGGTGAACTTGATGCCGAGGCCGTATTTCGAACTCTGCTCGGTCAGCCCCCGCTCGAATTCACCGAGCGTGTCGGTGATGGCCCGGTAGCGCAGTACCTCGGCGACGGCGCTGGCGATCGCAACGCAGGCCAGCGCCAGTAGGACGATCACGACGGTCGAAACGGCGCGTGGCCTGCCCTGCATCGGTCCCCCTCCGGGTGTCACCGACCCTGGTAGAGCGGTGCGATGAGGGAAAAGTACCGGTGTCGTCAGTACCCGGGGCGTGACTTTCTCCGGTTTCACCGGAGTGGCTCAACCCGGATCCGCCGCGGCGCGCGGTGGAAAGCGGCTGTTCGGCCTAAGCTGCCGGTATGTCCGAGGATCCGGAGGAAGCGCTTCGCCGTTTCGACGAGTGGGAGCGCGGCTTCGTCCTTCCTGATCTGCCGTACCCGCCGCCGCCTTCGGGTTCGCGGTTCCTCCGGGACTGGCTGGCCGAGCGGGAGCGCGCGTTCCCGGCCTGGGCCGCGAGCCACGGCCCGGCCGACCGGTGGGACTTCTCCCCCGACTCGATCGACGCACTGGCCACCGTCGTGCGCGAGGAGACGCCGACCGAAGAACTGTTCCGGTCGCCGGAACGGGCCGAATTCGCCGAGGGCGCGGCGTGGTACTGGGGTGAGGTGCTCCGGCGGGCGCGGCCGTCCCGGTGGGAATACACGCCGGGTGAGCCCGACGAACACAGCCCTTTCCTGGGGCATTTCTGGGTGCAACGGCTCGACGTCAAGGCGTCCTACACTCCGCTGCTGAATCTGGTGCGCATGCTCAGGCTCGAAGACCATCGGCTACTGGGCGAATTGTTCCGGGAATGGATGTCCTGGTAGCCATTGACCCCCTGATCGGCGGTTGACGGCAGTCCGGCGGCCTCTGGAGACTCTGCGTCTGTGTCGCAGGCTCCCACGCCGCCTATCCGCAGCCGCTTTCGCCTGTGGGCTGTCGCGGCCGTCATCGGTTTACTGGCCATGCTCGTCGCGACACCGGCGACGGCCACCCAGCCCGCGGTGCCGCCCGGCGCGGTGGTCGGGTCCGGCGATGAGCGGACGATCCAGACCCAGGGAGTCTACGAGTACGAGGACCACAGCGCGCTCCTGCACGTCCCCATGCCCACCCAAGCCGACCTGAACAGGATCGCAACGGACCCGGCCGCCGAGAAGAACGGCACCTGGCAGCACATGTATGCCGCCTGGGGCAGGTACCTGCAGAAGCAACCGGGCTGGACCGTGTGGCGGGCGAAATACGCGGAAGTGGTACTCGGCGATGCGAAGGCTCTCGACAACATACCCGAGCCTTCGGACGCTCTGATGGCCCAGGTAGGCCCGGTGAAGGACGCGGCCGGGAATTTCACGTACCCGTTCAAGAGCACTTTCTACATGCTCGCCCGGTGGAAGGAGTTCAAGACTTATCCCAGCCAGTGGCCGGCGTGGCGTGCGCGGTACGTGACCATCAAGAACAACGACAGCAGAGGGGGCACGGCCCTCGACAAGAACGGCTTCGAGTCGGCTTACCGGCAGCAGGCGATCGAGGCGGATCCCACGCTGTCGCAGGGTGATTGGAAGTACGGGAAGCAGTTGCCGCCCGAGCTGAAGGAGCAGTTGGAGTCGAAGCTGCACATCGTCGACCGTCCGCTCGACGCCGTCGATCTGACCAAGCTCAAGATGATCCTCGAATTCAAGTCGGGGGATTCGATAGAGGGTAATGCCGGCCGTGAACAGCTCCAGGACCTGATCCAGATCGCCAAGGCGACCGGCTGCCGGCTCTACTACGTCTTCGGGAAGATGCCCGGCGACAAGTCGGTCGCCATGATCCGGGAAGAGGCCAAAGCGGCCGGGATCCAGGTCCCCGTCGTGTACTGGCCGGCACTCGCCCAGCCCGTCATGCCGGAGAACTGGGAGGGCAGGAGTCCGCCGGACGAAGACGGCGGCGGAGTCACCGCCCCGCCGCCGTCCGGCCCTACCGGCGGCCCGGCCGGAGGAGCCGCTCCACTGGCCGGGCCCGGCCAGGTCCCGGCCGACAGCCCGCTGGCCGACGCGATCGCCACCGCGCCCAACTCGGACGGGGAGGCCGTCACGCAGCGCGTGGCCAACCAGTGGTTCGCCGAGCAGGACCCCAGTGCCGGCGTCGACGATTCCGCGTACAGCCAACCCGACCTCGGTGGCGTCGACTTCTCCACCCTGCAACTGCGGTATGTCTCCGACACCTACCACAACGGTTCCGGCGTGCAGTACGCGTTCAAGGCGGACGCGTCGCCCGCCGGCGAGCAGTCCTTCGGCGGCCAAGCCGCTGCCCGGCTCGCCTCGGACTCCTTCTTCACCTGGCTGGAGCTGAGCACCGACAAGTTCTGGGTGAACCTCAATCCGGACGAGCCCGACCGCATCATCGACCCCCAGTTCGGCACGACCGACGCCGGGCGGGTACTGCTGCAGGCGGACCTGCAGATGAAGAAGACCGTCGCCAGGCTCATCCACCCCGACACCCCGGCGGGCAAACAGTTCTGGGACGCGATGCAGGGCGACTCGCCGTGCCTGCAGATGCGCAACTGGATCGTGCCGGACACGGCGACGGTCCGGGACAACGGCAACGAACTCTACATTCTGGACACCCCGCTGCGGGTCGAGACGGAGAGCGACTACATCAAGGCGCCAGGGGTCGGGGCGGACTGCGGCCGGCAGGACCGGGCCACCACCCAGCACAACGAGCAGGTGTACAAGACGACGATCCTGCCCCAGGTGCAGGACGCGGTGAACCATGCGCCCGAGTACGCCGACCTGCGCCGCGTGTACGCCAGCCGGGTGGCCGCCGAGTGGTTCCGGCAGCGCAGCGCCACCAAGCACACCGCGTACTCCGATCTCATCGGCAAGGGAGACATCAGCCGCTGGCGGTCCCGGGAACCGTGGACCCCGCGGCAGGTCTTCGACCAGTACGTCCAGTCCTACAAGAACGGCGAGTTCACCGTCAGGCACACCACCACCGAGGGCAACACCGTCTACACCAACACCTACGTCTACGGCGGGGTGGATTTCAGCCGGATCAACGAGAACAAGGTGAGCGCCGCCGCCTTCACCAAGGACCACCCGGACCTGGCCGATGCCGTGGGAGGCGCGCTGTACAAGCCGGTTCAGGCCGGAGGCGACCTGTGGTTCGGCGGCATGACCAGTTCCAAGCCGCCCGTGGAGGCCTTCGCCAAGCCGTCCCCAGCCACGTCGAATCCGTTGCTGTACCCGCTCGTCGCCCTGCCGCTGGCCGGTTGGCTGCTGGCGGGGGCCTGGCTGCTGTACCGCCGCCGCCGCACGACGGCGCCGGACAGCAGCGCGGACGGGAGCACGGCGTGACGACCGCGGCGGCACGTCCGGACCGGAAACCGCCGGCCGCGGTATTCGCGGGCAGCTACCTGTTCGTCGGTGTCGCGGCATTGGCCCTGGCCGGCGGGATCGGTGCGCTGTTCGCGATTCCCGAGCTCGGACACTACGAGAGCGAACGCGCCGCCGACGACGCCGCGGGCAAGCTCGCCACCACCGGCCTGGTGCTGTACGCCGTGCTCGCCGTGGTGTTCAGCTTCCTATGCCTGCTGCTGGCGATTCTCGACGGCCGCGGCCGGTCGGCGGCGCGGGTGCTGACGTGGGTGCTCGGTGGATTGACGGTCTGCTTCAACGGCGGGCTGCTGATCGTCGGACCGTACGACTCGGTGCCCTGGTACCGAAACCTGACCCAACTGGCGGCCGTGGCCACGGTTCTGCTCGCCATCGGGTCGGCCACGCTCCTCGCGCTCCCCGCGTCTCACGGGTACTTCCGCGCCATGCGGGCGGCCCGGCGACAACGACTGCTCGGCGCCGGGCCCCCCTCGGGCTATCGGCCGCCGGGGCACCCGATGCCCCCGCCCGGTTA
>NZ_VJWX01000025.1 GCF_007713715.1 Amycolatopsis rhizosphaerae
CATAATGTTTCGGTGGTCATGGCGGTGGGGAAACGCCCGGTCCCATTCCGAACCCGGAAGCTAAGCCCACCAGCGCCGATGGTACTGCACTCGAAGGGGTGTGGGAGAGTAGGACACCGCCGAACACTCTTTATGGCCCTCGAGGCCCTGGTTGAGAATCCTGAAAAGGGATCTCCCAGGGCCTCGAGGTTTTTTTCATGCCCGGAACCCGGGGTGGGCACTTCGTGGTGAAGTGCCCACCCCGGCGGGACTACACCCCGTGATCGCAATGAGCGTCTGAGGACGGCAGGGGCGTGATCGATCGGGCACTCGGGTGTCCGGCGTCGCCCGGGGCGGTGGCGAGCAGCGACTCTACGCCGGCCGGGAGGCTGCCATTGGCGGCTACGTCGACTATGAAGCTTTCCAGCACCGCGCGGAATGCGGCAGTGGCGTGCGTAGGAGTGACGTCCTTGCGGTGGGCGAGCGCGACTGTCCGGTGCAAGCTGTGCGGCTTGCGCCCGCCGTCCAGTGACAGTGGAATGCCGCGCAACCCGGGACGTCCGACCAACACCATGCTGGGGACCACCGCCACCCCGATGCCGACTTCCACAAACCGCAGGACCGCGTCCATTTCCCCGCCCTCAACAGCGAAACGCGGTTCGAACCCGGCATGTCGACAGGCGGCGATCGTCGCCTCGCGCAGGTCGTAACCTTGCCGGAACATCACCATCGGCCGGTCTCGCAGGTCGGTGATGCGCAGGTGGGCGCGGGTCGGTAGTGAAGTGTCGTCCACCGGCGTGGCGACCACCAGGTTCTCGCGCAGAATCGGGTTGGTGGCCAGGGGCGTGTCGTCAGCGAGCGGCAGGATGACCAACGCCAAATCCAGTGCGCCCCTTGTCAGATCGCGCACCAGGTCACGGGAGCCGCCCTCTTCCACCATCAGCCTGATCGCCGGGTAGACATCGTGAAAGTTACGCAGCGCGTCGGCTAGCAGCCCGGAGCACAGCGAGGGAGTGGCGCCCAGCCGGACCCGGCCGCGCCGCAGCCCGACAATTTCCTGCACCTCGAGCCGTGCGGTGTCCACGTCGGCGAGGATTCGGTTGGCGAGTGGGAGCAGCGCTTCGCCCGCCGGGGTCAGGGTGATGTTGCCTCTGGCACGACTGAACAGCGCGGCACCGAGCTCGGTTTCCAGTGCCTGGATCTGCTTGGACAGCGAGGGTTGCGCAACGTTCTGCGCCTCGGCCGCCCGGGTGAAGTGTCTGGTTTGCGCCACCGACAGGAAGTACGCCAACTGCTGGAATTGCACGTTCAATAACCTAGAACCATCCGAATCTCTGCGCGATCCGAGGTCAGTGAAGATTCGTCGTGATGTGAGACGCCCCACGTCGCGAATTCTCTGCGGCATGGCGCGAGCCCGTCACGGCTGGGTTCATAGTTTGCGGTTATCGAGACGAGTCCGCCATGGACTTGGACCTGCCGGGCAGGTCGGACTTATTTTGCGCTGGTGGCTATCGCAACGCCTGCGCTTTACCGCTCGACGGTCGGCAAGAAGGCCGTCATGGCGGTAACCGGCGGCATCCTCGTGCTGTTCCTGATCGCGCATATGGCCGGGAACCTCAAGATCTTCCTTGGCGCGTCGGACTTCGACCACTACTCACTGTGGCTGCGCACGATAGGCGAACCCGCGCTGCCGCATCGATGGTTCCTCTCGGGACTGGAGATCGTGCTCGGCGTGAGCGTGATCGGGCACATGTGGGCGGCGATCACGCTTGCCCGGACGGCGCGTCTCGCCAGGCCCGTCAGGTACGCGGCCACGAGAAAGTCGCAGGCCAACGGCTATGCGGTCCGCACCATGCGCTACGGCGGCGTCATCATCGCGTTGTACGTCATCTGGCATCTGCTCGACCTGACCGCCGGCGCGGTCAACCCGGCAGGAGGCAACGCGACCCCGTACGCCAAGGTCGTCGCCGACTTCGCACCATCGCACTGGTACATCACGGTGTTCTACGTCGTCGCGGTGGTCCTCGTGGGCCTGCACCTGCGACACGGCATTCGCAGCGCGTTCCAAACACTGGGCCTGGCCGGCGCGCGCAGGTACACGGGCTACGACCGGCTGGCGGCCGTCGTCGCCGCGCTGGTGGTCGTCGGCTTTCTGGCCGTCCCGATCTCCGTCACGTTCGGATGGGTGAAGTAATCATGAGCCACAGCCTTTACACCACGGGCGAGCCGATCGCCGATACCAAGTCCCCGGCCGGACCGATCGCCGACCGCTGGACCAGCCGCAAGTTCGAGGCCAAGCTGGTGAACCCCGCGAACAAGCGCAGAAAAAAGGTCATCATCGTCGGCACCGGCCTGGCGGGCGCCTCGGCCGGCGCCACGCTGGGCGAGCAGGGCTATCACGTCATCCAATTCTGTTTCCAGGACTCCCCGCGCCGGGCACACTCGATCGCCGCCCAGGGCGGCATCAACGCCGCCAAGAACTACCGTAACGACGGCGACAGCGTGCACCGCCTGTTCTACGACACAGTCAAGGGCGGCGACTACCGCTCCCGTGAGTCGAACGTGTACCGCCTCGCCGAGATCTCCACCCAGATCATCGATCAGTGCGTGGCGCAGGGCGTGCCGTTCGCGCGGGAGTACGGTGGCCTGCTCGACAACCGCTCCTTCGGCGGCACACAGGTCTCACGTACCTTCTACGCCCGCGGCCAGACCGGACAGCAACTCCTGCTGGGCGCCTATCAAGCTCTGCTACGCCAGGTTGATGCCGGCAATGTCGAACTGCACGCCCGGCACGAGATGCTCGACCTGATCATGTCCGATGGGGCGGCGCGAGGCGTCGTCGTCCGGGACCTGATCACCGGTGAGATCACCTCCTACACCGCGGACGCGGTGGTGCTCGCTTCCGGCGGATACAGCAATGTCTACTTCCTGTCGACCAACGCCATGGGCTCGAATGTCACGGCATCCTGGCGCGCGCACAAGCACGGCGCATACTTTGCCAATCCGTGCTTCACCCAGATCCATCCGACCTGCATCCCGGTCTCCGGCGACCATCAATCGAAACTGACGCTCATGTCGGAGTCGTTGCGCAACGACGGCCGCGTGTGGGTGCCCAAGAAGGCCGGCGACCATCGTCGACCCGGCGACATTCCGGAGGAGGAGCGCGACTACTACCTCGAGCGAATCTACCCGGCCTTCGGCAATCTGGTTCCGCGTGATATCGCCTCCCGCGCGGCCAAGAACGTCTGCGACGAGCGCCGCGGCGTCGGGCCCGGCGGACTCGGTGTCTACCTCGATTTCACCGACGCGATCGAGCGGCTCGGCCTGGACGCGGTGCGGGCCAAGTACGGCAACCTCTTCACGATGTACGAGCGGATCACAGGCGAGGATCCGTACCAGATGCCCATGCGCATCTACCCCGCCGTCCACTACACAATGGGCGGCCTCTGGGTCGACTACGACCTGCAAGCGTCCATCCCCGGTCTGTTCGTCATCGGCGAGGCCAACTTCTCCGACCACGGCGCCAACCGACTCGGCGCCTCGGCGCTCATGCAGGGCCTTGCCGACGGGTACTTCGTGCTGCCGACCACTATCGGTGACTACCTTGCGCGCGGCCCCTTCGCCAATGTTCCCGACACCGCGGTCGTCGAAGCCGAGAACCGGGTGACCTCGGCGATCGACACCCTGCTGTCGATCAAGGGCGACCGCACTGTTGACTCCTTTCACCGTGAACTCGGCAGCATCATGTGGGAGTACTGCGGCATGGAGCGGACCGAGGAGGGGCTTCGCAAGGCGCTCGACCTCATCGTTGCTCTGCGCGCGGAGTTCTGGAAGCGGGTCAACGTGCCAGGTTCGGGTGACGACCTCAACCAATCGCTCGAACGGGCAGGGCGAGTGGCGGACTTCCTCGAGCTGGCCGAGCTCATGGTCGTCGACGCCCTGCACCGCAGCGAGTCCGCGGGCGGCCACTTCCGCGCCGAACACCAGACCGGCGACGGCGAGGCCAGGCGCGACGACGAGAACTTTTCCTACGTCGCCGCCTGGGAATGGAAAGGCGTGGGCGAGCCGCCGATTCTCCACAAGGAAACGCTGGAATTCGAGTATGTCCACCCGACTACTCGCTCGTACCGGTAATTAGGGGATGTCACACATGAAGCTGACACTACGGATCTGGCGGCAACGCGGTCCTCAGGACAAGGGTCGGCTGGTCGACTACGGGATCGAGATCTCTCCCGACGCTTCGTTCCTGGAGATGCTCGACGTTCTCAACGAGCGTCTCGCGACCGAGGGCGAGGAGCCCGTCGCATTCGACCACGATTGCCGGGAAGGCATCTGCGGAATGTGTTCACTCGTCATCAACGGAACGGCGCATGGCCCGGAGAAGGCAACGACGACCTGTCAATTGCACATGCGGAAATTTTCCGAAGGGCAGACGATCGTAGTCGAGCCGTGGCGGGCCAGGGCGTTTCCCGTGGTCAAGGATCTGGTGGTCGATCGCTCGGCCCTGGACAAGATCATCCAGGCGGGCGGTTACATCACCGCACCGACGGGCACAGCACCCGAAGCTCACTCCATGCCCGTGCCCAAGCCCGATGCCGACTTCGCTTTCCAAGCTGCTGAGTGCATTGGCTGCGGCGCGTGCGTCGCGGCCTGTCCCAACGGCTCGGCGATGCTGTTCACCGGTGCGAAGATCACCCACCTCGGCCTGCTGCCGCAGGGACACACGAACACCGGCGAATGCACCGCCGCCTGCCCCAAGGAAATCCCCCAAGACGTCATCGGACGCCTCAACAAGGACTTTCTGCACGCCATCGCCAAGAACCACTGACGCCGGCGCGGTGGCACCTGCGGCGGTATAACCGGCCGGGCGCGAAACATCGCACCCGGCCGGTCTCTCCTCGGACTGTCAGGCGGCCGGCATGGCACACAGGGCCGAGTTGATCACATCGAACCGGGTCGGCTGCGTGTAGGTCGCGGGCGCGTTCACGAAGGTGTTGGTGACCACCGAGGCATACCGCCCGTCCGCGGTCACCATGGTCAGCGACGAGTACCCGTCCGGCAGGTCACCGCCGTGACCCCACGCCTGGCCGCCGCAGGTCAGGTTGAACTCCTCCAGGCCAAGGCCGTACGCACCAGCCTGGTGCGGGTCGGTGCCCAGCGGAACCGTGGTGTGCATCTGCGCCAGCGCCGCGGGCGAGACGACCTGGCCGTCGATCAACGCCCGCTCGAAGGTGGTCAGGTCGCGCAGCGAGGACACCAGGCTGCCCGCGCTGCCCGCAGCGGTCGGCTGGTACAGCGTGGTGTCGTACCAGAAGAAGAAGCTTCCGGACCGGCCGCCGGTGTACCCGTGCACATACGGGGACGGCAGCGCGGTACTCGTCGGGTAGGAGGTCTCGGTCAGTCCGAGCGGCGTGAGGATCCGGTCGGTGAGTGCCTGCCGGTACGACCCGCCGGTGACCTTCTCGATCAGCATGCCCAGGATGTCGAAATTGGTGTTGGAGTAGTGGAACGACGCGCCGGGCGCGGAGACCGGGGCGTGGGTGAGCCCGTCTTTCACCAGCGCGGCCAGCGTGTAGGTACCGTCCGGGCCGGCCTGCGGGTTCGGCGAGTTGTTGGGCGCGATCCCGCTGGTGTGCTGGAGCAGTTCCCGCACGGTGATGGTGGTGCCGTCGTAGCCGTTGCCGTCGACCACGCCGGGCAGGTACCGCTCGATCGGCGCGTCCAGTGACACCAGGCCCGCATCGACCAGTTTGACCACGACCGCCGCGGTGAAGGTCTTGGTCTGACTGGCGACCCGGAACTTCTCGTCCGGCTGGATCGGATCATTGCCGTTGACGTTGCCGGTTCCGCTGGTCAGCGCCCAGCTGCCGGACGCGTTGCCCGCGAACACCGCCGCGCCCGGCCCGCCAACACCCGACTGGTAGGCGTTGAGCAGCGCCTGGGTGTCGGCGTGCGGATCAGCCGCCTGAGCCTGTGCGGAGACCGGCACGACCAGTGCGAACACGGCCGACGCGGCCAACGACAACGCGGCCCGGCCAAGGGTGTTGGGCATTGCTGTTCCCCCAATTCGAGTACGACGGTACGACACTCGAATCCTGGCAAGCGGCCATGAAATTCCGATGAAGCAACGCTTCCGGCATCCCGGTGGGCGGACGGATATGAACCGTCCGCCGAGTGCGACTCGCCACGTCGGCCGTTCGTCCTGACGTGGAGATCTCCTTACCGTTGATCATAGCGGCGCCTGGCTCCTTCCGTTCCTGCTTCTCCGCCCATTTCCTCTGTTCACGAAACAGCCGCTTGTCGCGGTCGTCTCGAAACTTGTCGAGTACGCGGATGGCATCTTCGAGGAGCATCTCCAGACCGGCTGGAAGGAGGATGACGAGAAGGCCTGCCGATGTCCGGGCCCGGTTACCGCACGGCGGAGCGCCGCCGGTGCAGGCGCGGTGAGTCCGGCCGCGAACGTCGTCGGCGAACGGGCCTCCCTACTGTGCCTGGAGACTGTCCATCAGACCACCCGCAGCCGGGGACCACGTGGGGACTCAGGTGCTTGGTGTGCTCGAAGAGTCCGAGCGCATAACCGGACGAGGACAGGCCGAGAGGCGGCCCGGCGGATGACGGGACATGAGACCCTGTACCTGTGGATGAGTCTCCGGTGCCGCAGCGTCCATCGACGATCGCCCTCTACTACCCCTGGGTGCGGTTCCAGGACGACAACTGGCTCAAGCTCGCACTGCTGACCTGGGGCAACATTGCACGAATACGGCCAAGCGGAATAGGCAACGCGGATGACGAACTCGTTCGGCAAATTCGCGACGAGACCGACCTCATCATGGACCTTACGCCGAGCGCCATCGACCTGAGCACCGTCAGCGACGCCTTCGAGGAAGTCATCGAGGATGCTCGCGTCGAGATCACCGACGAGCTGGAAGCCGTGCGTTGGGAATCAGTCCAGACGAATTATTATCAAGAACCTACTCGGAAACAAACAGGTGGAGGGTTCGGTACCGTTCCCAAAGAGGATCTGATCTGGGTTTACGCCGGGGACGACAGCAGCGTCCGCGGGAGCAAAGCGGATGTCCGGGCTCGCGGGATTCTCGGCTCGACGGGGCTCGCGGCTCCCGACCCGAACGGCGGGCCGTGGCTGGGCATGCGGCCCAAGGTGGCGTCGGTCTACCTGACTCTGCTCGCCGACGCCATCGCTCGCCACAACCACCTCTGTCCGGTCACCGACGATCCCCGCGCACACGCCGCGACCGGAACCCTCGACCGGCTGGCCCAAGTGCTGTTCGGCGAAGATGCTCGCCCGCAGCGCGTCGACAACCCCGAAGACGCCTACCTGCACCTCGCCCTGAATGCGGTGATCAAGCCGAAACGCCTCGCCCACCTGCCAATTCGAAAGCTCATCGCTTTTCGGCAGCGCTACTCGGCCGAACTCGAAGCCTTCCGGCAGCACGTCGCCGACCTGGCACCCCAGCTGCGCACAGTCGCCGAAGTGGAGAACTTGCAGGTGGCACGCGCGTACCTGCGCGCGATCTACGAGCGAACGACCAAGCGGCAACTGGACGAGCTACGCCGAGCACTGCGCGGCATGGGAGTCGACTCGGTCACCGGCACCCTTGGCCTGAAGATCGACCTCGGCGCCGCCGCCGGCACCATCCTCGGCGCGGCGGCGGCCGCGGGGGGACAACCGACCGTCGCCGGGGCGGCCGTGGGGGTGACCGTCCTGCCCTATGTCGCCCGCCGGGTCAAGGAAGCCCGCCAACTGCGGAGGGAGTCACCGGTTGCCTACCTGCTGGCGGCCGACCGGAAACTCGCCCGTTCCGCACTGTCAGGACGGCGGTGAGAACCGCAAAGGACAGTTGGTTACCGCAGCCGCAAGCGCGCAGGTGGCAACATCCGGACCACTGCCGTGATCCCAGGACCCGCAATACCTTGGCACCGGCCCGGCCATGAGTCCGTCCGGTCCACGTCCGCTTCGGTGAGTCCCTCGCCGAGATGGGTGTCGACCCGTGGCCTGCCCGCTCAGTTCTCGAATTCCAGCCGTTCCCACGCCAGCGCCGTTCGCCAGTCCTCGCGCTGGAATGCCCAGCTCTGGACGGTGCTCACGACGGTGTCGAATGCGGGTGAGAATGCGCTGTCCCACGGCGAGTTGTCGCTGACGACGGCGCGGAAATGTGCTTCCGGCCCACCATCGCGGAATTCGACGAGATAGGCGCGCCCCTGGTTCGGGTCCACTCGTTCGTCGAGGCGCACCTGGAGGTAGTGGTCACCAGGATCGTCGTCAAGGCGCTCGACGATCACGAACGGCACGCTCAGGTTAATGTCCGCGAGGAGGTCGTGCAACTGCGTCTCGGAAGGACCTTCGATGGTCCGGTGGGAATCCGTCGCGACGATTCGCGGCGCTGTCGGCTGTTCGAGCACCCGAGCAGGATATCTTCGGGAACGGCGCGTGCCACAATGCCGGTCATGACTGGGGAGGGTCTGCTCGCGCGGCAGGACGCGCTACAGGAAGAAGCCGATGCCGTTCACCGGAATCTCGGACTCGACCGGCTCGGGGAACTGGGGAAACCGGTCCGGGTCGGCAGTGCCGCACTCGGCGTGATGGTGCGGCGCGATCTGGACATCACGGTGATCTGCCCGGCACTCGACAAGGAAACCGCGGACGCGGTGGCCCGGCTCGGGACGCACCTGATCGGCCATCCGCGGGTGCGCGTGGTCACCCTCCGCGACGACACCGGGCACTGGAACACCGACCCCGCCTATCCGGACGGGCTGTACCTCGGCGTGAAATACCGCTCGCCGGAAGGAAAGGACTGGAACCTCGACATCTGGTTCGTCGACGAACCGGCACGCCAGCCCGACCTGGCGCATCTCGAAACCTTCCCGCAGCGGCTCACCGACGAGACAAGGAAGATCGTTCTCGCCATCAAGAACGCGTGGGCGGACAACGCGGGCTACGGCTCGGAGGTCACCGGCTACGACGTCTACACCGCGGTTCTCGACCACGGCGTCCGTTCTCTCCGGCAGTTCGAAGAATGGCGCCGCGCGAGGCGCTGACAGGCTCAGCCCGGCTCGGATTCTCGTTCCGCCCCGGCGAACGCCGGCTGGTCAGTACCCGCCCCAGCAGCGGGGGAGAGGTGCAACGCCGCCGGCTGCCGGAGAGCTGGACTGGTACGGTGTTCGTGTGTCACGAACGGGGTTCGAGAGGCAGAGCGCCGCAGCCCGCGCGAAGGGTCGGCAGGTCCTGTCCAGGCCGGAGGTACTGGCCGCCGCGGCGCGGTTGCTGGACGAATCCGGCATCGAGGGTTTGTCGATGCGGGCGCTGGCCAGATCGCTCGGCACCGGACCGGCCACCCTGTACTGGCACGTGCGCGACCGCGACGAACTGCTGACCGCGGTGCTGGACGAGACGCTCAGTCACATCGACGTACCGATGGACGGTCCCTGGCAGGACCGCCTGGTGCTGCTGGCGGAACGGATGCGGACGGCGTTGTTGCCGCGTCCCGCGTTGATCGAGGTGCTGTGGCACCGAGACTGGCAGCTGGGGCCGGTGACCTTGGGCCTGGCCGATGCCACAGTCGGTTTGGTGGCCGAAAGCGGGCTACCGGACGACGATGTGGCCGACGCCTATCTGGCCGTGCTGTGGTTCATCCTCGGATTCGTCTACGCGGAGTCGCAAGCCGCGGCCAACACCGGGTTCCCGCCGCAGGCAGGGACCGGCGACGAGCCACCGCGCTACCCCAACCTCGTCCGCTACAGCCCCGATACGGACCGCGCCGCGATGCACCGTCGATTCGTGGCCGGGCTGCGTCAGCTCCTCACCGGCATCGAGGCGAGGACCCACCAAACCGATCGAAAGGCCTTATCGTGAACGTTTCGACCCCGGCGACCGACGCGGTGATCGCCGCGGACCGGCGTTTCTTCGAAGCATTGTTGGCTGCCGACCGCGCCGCGCTCGACGCACTGCTCGCTCCCGAGTTCCTGATCGTCGACGTCGCCGCCGGTGATGTGACGGGCCGCGCCGAATTCCTGCAGTTCGTGAGCGATCGAATCGTCCGGTTCACCCGGATCGACCAATTTTCCGACGAGGCGGTCGTGCGGCGATTTGGCGCGACCGCCATCATCGTGGGTCGTACCGCGATGGAATTCGGTCTGCCCGACGGCCCCCAGGTCACCGCGGCCAGCCGGTACACCCACGTGTTCGTCTCCTCCGAAGAGGACTGGCATTTGGTGTCAGCGCAGGGAACGGCCATCGCCGCGTCCTAGTTCCTCGGTTCCGGGAACGGGGCATTGAACGGGGAGTACTGGTGGTCACCGCCACCAACGCTGGCGGCGCCCGGTGTTGCTGGGCGCAGCCTGCCGCGGTGAGGGCACGATCGCCCGCGGCTGTGGTGTTGTCAGTGGGTCGCCGTGGTTTCGGTTGTGCAGGATGCTGCCGTTGCTCCTTCGCGTGCGGCGTTGTCGATGTTGTCTTCGACCCAGGTGCGCAGCATGCGAAGCGGTACGGCCGCGCTGTGTCCGAGTTGGGTGAGTGAGTATTCGACGTGTAGTGGCACCGCGGGGTAGACGGTGCGGTCGAGCAGGCCGAACTCTTCCAGGCGCCGCAGGGTCTGGGTCAGTACCTTCGGACTGACTCCTTGCAGGTGCCGCTGCAACTGCCCGAACCGTTGTGGGCCGTTCTCGAGTGCGCCGATGGCCAGGGCGGACCACTTGTTCGCCAGCAGGTCCAGCATCGCCCGGCAGGGGCACTGCGCGGCGTAGACGTCGTGGTCGGAATGCTGCCCGGTCAGGCACACGGCAGTCATGACAAGCTCCTCACCTGGATACTTCCGATTGGGAAGTTCTAGCCCTTGCAGGTAACTATATCCCTGGAGATACGTTTCCCGGGTCAAGGGAAAGACAACTTCCCGTCTTTCCCGGCATCTGATCCAGGAAGAGAGAACCCGTGTCCGACACATCGATGCGCGCCGTCCTCCAACACAGCATCGGCGGCCCCGACGTGCTGTCGGTGGAACAAGTACCCCGCCCCGAACCCCTGCCGACCGAAGTGCGGGTGAAGGTGCACGCGGCCGGTATCAACCCGGTGGACTGGAAGACCCGGGCCGGGGCCGGAATGGCGGACGTGCTCGGCCGGCCACCGTTCATCCTGGGCTGGGACGTCTCCGGCACCGTGGACAAGGTCGGCTTCGGTGTCACCACCCTACGCGAAGGCGACGAGGTCTACGGCATGCCCTGGTTCCCCCGGGCAGCGGGCGGCTACGCCGAATACGTCACCGAACCGGCCCGGCAGTTCGCCCGCAAACCCTCCAGCATCAGCCACGAACAGGCCGCGGCGGTGCCGCTCGCCGCGCTCACCGCGTGGCAGGCCCTGGTGGACACCGCCCACATCCAGCCCGGACAACGCGTGCTGATCCACGCCGCCGCCGGCGGCGTCGGGCACCTGGCCGTCCAGTTCGCCCAACACCTCGGCGCCCACGTGATCGGCACCGCCCGCGCCACCAGCCACCACTGGCTCACCACACTCGGCGCCGACGAACTCATCGACTACACCACCACCCGCTTCGAACACACCGCCACCGACATCGACGTCGTGATCGACCTGGTCGGCGACCACCACGACAACACCAGCACCCGGTCACTACAGGTACTGCGCCCCGGAGGACTCCTCGTCGCCATCCCCGCCGGCGTCTCACCCGAACTGGCCACCGCCGCCCAAACCAAAGGCATACACGCGACCCCGTTCCTGGTCGAACCCGACGCACCCGCCCTCACCACCATCGCCACCCTCATCGACTCCGGCACAGTCACCGTGGAAATCGAAGAAGTATTCCCACTCGAAAAAGCCGCCCAAGCCCACACCCGCGGCGAATCCAACCACACCCACGGCAAACTCGTCCTCCACGTCACCTCCTGAACCCCCACCACAGATTCGGTGTCTCCGGCGGAACTGCCAGCAGGGCCAGAACGGGGCACATGCCGCTTTGGCATTTCAAGGTTCAAACACGCTCACGATTCGGAAGAAAGGTATGGCCCGATGAGCGAACAGGACAATGTGGCAGACCCGCAGCAGCGAATGTCCGACCTGTGGACGAGTACGAAGCCAGGTGTACCGCTGTTCATGAATGTGACCCTGACCATCCGGCCCGAGCGCCGGGAGGAGTTCCTGGCGGCCCTGCGCGAGGTGCTTCCCCCCGCACGGGCCGAGTCGAACTGCATCTACCTGCACGTCGGTCAATCCATGACCGAACCCGATGTCTTCGTTCTTTCCGAAGGGTGGCATGACCTCGCCGAGTATCGCGATGTCGTGTTGCCGAAGCCCTACTTCCAGACCTACCTGCAGATCAGCGAGAGCACCTATGCCCGGCCCCGCGTCGTCGTGCCGCTCACGCCGGTCGGACCCATGTGAGGTGAGGGGCCCGCAGTCCCGTGTCGAGGGTGCCCTGGCCGGTGATGACCACCGGCTCCGGGGCGGTCACGTTGTCGATCCTGGAGTGCCGCACGGACACGCGGGATGACGTCGTCGCCAAAGTGCCGCAACTGATCGACGGATTCGCTCTGGGGGATGAAGTTGATGGTGTCGAAGCGTTCGTCGGTGACGAACTCGGTGATGATCTGGGCCCAGCTCTCGGCGTTGGCGTGGATCGGGGTGTTGCCACGACCGGTACGCGGCCGGGAGGCGGTCGCGGCATCGATGAGGCCGACGAGTTGGATCACGCGGTGGATGTCGGTCGGCTGTCGACCGGCGTCACGGGCGGCGGCGTCGATGCGGTCTTGCGCGGCTGGCTTGGTGGTCCTGAATGGAGACGTAGTCGAAGCCGGCCGACTCCGCGGCCTGCGCCTTCTCGGTGAGCTGGGGTAGTTCTTCGACATGGGGGCTCAGGAAAACCCCGAACCGCGGGCCTGACATGGGAACTCCTGGTGTTGAAGGTGGTGGTGGGCGCCCCGCCGCGATTCGTTGATCAGCGGGGGTGAAATCCTGTCCGAGTCTTGCGTCGTTGTGGATCCCGCGCTGCTGACCAGTTCCACGCCGTGATCACCGATCAGGGCCGCGATCGTGACGAGAAATCCCTCAGGGAGCGGAATGGGCACCCGTCATCAGGGCGGCGAGGTCCTCGGGCTTGATGAACGACGGCGGGGGTGGGGGACCCCAGCTGAACAGACCCTTGGCGCCTTCCAGGGTTTCCGGCGTCCACAGCTGGTCCTCGACGATGCAGTCCATGTCCGAGTAGTACTCGCTGAAGTTGCCCGCCGGATCCATGAGGTACCAGAAGAAATTGGAGCCCGCATGGTGCCGTCCCAAACCCCACACATGCCTTTCCGGATGGTCCTCCAGCATGGCCATCGCGCCGCGGCCGACCTCGTCGACATCGTCCACCTGCCACGAGGTGTGGTGCAGGTAGGGGATCGGCGCCCTGAGGACGAGGACGTTGTGGTGGTCGGTCGAGCACCGCAGGAAAGCGCCTTCGTCCGCAATCCGGTCGGAGAGCTTGAATCCGAGGCCCTCGAGGAAGAAACACTCGGTCGCCTCGACATCGGGCGTGCCGAGGACGACGTGCCCGAGCTTGCGCGGCCGCACAGCCGCCTCGCGCAGCACGCCGGGCGCCCGGCTGCCCGTCCGCTCGACCCGGCCCGGACCGTTGTAAGCCGTCGCCCGCACCGCGGGCTGTATCAGCCGCGGTGCGATACGCACGAACGCACGCGTGCCCGTCACCGGCTCGACGACACTGATCCCGGCCGGGTACTGCTCTGCCCGGATCCCGAGCGCGGCGAGCCGGGAGGTGATCCGGCCGAGGTCCTCGTGGTCGTCCGCGTGGATGGTCAGCGCCACCAGGCGGCGGCTCGGTGCCGACACCAGGCGCAGTTGCTCCCCGCCGTCGAGAGTGCTGAACGCGGCGCTGCCGTCGCTGGTCTCCGCCGGGCTCAGCCCGAATTCCTCGTAGTACTGGGCGGTTTCCGCGACGTTCGGTACCCCGATCACCACAGAGGCGAGACGATGCAGACTCATGAGCTTGGTCTCCTTCCGGATTGGCCCTCAGGCTTGGACGAAGCGCTGGCGCAACTCGCCGATACCCCGCGCGAAGCTCACGAGCTCGTCACCGGGCTGCAGGAAACGTTGTGGCACGCGGCCGAGGCCGACGCCGGACGGAGTGCCGGTGAAGATGACGTCGCCGGGCAGGAGCGGGGTCACCCTGGACAGCCCTTCGATGAGCCGGGGGACCGAGAACAGCAGGTCGCCGGTACGGCCGTGCTGCAGCACCTCGCCGTCCAGCGAGCAGCCGATCTCGATGTCGTCCGGGTCGTCGAACTCGTCGACGGTCACCAGCCACGGGCCGAACGGCGCGAATCCAGGGAATGACTTGCCGAGGCTGAACTGCGGTGCGGGGCCGGCGAGCTGGCTGACCCGTTCGGAGATGTCCTGCCCGACGGCCAGACCGGCCACACAGGACCACGCCTCGTCCGCGCTCACCCGATGCGCGCGGCGGCCCAGCACGGCGACCAGCTCCACCTCCCAGTCGACCTTTCCGCCGGGAGGCAGCTCCACGGTGGTGCAGGCCCCGGCGAGGGAGGTCCGGAACTTCGTGAACACGGGCGGGAACTGGCTGGGCGCCTCGAAGTCGGATTCGGCGGCGTGGTCGGAGTAGTTCAGCCCGATCGCGAACACCTGCGCGGGGGCGGGCGCCGGGGCCTCCAGTGACCCGGCGTCAAACGGGATGGCCTCCTCGGCACCGACTCCCGCGGCCCAGGTGCGGAACTCGTCCCACACCTCGTAGACAGCCTGCGGGTCCGCCCTGAAACGGCCGTCCGACGCTTTTTCCACGTCCACCGCGCCGTCCCCGATCAGCAGGGCCGCTCGTCCGGACACATTGGCAAAACGCACGATCAGTCTCCTTCGACACGAACCGGCCGCGAGGACCACGGTGTGCGGGACCGCGCGCGAGGTGCCTGCCTCGTGGCGCCGGATCTTCAGTATCAGGCAGCTGATTCGATAAGTCCAGAGATTTTCGACATTTGTCGACGGTCGCCCATCTACGGCGGACGCCACGGTGCGGCGCCCGTTCGACCCGGGAGGTGCGCGGCCCGATGCTGTACCCGGCGGTCGGAATTTCGCCGTTCGGTCGCGGAACGGCGTGGCGCTGGCTCGCCTGGCCGGAGTTGCCCGCCGTGCTGGTGTCGACGACCCGCCGGGCCGGCGATCGTGTTGCGCCGGCGGCGGATCGGGTGAGCTCAGTCGCGCGCCGCGTCGACCGCGCCGCCGTCGGCATGCCGCAGCAGCACGTCGGTGGTGTACCGGATGTGGTGGGTGAGCGCTGCGACCGCCGCCTCCTCGTCGTGCGCCAGGGCGGCCTCGAGGATCGCCCGGTGCTCGCCTGCGATGTCCCGGTGTGTCGGATCGAAGGGCACCGACCAGCGCCGGTACAGCTCGGCGGAGTCGCGCAAGGACCGGGCGATCGCGAGCAGTCTGGGGTTCGGGCAGCCCATCAGCAACGTGTCGTGGTACGCGGCGTGCGCCCGGGCCCATTCGTCCGAAAGCCGCGCCGGGTCGCCCTCGGACATCTGCGGGGTGTGCTGCAGTTGGTGATGGGCGGCGAGCACCTGCGATTCCCAAGCCACGCCACCGTTAGCGAGCGCCTCGCGCAACACCAGCGTCTCGATCGCGCAGCGCGCGTCGGTGAGATGGCGCAGGTCCTCCACCGACAGCGAGCGCACGCGGAAGCCCAGCTGTGGCACCGACTCGACGAGGCCCTCGGCGGCGAGTCTCGACAAGGCTTCGCGAAGGACGCCGACGCTCGCGTCGTACCGCGGGGAGAGATCCGCGAAGGGCAGCTTGGCCCCAGGTTCGTGCCGTCCGGCGAGGATGTCGCTGCGCAGCGCATCATAGGTGCGCTCGACCCGCGTGACTGGTCGTTCGGGAGCCATGGCGTCCAGTCAACCATCTTCGAGCTTGGCCTTCAATGTCGAAAATCCTGGCAATCTCCTCGTCGAGACTCGACTACGAGAGGTAATTTCGAAACTAAGCTTGCTATTCGATATCGACGATGTCATGCTTGGCCCATTGCGAGACACCCCCAGGGGTCGGGGACCGTCCCCGTCGATCACATTCACCCACCAGGGAGTGAAAGATGGAGATCGGGTTCGTCGGTGCTGGACGGGTGGGCCGTCCGATGCTGGTCAATCTCGCGGCCGCCGGACATGGCGTGACGGTCTACGATCGCAACGCCGGAGTCCTGGCCAGCCTGCGGCAAGAGGGTGTACGGCCAGCCGGATCGGTGCGCGACCTGGCCCGGCTGCCGATCACGCTGAGCATGCTGCCCGACGGTGACTCCGCAGTCGAGTTCCTGCTGGACGATGGCGGCCTGCTCACGACGGCCCGTCCCGGGCACTGTCACGTGTTGATGGGGACGGTCGGGCCCGAGCTGGTGCGGGAACTGTCCGCGGAGGCGGCCAAGAGGCCGTCTGGCTCGCCGACGCACTGGTATCCGGGAGCGTGGCCGCGGCGAGCACGCGCTCGATCGTGACCATGGTCGGGGCCGACGCCGACGCCGACGTCTACGACCGGCTGCCATTAACCTCGGCTGCGGTTCGTTGATACCGCGCCGCCGCGATGGGACAATTTGCTCATTCCAACCAGATCTCGATGATATTCGCCGATCTAGTCAACGGAGTATTCTCATGTCAGAGCGCATCATGCCCTGGAAAGACATCGTCTCCTACTCGGAAGAACACGGCCTGCTCGCGAAGCAGATCTTCGTCGTCTTCTCCGAACCGGTGAACGGCATCGGGCCGGTCCTGGATTCCCTCGACCCGCACGTGGAGTACCAGCGGAAACTGGAGCGGGACGGCATCATGTTCGCCGCCGGCCCGTTCGCCAGCGAGGATCTGCAGGAATGGAAAGGCGACGGCATGTTCGTCTATCGGGCCGATTCACTGGAGGCCGCGACGGCACTCGCCGAGGCGGATCCGATGCACATCGGCGGGGCGCGTACATTCCGGGTTCGGCAGTGGCTACTGAACGAGGGCACGTTTTCCGTGCAGCTGTTCTACTCGGGCGGAAAACCGAAAATCGTCTGAACAGCGGCACCAGCCGGACCAGCGGTCAGCGTGGAAGTCGGGGTGGACTGGGCGGGTCTTGGCGGCTGGACCTGGCATTCGCCGCATCCACCTGCGCGGAGACCATCTCCACCGTGGTGCAGATCGTCGGCGCCATCACCGGCGCGGTGCGCGGCATCGTGCGGGACACCGCGCGGATGGAAAAGATCGGCGCGGTCATCAAGAAGCTCGTCAACTCCGTCGAGAAGTTGCGGCCGATGACGAGCAAGCTGGAAGAGATCTTCGCCGCCATCAACAAGGTCATGTCTGCCCTCCACGGCTGCCCTGGCGAGGCGGAGCCTCAACCCGGAAACCCCGCCGGACAGCCATACCACGGACGGCACCACCCCCTCAGGGACCGAACCCCCGTCCGGCGGGATCAAGGACACGGGACAACGCCGTTCCCGCCGATCAACTCAGGTGCGCGCAGGACCCGGTGGACGTGGCCAGCGGGCGAATGGTCATGGTGCAGACCGACGTGCAACTCCTCGGCGTCCTTCCGGTGGTGCTCCGGCGTGTCCACCTTTCCTCGTACCGCGCCGGCCGGTGTTTCGGCCCGAGCTGGGCATCCACTCCTGACCAGCGGCTCGAAATCGAGAACGGGACCGCGTACCTTGCGGCCGAAGACGACACGCTGCAGTCCTTCCCCAAGCCAGCACCGGGATTTACATCCATTCCGGACGAAGGGCCTCGGCGGCTGCTCGAGCGTGCCGAAGACGGCGGATACCGCCTGACCGATTTCGAGCAGCGCGTAATGCTGTGTTTCGAACCTGACGGGCCGGTATGCGTTCGGGTTGCCGGTCTCGCTCACCGATCCACTGGGTAGCCCGGAGGAGTTGACGAAACTTCACGGCAAGGCTGTTGACTACGCGCTGTGCAGCCGGAAGAGGCGTTCCGCGTTGAGATGGGTGATCTTTTCTCGTTCTTCGGGTGCGAGGTCGAGTTCGTGGAGGAACTGCCGGGTGCCGTCGAGGTGGAGGAAGGGGTAGTCGACCGACCAGATCAGTCGGTCGAGTCCGATCACGGCCCGGATGAAGTCGAACTGAGGGCGGTGGAACATGCCGCTCGGGGTGATCCAGACGTTGGAGCGGTAGGTCTCGGTGATCGTTCGCGACAGCCCGGTGTCGCCTGGGGAAAGGACATCGTCGAGGCGGCTGAGGTAGAAGGGGACCATCTCGCCCCAGTGGCCGCTGATGACCTGCAGGCCGGGGAGGCGTTCGAAGACTCCGGCGAGAATGAGCCGCAGGACGTGTATCCCGGCTTCGTGATGCCATCCCCAGGCGCCCAGCGAGAGCTCGGCGCTCACTTTGTCGTTGAATCCCGCGTAGTAGGCCTGCTGGACCTGCGGGATTGGATGGAAGGGGTGCACGTAGAGCGGCACTCGGAGCGCGGCGATCCGGTTCAGGACGGGCTGGTAGGCGGGATCGTCGAGGAAGCCGGAACCAGGGCGCCCCACGATCAGGACCCCGCGCAGACCGAGGCCGGTCACGGCGCGGTCGAGTTCGTCCACGGCGGCGGCGGGGTTTTGCCACGGCAACGCCGCCAGTCCCTGAAGCCGGTCGGGGTGGTCGGTGACCGCCTTCGACAGCCTGTCGTTGACCGACCGGCACAGGGCGATCGCCCTGTCCTCGGGGACCAGCTGTATCGGACTGGTCCACGAGACGATCTGCATGTCGATGCCGTGCGCGTCCATCTGTCGGATGCGGTCCGGCCCGAGGTCGGCCCCGAGGCGGAGCGCTTCCTGGATGTCGACGGCAGGTCGTCGGCCGGGACCTGGTCGGACGGGGGAGGAGCTGGAGCTCTGCCAGCGCATGTACGGCGCTTCGCGGGCGAGGACCGGGCCGGCCGATTCGGCGATCGCCTGATCGACCGCGTGCTCTTCGATGCAGATCAGCGTCATGGATCTTCCCTGCTACGAGTGGAATGTAAACTAAACCGTACCGTATACTTACGAGAGGAGCAAGGACGCGGGGGTCGGCCCGCGGGAGCATTACCGCACCTTCGCTCGGGTCGGGGCAGGAAAACCTGCCCCTGTTCGGTCCGGACCGGCTTTCCCCAGCGGGGATGGCGGAGGTGATGAGTCAGGTGCTGGGGCGTCCAGTGGTCTACCGTCGCACCAGCGTGGACGACTTCGTGTCGGTGCGCCGCTCGCAGGGGGCGAGCGAGCAGGCCGTCAAGGACATGAGCGAGGCGTTGGCGGCTCAGGACGCCGGCATCTACGACGCGGACTGGGTAACCGCGAAGATCGCGACGACGGACTTTCGGACCTGGTGCCGGGACGTGCTCAAGCCCGCGGTGGAAGCGAACACGATGGCCTGAAGGCCGGCGGCGGCGCTGCTCATCCGGTCACCGCCGGTTTGACGGTTTCCCGGGCGAACTGGCGGAAGGTGGTGGGTGTGGTGTTTTCGGTGGTGCGTGGCGTGGTGTTGTTGATGCCGCGTTCGCCGGCGACGTCCATGTCGATGGTGGATTGGGCCATTGCCTCGGAGAAGCCGCGGCTGATGAGGACCTGTTTGACGGCAGCGCGGTCTCCGGGCTGGAAACGGATGGGGGTGCCGAGAACTTCGGTGAGGGTTTCGGCGATGTCGCGGTAGGAGAGGTCCTCGCCGCCGAGGACTTCGACGCTCTCCTGCCCGGTCCAGGTGCGGTCGAGGAGGTAGCGGGCGGCGAGTGCTGCGATGTCCTTCGTCGCGATCCATGGCATGGTGAAATCGGGGGGCAGGGTGCCGGAGATGATGCCGTTTCTGATCGTGGCGACCTGCCGGAGGATGTTGTCCATGAAGGTGGGCAGGGCCAGCGCCCGCACGTGTGCGCCGGTGCTGCGGAAGAGGTCCTCCATGGCGTGCGATGCGGAGATGTGCCCGGCGTAGATCTGCGATCCGCGCCCGAGCGCGGAGATGACCACGACACGGGGCACCGCGTGGCGTACGACGGCGTCGGCGCCCGGGATGGAGGCGGTCACGTACGCCTCGTAGGGGCTGCTCGCGGTCGCGGCCGACGGCATCAACCAGAACAGGGCGTCAGCGCCGTCGAGGGCGTGGTCCAGGACGTCGCGGTCGCGGTGCGATCCGGTGATGATCTCGGCTCGTTCGCGTACCTCGGCCGGCAGTTTGCCGGGGTCGCGGACGATGAGGCGGACCGGTTCGCGCTGCGCCAGCAGCGTGGCGACGAGCTTGCTGCCGATCTGCCCGGTCGGGGCGGTAATCACAATCATGGATGATGACTCCGATCAGGCGGGAACTGAAGTAAACTCTACTGTACCGTATACTTGAGGTGGATGTCATGGCCCGACGCGGGGAAGCGCTGCGTGCGCACATCCTCGATGCGGCGAAGCTCGCGTTCCTGGAGTCCGGCTTCGAACGGACCTCCATGGATGCGATCGCGGCGCGCGCGGAGACGTCGAAACGTTCCCTGTACGCGCATTTCCCGACCAAGGACGCGCTGTTCCTCGCGGTCGTCGAGCGCATCCGTGCCCTGTTCGGCGAGCGGATGCGCACGCCCGGCGAATACGCGGGGGAGCCGTTGGAGGCCGTCGTGCAGTACTGCGGGCGCTTCCTGCAACTGTTGCGCTGGTCCTCGGTCGGGAAGATGGTCCGTCTCGGCATCGCCGAGGCGGAACGGCTGCCGGATCTGGCGTCGGGGCTCTACGACGTCCTCTTCGGACTCACGGTCCGCGACCTCGCGTCACACCTGGTGACAGCATCGGGGCTCGCGGCCGACGAGGCCGAGGCGGTGGCGAACGAGCTGATCGGCCTCACCATCCACCCACTGCTGCCCCGCCTGCTGTTCGGGGTCGAACCCCTCACGGAGGAGACGCCGGAGGAGGCCCGCCTGGCGGCAGATGTGGACCTCGACAGAATCAGGCGTCTCGTCGGCATCGTGTTGCCTCCTCCGTCGGCGACGCCTTCAGGCTCACGGAAGGCGTGACGCCGTAGGCCTCCTTGTAGGAGGTGGCAAACCGCCCGGTGTGGAAGAGGGTTGCTACGTCGCGTGGCAACTTACTGGCTCAACCCCTGGGAAGTAAGGTAAGGGCTGTGTCTTAACTGACCCGGTCGGCAAGGGATATGGTCGCCTCGCTTGATGACCGTAGCACCCGACTCCCAGACGTTGTCTGGGAGTTCATCGAAAAGATCACGTTTGCCGGACCCGAGGAGATCTTGTCGACGGTGCACGATGTGTTGGCGGATGACTGGATGGCTCTCCCGGTATGGGCTCGCAATCTGGCATATCGGGCTCGCCTGCTTGCAGTGTCCCGATGATCCGGCCCTGCTGCGCGAGGCTGCAGGTGACCTTCTCTGCTTTGGCCCCGATTGGGACGAGAATGCGGAAGCCCTGAAGGCGCGCGCCGCACAATTGGAATCGTGAGCTCTGCCGCGATGGCTGCCGACGTGCTCCTTCCCGAGGTCTGCTGACCGGCCCACCGCATCGGCAACAGAGCGTTGGCATCACCGGTCCGGCGGAGTGTCCGCCTCCTTTCGGCCGGATTGGTGTCTCTGCCGGGCCTTGCGTTCGACGAGTGCGGTCACGCGGTGGTCGACCAGCCGGCGCATGGCGAGCGAGGTGGTGGTGCGCTCCACGCCGTCGATCGCGAGAACGAGACCGGCGATGCGGTAGAGATCGTCGGCGTCTTGGGCGACGACATGGACCAGCAAGTCTCTTTCGCCTGTCATACCAAGGACTTCGATGACCTCGGGAACTTTTGCGAGTCCGTCGGCGACCGGAGTGAGCCGGCTTTGCACCACCGTGACGGTCAGGTAGGCGGTCAGCGGGTAGCCCAGCGCCGCCGGGTCGATCCGTCGCTCGACGCTGCCGAGCACGCCGCTTTCCTCGAGCCGGGCCAGCCGGGCCTGCACCGTGTTGCGGGAAAGACCGGCCCGTTCGGCAAGCGCCACGGCGGTACCGCGCGGGTCTTCGATCAGGGCCAGCAGCAGCCGCGCGTCGATGGCGTCGATCGGAGCCGGCCTGCCGCGGTTTGCCCCGCCGCGTCGAGCAGTGTGCATCCTGCTCACCTCCATCAGAATCCACCGCGCCGGAATGTGCAGGATGCACGCCCAAGCAGACGTGTCTTGTGCAATGAGCGTATCACTGCTGTCCTATCGAAGCATTCTGCACGAGAGGAGCTCGCGATGACCGCGCTGTCGCCATTGGCCGTTCCCAGTGGGGCCGAGGACCGGTTGGCCGTCCTCGGGGAGATTGAGCGGCGGGTGTTGTGGCTGACCACCGCGATCATCGACCACGCGAACAGGGTGCGGCCCAATCCGACCGGGTTGAAGGTGGGTGGCCATCAGGCGTCGTCGGCTTCGATGACCACGCTGATGACCGCGTTGTGGTTCGAGCATCTGCGCGCGGGTGACCGGGTGTCGGTGAAGCCGCACGCCTCGCCGGTGCTGCACGCGATCAATTACCTGCTCGGTGAGCTGGATGAGCGGTACCTGACCACGTTGCGGGAATTCGGGGGGTTGCAGTCCTACCCGTCGCGGACGAAGGACCCGGATCCGGTGGACTATTCGACGGGCTCGGTGGGGATCGGCGCGACGGCGCCGATCTGGGGAGCGCTGGCCCGCCGGTATGTCACGACGCTGGGGGAGCAGGCCGGAGCGGGCCGGCAGTACTCGCTGGTGGGTGACGCGGAGTTGGACGAGGGTGCGGTCTGGGAGGCCGTCGTCGATCCGATGGTCGCGGAACTGGGCGAAATCGTGTGGATCGTCGACCTGAACCGGCAGAGCCTGGACCGGGTGGTGCCCGACATCGGCGCGCCGCGGCTGCAGGGAATGTTCGGCGCCGCGGGATGGCAGGTGCTCACCGTGAAGTACGGGCGGTTGCTGGAGGAACTGTTCGGGCGCCCGGGCGGGGAGGCGCTCCGCCGCCGGCTCGACGAGATGACGAATCCGGAGTATCAGCGGTTGCTGCGGTGTGATCCGGCCCAGCTGCGTGAGAGGCTGCCGGACTCGCCGGTACTGGCCCGGCTTCTGTCTACTCTGGACGACGAGACCGTGCGTGCCGCGATCCGTGATCTCGGGGGGCACGACCTGCAAGCCATCGGGGACGCGTTCGCCCGGATCGACGACACCCGCCCGACGGTGATCTTCGCCTACACGGTGAAGGGGTACGGGCTGGCCAGTGAGGGGCATCCGCAGAACCACTCGTCGCTGCTGACCGCGGATCAGTTCGCCGAACTCGCCTCCCGTCTGGGCGTGTCGGTGGAGGCGCCATGGCAGCGGTTCGGGGCCGGCAGCGCGGCCGGGCGGGCCTGCGCCGCCACGGCCGAACGGCTGCGCCGCGAGCCGGTGCCGGTCGGCGCGGTTCCGGTGCTGCCCACCGATATCGGCCGTACGCCTTCCGGGAGAGCCACGACGCAGGCCGCGCTCGGGCGGGCGCTGCTCGACCTCACGCGCGAAGCTCCGGAGGCCGCTCGCCGGGTGGTGACGCTGTGCCCGGATGTCAGCTCGTCGACCAACCTCGGCGGCTGGGTGAACAAGGTGGGTGTCTGGTCCCCGGACGAGCGTCGCGACTGGTTCGACGACGACGCGGAAACGATCCTGCACTGGCGCGAGCGCCCGACCGGCCAGCACGTCGAACTGGGCATCGCCGAGGGCAATCTGGCCGGCGCGCTCGGGGAGTTCGGCGCGACCTGGTCGCGGTGGGGGCAGCCGCTGTTGCCGATCGGGGTGCTCTACGACCCGTTCGTCGAGCGCGCGCTGGAGCCCTGGTCGTTCGGAATCTACGCGGGCGGGCAGTCGATCCTGGTCGGCACTCCGTCGGGGGTCTCGCTGGCCCCGGAAGGCGGTGCCCACCAGTCGATCACCACACCCTCCGTGGGACTGGAACAGCCCGGCTGCATCGCCTACGAGCCTGCCTTCGCGATCGATGTCGAGTGGACGTTGCTGGCCTCGCTGTCCCGGCTCGGCCGCCCCGGCGGGACCAGCGCGTACCTGCGACTGTCGACCCGGCCCGTGGACCAGACCTTGGCCGCGGTGCCCACCGACCCGGCCGCCCGCGAACTCCGCCGTCGGCAGGTGGTCGCCGGTGCGTACCCGTTGCGCCGGTGCGAGGGGAATCCCGCCGTGACGATCGCGGGGATGGGCGCGATGGTGCCCGAGGCGCTCGCCGCGGCCGAACGCCTGGAATCGTCGGGCATCGCCACGGATGTCGTGATCGTGACCAGCCCTGGCCTGCTTTTCGACGCGCTGCAGGCCCGCGCCGGCCATGGCCCGGCCGACACGTGGGTCCTCGAGGCAGCCTTCCCGGCCCGCCGGGCCGCGCCGCTGGTCACCCTGCTCGACGGGCATCCGCACACCCTCGCGTTCCTTGCCGGGATCAACCAGGTCCGCGCCAGGCATCTCGGCGTGACCCGCTTCGGTCAGTCGGGCGACCTCGACAGCGTGTACCGGTATCACGGCATCGACGCGGACAGCGTCGTCACCGCCGCCCTCGACCTGATCTGAGGGCTGAAACCGCCGTCCAACCGCACCCGAACAGGAGACAGACAAGCCGTGAAGGGTCCCTTCACAGTCAAATCGACTGTGAAGGGACCCTTCACGGCCAACACTCCCGGCTTCGGCCACACGAGCAAGATCGCCGAAGCAGTCGCCGAGGGCGCCCGCTCGGTCACGGGGACCGACGTCGCGAGCATCGATGTCGAGGCCATGGCCGACGCCGAGTGGGAACTGCTCGACCGGGCCGACGCGATCATTTTCGGCTCGCCCACCTACATGGGCACCGCGGCCGGCGCGTTCCACGTGTTCGCCCAGGCCACCAGCAAGCGCTGGATGGACCAGGCGTGGCGCGACAAGCTTGCGGCCGGGTTCACCAACTCCGGCTCCATGAGCGGCGACAAGATGCACACCCTGCAGTACCTGTCCCTGTTCGCCGCCCAGCACGGGATGCTCTGGGTCAGCCTCGGTCTGCTGCCCGGCTGGAACACCACCACCGCGAGCATCGACGACGACAACCGGCTCGGCTTCTATCTGGGTGCCGGCGCGCAGAGTTTCAACGACACACCGGCGGTGCACGACGCCGACCTGAGCACCGCCCGCCATCTCGGCGCCCGTGTCGCGCAACTCACCCACGTCCACCAGGCGGGCCGTTTCGCTGTCTCGGCCTGACCGACGATCGCGCCGACCTCGGCGCACGGTGTCAGGACGAACCTCTCCCGATCTTCGGTCGGGAGGGGTTTCCCGCATCCGGACCGCCTTTTGTCCCGCGGAGCCGGTTTTCTCCCGGATCCGTATTCCGCCGGCGTCTGAGAGCGGCGGAAGTGATGCCGGCCACCAAGTAGATTTTTCGGTACGCCATTTCAACACCGCGCCACGGCGCTGCGTATCCCCTTGGTGAACAGGCACGGAGGGACCGATTCATGGGTGTGCGGACAAACCGCCGGGGGGACGCGAAGGTGACCGACGCGGACGGCCCGCCGGAGTCACTGCGGACCGAACAGGACGTCGAAACGGCTTACGCCCGTTATGGCAACGAACTGTTCGGGTTCGTCCTGAACGCGGTGCGGGACCGTCACCTCGCCGAGGAACTCGTTCAGGAGATCTTCGTCCGAGCCTGGCGCGCCTCAGCGCGATACGACCCGGCGGCGGGCACGCTGCGGACCTGGTTGTTCGCGATCGCCCGGAACAGCGTGGCGGACTCGGCCCGCCGCCGTTCCGTCCGGGCCCGCGTGGAACAGACCGGCCGGAGCGACCGGCCGGACGGGCCGAATCCGGCGGACCCCTTCGATCGCCTGCTCACCGCGATCCAACTCGACGAGGCGTTGCAGCGTCTGAGCCCGGAGCACCGCCAAACGGTGGTCGAGGTCTACTACCACGGCCGCACCTGCGCCGAACTCGGCGGCGAACTGGGCATCCCGGCGTCCACCGTGCGCAGCCGCCTGTACTACGGGGTCCGCGCGCTTCGCCTGCTCCTGCAGGAGAGCGGGGGACTGGTCTCATGAACCCGGCGTGCGCGGCCCTGCGCCCTGAACTGGCCGAAACCCTGATGCTCGGCCGCCCGCTGACCTTCGTGCAGCGACGGCACCTGGCCGGCTGCCCCGGCTGCGCCCGCGAGGCCGACGAGATCCGGGAGGTCGTGGCCACGCTGGATCAGGCGGAGGGCTTCCCGCGATCCGCCGGACCGGCGCCCGGGCCGGTGGAGGCGGCGGGTGGACTCGGACCGCGCATCGCCGCGGACATCCGCCGGAAACGTGTCGCCGGCACCCGCAGGCGCCGCGCCTTGGCCGTTTTCGCCGCCGCCGCGGCCATTCTCGGAGCGCTGGTGTTCACGCCGGTCCTCGGCCGGGGCGGGCCCGAGCCCGCGCACCCGGTCGCGCTCGCCCGCGAGGGCAGGATGATCCCGCAACCCTGGGGCACCGAGGTGCCGATCACGCTGACCGGCCTCGACCAGGGCAAGACGTATCGTCTGATGACCGCCGATGCGACCGGGAACACGATGCCCGCGGGCACCGTGCGCGCGGAGTCGGACCAGCCCCTGCACACGCACATGGTGACCGCGATGAACCGCGCGGCCATCAGGCTCCTCATCGTCGCCGACCAGGACGGCCGGCCCGTGGGGCAGCTACCCGTGGCCTGAAGCCCTTTCGCCCCGCCATCCGTTCCACCGAATCCGTGGGCCGGCCGGTGAAGTCTGCCCGGAAGAAGTACCGAGAGAGGAAGTGAGCATGTCGCGCAAACGCCGGGCCCGCTGGGCCCTGGCCACCCTGGCCACCGTGGGGATTGTGGCGGCGGCAGTGGGCGTGGTGTCCGCGTCGTCGGGCGGCGTCGAGGCCGCCGCCGCGCCGGATCCCGCGTCGGCGGGGGAGGCCGCCTATCAGCGGCCGATCCCGGTGTCGCCCCAGGACCGCGTATACACCGCCGACCAGACGTCCAACACGGTCACCGTGATCGATCCGTCCAGCGACAAGGTGCTGGGCACCATCGCACTCGGGGCACAGCGCCTGTCCAACACGCTCAACCCGCAGTACCTGCGGGACGAGAACGTGCACGGGCTGGCCTACTCGCCGGACCACCGCGAACTGGCCGTGGTCAGCATCGGCAGCGACACCGTCGACATCGTGGACACCGCCACCAACAAGGTGCTCAGCCACACCGACGTCGGCCGTTCCGCACACGAGGGCTGGTTCACCGCGGACAGCACGCAGTTCTGGGTCGCCGATCGCGGACGCAACACGGTGACCATCGTCGACGCCGTCCACGGTGGGGTGATCACCACTGTCGATGTGGGCGACAACCCGTCCAAAGTGGTCATGAGCCCGGACGGGAAACTGGCCTACGTCAACCACTTCACCGTGCCCGAGATCACCGTGATCGATGTCGCGTCGCGCCGCGTCGTCGGCCGGATCACCGGTCTCGCCGACTCGCTGGCCTCGGACCTGGCGATCTCGCCCGACGGCACACAGCTGTGGGTTCCGCACAAGCGAGCCGGCAAACTCACCGTGGTGGACCTGGTGCGCCGCAGGGTGCAGGCGGTCCTCGGCACCGGGCCGGACACCAACCACCCGAACTTCGCCCGGAGCGCGACCGGCACCTACGCCTACCTCACCGTGGGCGGCCTCGACGAGACCCTGGTCTACCGGCTCACGCCCGCCGGCACCCCGCCGCTGACCGCGACGATCCACGACCACGGTCTCGCGCCACATGGCATCTGGCCCAGCGGTGACGGCACGCGGATGTACGTCGGCATGGAGAAGTCGGACCAGGTCGACGTCATCGACACCGCCACCAACCAGGTGACCGGCACGATCGGCGTAGGCCAGGAGCCGCAGGCGCTGGTCTACGTTCCCGGCGCCGCCCCCGGTGGCGGAGCGCCGAACCTGACCACCCAGGGGCTCGGGCAGCAGGGGCACGACCTCCCCACCACGCTGCCCGACGGTTCGGACGGCGAGACCATGAATCCGGCCCAGGGCCGTCACCTCGAGGCGACCGTCCGTCCCGTCGCCGGGCTGGACATGATCGACCTGCAGGCCCGCGGGCTCGCCGCGAACACCACGTTCGAAGCCGACAGCGTCGGCGCCGACGGCGGCGAGACCGCGGTGGTCACCTTCACCACCGACGCGAACGGCAACGCGCCGCAGGTACTCGCGTTCGCGATGTTCGACGGCAAGAGCATTTCGATCAAGCCGATCGGCAGCACCGACCGGCCCGCCTCGTCGACCGGTAACGACTTGACCGCCGGGATGGGCGGGAAGGTGGTCACCGCCGCCGATCTCTTCTACTGCGACTGCTGCTGCTGATCGGGACTCCGGGGTGGACGCGTGCCGCATCGCCGTCCACCCCGGTCCTACCGGGAGGACACCACTGTGAACCGTTTTCCGCGTACCGCGGCGCCGGTGGCCGGTGCCGCGGCCGCCCTGGTCCTGCTGGCCGGACCGGCGCAGGCGCATGTCCGGGTGCAGGCGCCCCAGGCCGTCGTCGGGATGCCCGCGACCCTGCGGTTCCGGGTACCCAGCGAGGAACAGGTCGCCGGCACGATCCGGCTGTCCCTGACCGTGCCCGCCGACCTGACGGTGACCGGGATCGACCCGGTGGACGGCTGGACCGCAACCCCGGGAGCGGGCTCGCACGAGATCACCTGGACCGCCCAGCCCGGACATCAGCTCCGGCCCGATCAGGCGGCGGATTTCACCGTGCACGCCGGGCCGTTGCCCGAGCACCCTTCGCTCGGCTTCGTTATGGTCCAGATCTATTCCAACGGTGACATGGTGGCGTGGGACCAGATCCAGGCCGGGCCGGGTGCACCGGAGTTCCCCTCGCCCGTGCTGACCGTCGCGGGCGCCTCGGCCGGGGCCCAGCCCGATCTCGCGCCCGGTTCCGTCGCGGCCACGCAGGCGCCTTCCGCCGAGAACGCTCCGGTGGCCGGGCTCGCGGTGCTCCCCGTGGCCCCCGCGCCGGCGGCGGCGAGTCCGAACCCGTTGTGGTGTGCGGGTGGTGCGATCCTGCTCGTCCTCGCCGGGGGCGGGGGCGTTCTGCTCGGTCGCTGGCGCCGTTCGGCACCACGCATTCGACGAGTACTGCGCGGACCAGATCGTGATCAGGGTCGAGTCCGACGCGCAGATGAGGCGGATCGCGGAGGTGCTGCACGATGACCACCGGGTGGGCAGGGTGTACACCGAGACCAAGGACGAGGCATACCAACGGTTCCTGAAGATCTTCAAGGACGAGCCCAGATTGCTCGCGGGCGCCCGGCCCGAGGCACTGCCCGCTTCGGCGACGGTCGTGCCCTTCGGTCAGGTCGATCTGAGGAAGTGGGCCGTCGAGTTGTGGAGCACCTTCCCGGAGGCGAGTTCGATCGAGCCGATGATCTGGGCCGAAATCAGGGCCACGCAGGCGGCCCGCTACGGAACGGCGGACCTGAGACCACCGTGCCCGCCCAGCGGCGAATACCATTGAACACAGCAGAATTCGGTATTGTGGATGCGATACAACAGTTGGGGCACGCGGCGGAAACCGGTGATGTGGAGCGGGTGGCACACCTGCTGCGGGAGGGCGTCCCGGTGGATGCCGGAAACACCGTCGGTCGGCCCCGCACCGCTGGACCACGGAGCCGGTATCGACCATGTCGAGGGGTATCGAGGTACACCGTTGGGTGCCGCGGCGGCAGGGGGGGCGCCCGTCATCGTTCGCATGCTGCTGGACCGAGGCGCCGTCCCAACGGCAGAGGCCCTGGAACTCGCCGAAAGCGCATCTGCCCGCCACCGAGCCGATCCCGAACGACTGGCAGGTTTTGCCCAAGTCATCACCATGCTCAAGGCCGCGGGAGCTTGACTCCCGCCGGGCCGATCCAGCATCTGGTTTCCTTCTTCGAACATTGAGGTTCGAGGTGAGAGCCAGAACGCGAGCCGGGCGCTCCCCGGACCTGATACGCTGATCGCGATGATTACCTACGTGAACAGATCGGGGGTTCCGTCCGCACAAGGTGAGTGCTGATGCACTCCTTGGCTGCGGGTGGAGATTCCCGTCTTCTTTTCTGGGCGCGCGTGCGCGAGTTCGCCGTGCTGCCGTCGATGATCGAGGTCGCGACTGCCCGCCGTGCCGTGGGCGACTGGGCGGGGGCCTGTGCCGCCGCGCGGGTCGACGTGGATCTGAACCTGCGGGCCGCGGGGCGCACCTGGGGCAGGCGGTTCGCGGCGCGGGTCCGCGCCGATCTGCGTCATCTGGCTCCGGACCTGCTCCGATGGCATTTTCCCAGGATTGGTCCGGACGGCCTGGTGCGGCCGGGCCTGACCGTCTCCCTCGCGCGGTACCCGGCGGCGGGGACTGACGGCGGTGGCGCGATCCATCTCGTGGCGCGTACGCCGCCGGCTTGGGCGAATGC
>NZ_VJWX01000260.1 GCF_007713715.1 Amycolatopsis rhizosphaerae
GTCCGGAAGCGGACGGCGACTGAAGGAGGTGGGGGTGTTCAGTCCAGCCGAGGCCCGCGATTACCTGGAGCGCCGGTTCGACGGCGATCCCGATCGGCTGGCGGAGGCCGATCTGCTGGCGGCCGAACTGGGGTTCCTGCCGCTGGCGCTGGCGCAGGCCGCCGCCTACATGCTGGACCGCGACCTGGACTGCGCGGCCTACCGGGCGCGGCTGGCCGACCGGCGCCGCAGGCTGGCCGACGTGCTGCCCGAGGACGGGGCACTGCCCGACGAGCAACGGGAAACCGTCGCGGCGACCTGGTCGCTGTCGGTCGAGCTGGCCGACCGCCTCAAACCCGCCGGCCTGGCCGGACCGGTGCTCCGGCTGGCCTCCGTCTTCGATCCCGCCGGTTTCCCGGCCGCGGTGTTCACCACGGCGGCCGGGCTGGCGTTCCTCGGGCGGGGCCGGTCCGGGCCGCCGGTGACCGGCGACGAAGCCGCCGACGCCGTGCG
The DNA here is from genome assembly GCF_007713715.1 of Amycolatopsis rhizosphaerae. GTDB lineage: Bacteria > Actinomycetota > Actinomycetes > Mycobacteriales > Pseudonocardiaceae > Amycolatopsis_E > Amycolatopsis_E rhizosphaerae. The sequence continues at coordinate 493 of NZ_VJWX01000260.1, forward strand.
CTGCCTGCAGCGGTTGAGCCTCGCCGGGCAGGACGCCGGAACGGTACGGGTGCACGCCCTCGTCCAGCGCGCGACCCGGGAGGACCTGGACGCGGAGCGCTTCGCCGAACTCGCCCGGGCGGCCGCCGCGGCACTGCTGGAGGTCTGGCCCGGGATCGAACGCGAACCCGGCGAGGGCGTGGCATTGCGGGCCAACGCCGCCGCGCTCGCCTCGCACGCGGGTGAGGTGCTCTGGACCGCGGGCGGGTACGAGGTCCTGTTCCGGGAAGCGCACAGCCTGGGCGATTCCGGCCTGCTGGGGGCGGCGGTGGCCCGGTGGCAGGAGCTTTCCGCCGAGGCCGCCCGGCGGCTGGGACCGGATCACGAGCACACCCTGCTGGCGCGGCAGTTCCTCGCCGGGTGGCGCGGCGTCACGGGTGACATTGCGGGGGCCGCCGCGGAGTTCGACGCGCTGTCCAGCGACTACCGGCGGGTGCTCGGCCCCGATCACCTCTCGACCCTGATGGCGCGCAGCAATCTCGCCCACCAGCGGGGCATGGCCGGTGACGCGACCGCGGCGGTCGCCGCGCTGGAGGAGGTGGTCGCCGACTACCGGCGCGTGGCGGGGGAGGACCACCAGAAAACCCTGCTGGCGCGGCAGTTCCTCGCCGGCTGGCGCAGCGCGGAAGGGGACGCGGCAGGCGCGGCCGCCGAATTCGCGGCGCTGCTGGGCGACTACCGGCGCGTGCTGGGGCCGGATCACCCGGACACGCTGTCGGTCCGGGGAAATCTCGCCCACCAGCGAGGCCTGCTGGGCGATCCCGCGGCGGCCGTGCGGGATTTCGAGGCGCTGGCCGCCGACTGCGCCCGCGTGCTCGGGCCGGAACACCCGCAGACCCTGTCCACGCGGGCCCGGCTCGCCGGCTGGCGGGGCCCGGCGGGCGACGCGGCCGGGGCCGCCGATGCCTTCGCCGCACTGCTCGAGGACTACCTGCGGATCGTCGGGCCGGACCACCCCGGCACCCGCCAGGCCCGCACCAGTCTCGAGTACTGGCGGGGGCAGGGGTGACCCCCGGTACGGGACAAGGCGGACAGCGGCACCCGGGTTCGGCAAATCTCCCGCCGTTACCGGGAGGTAACGGCTGACAAGACCTCCGGCTGCCTATATAACGTGTTCCACTTTCTTGCCTAGTGGAGAGGGCAGTCATGCGCCACCGCAATGCCACAGGACAACGGAGAACGCAGCAGTACGGCGGCCTCGGCCGTCGCGGATTTCTGATCGGAACAGCTTCTACTTTGGGCGCGCTCGCGTTGCCATCGTGGACCGCGAGGGCGGCGAGCCCGTCACAGGTCCTCGCCGCCGGGGACCACGTGCCCGTGCTGATCGTCGGCAGCGGTTACGGCGGATCGGTCGCCGCCCTGCGCCTCACGCAGGCCGGGATCCCCACCGCCGTCGTGGAAATGGGGCAGAGCTGGACCACGCCCGGCTCCGACGGCAAGATCTTCTGCAACATGCTCAACCCGGACCAGCGGTCCTACTGGTTCCGCACCGAAACCGACCAGCCGGTCGGCTACTTCCTCGGCTTCCCCGCCAACAAGAGCATCTCCTCCTACGCGGGCGCACTGGATTCCGAGCAGTTCGCCACGACCAGGGTGTACCAGGGGCGCGGCGTCGGCGGCGGCTCGCTGGTCAACGGGGGCATGGCCGTCACCCCCAAGCAGAGCTACTTCGAGGAGATCCTGCCCTCGGTCGACGCGGCCGAGATGTACGGAACCTACTTCCCGCGCGCGAACGCGCAGCTGGGGGTCAACTCGATCGACCCGGCCTGGTTCGAATCGTGCGACTGCTACCAGTACGCGCGGGTCAGCCGCAAGACCGCCAACGACGCCGGCTACGGCACGGTGTTCGTGCCGAACGTCTACGACTTCGGCTACATGGAACAGGAGGATGCCAACCAGGTGCCGCGCTCGGCACTGGCGAGCGAGGTCATCTACGGCAACAACCATGGCAAGAAATCACTCGACAAGACCTACCTCGCCGCGGCGGCCGCGACCGGGAGGTTGTCCATTTCACCCCTGCACACCGTCACCGACGTCGCGCCCGCTCCCGGCGGCGGTTACACCGTCGGCATGACCCAGATCGACACCGCCGGGAACGTCGTCGCCACCAAGACCGTCACCGCGGACCGGGTGATCTTCGCGGCGGGCAGCGTCGGCACCAGCAAGCTGCTCGTCTCCCTCAAGGCCAAGGGCAGGCTGCCGGACCTGCCGGACGCGGTGGGCACCGCATGGGGGAACAACGGCAACGTCATGGTGGCCAGGGCCGGTCTGGACCTCACCGGCGCGCTCCAGTCGGGGATGCCGACGATGGGCATCGACAACTGGGCCGACCCCAACGGCCCGGTGTTCGCCGAGATCGCGCCGTTTCCCGCCGGGACCGAGACGTGGATCAACCTGTATCTGGCGATCACGAAGAACCCCAACCGGGGCACCTTCGTGTTCGACTCCTCGACCGGCAAGGTCGGCCTGAACTGGGACGCGAGCTGGACCCAGCCGTCGATCGACGCGGCCAAGCGGGTATTCGACGCGATCAACAGCAAGGCGGGCACGGTCTACCGCAGCGACCTGTTCGGCGTGAACAGGATCTGGGGCGACGACTTCGTGTACCACCCGCTCGGCGGCTGCGTGCTGGACCAGGCCACCGACAACCACGGCAGGCTGCCCGGCTATCCCGGGCTCTACGTGATGGACGGCTCGCTGATCCCGGGAAGCACCGGGGTGAACCCGTTCGTCACCATCACCGCACTCGCGGAACGCAACATCGAGAAGATCCTCGCCACCGATTTCGCCTAGCGCCTGCGGTGAGGGGTCCCCTCACGGCCGGCCGTGAGGGGGCCCCGGGGGGCGCTCAGTCGGTGAGGATGGCCGGGTCGCTGGTGGCGGCGCGGCCGGTCTCGACGTGCCCGGCCAGGCGGCGCAGGAAGGCCGCATCGCCGTCGGAGCGCACCGAGAGGTCATACCAGCCGTGGGTGCGCTCGGTCCGGGCCGTGGCGGTGACCCGCGTCCCGGGCCGGAGCACGCGCGTCTGCGGGCGCTCGTTGCCGTAGGCGTCGGTCACGGTGAGCCGCACCGTGGTGGTGCCGTTGTTGACCAGCACCAGCCGCACCTGAGCACCGTCGCCGTCATGCCGGGCGGTCACCTCGGGCCCGGCGGCGAGGGCGGAACCGGTGAACTGCCGGACGAAACCGTTGGGGCCGTGCACCGAGTAGTCGTAGGCGCCGGAGCCCGGCGCCAGATCGCCGGACAGGTCGCGGCCCGCGCCGACGGTGTAGGTCCACGGCCCTGTGCTGTCCGAAGTGGACGTCACGTGGAAGGTGGCACCCGCCGTGCCGTGGTTGGCGAAGGACAGTTTCACCTTCCCGCCCGCGACCGCGGCGTCGGCCGCGAGGTCGTAGGGGAGCGGCCGTGCCGGGCGAAGGCCCCGCTCCTGCTTCGGCAGCGCCGGATGGGCGGGTACCGCGGGCACGTAGTCGGGGTGACGGTCGCGGTCCGGCGGGAGGTATGCGGCGGTGTCCGGCAGCGCCGGGACCGCGCTGTCGGTGCGCGCGAAGTCGAACGCCGAGGTGAGGTCGCCGCAGACGGACCGGCGCCACGGCGAGATGTTCGGCTCGGCCACCCCGAACCGCTGCTCGATGAACCGGATGACCGAGGTGTGGTCGAAGGTTTCCGAGCACACCCAGCCGCCCTTGCTCCACGGCGACACCACCAGCATCGGCACGCGCTGGCCGAGACCGTAGGGGCCCGCCGGGTGCGAGGCCGAGCCCGCGAAGAGTTCGCCGTCGGTGTCCACTGTGGAGGCGCCCTTGGCCGCGGACAGCGGCGGGTACGGCGGGACCACGTGGTCGAAGAACCCGTCGTTCTCGTCGTAGGTGATCAGCAGCGCGGTCTTGCTCCACACGGCGGGGTCGGCGGTGAGGGCGTCGAGCACCTGCGCGATGTACCAGGCGCCGTAGTTGGCCGGGAAGTTCGGGTGCTCGCAGAAGGCCTCGGGCGCGACGATCCAGGACACCTGGGGCAGCCGCCCTGCCTTCACGTCCGCCCGCAGGATGTCGAAGAAGTCCTGTCCCTGCTTGGCGTTGGTGCCGGTGCGGGCCTTGTCGTAGAGCGGGTCGCCGGGCTTGGCGCCGCGGTAGGCGTCGAAGTAGAGCAACGAGTTGTCGCCGTAGTTGCCGCGGTAGGCGTCGGGGATCCAGCCCCAGGACCCGGCCGCGTCCAGACCGTCGCCGATGTCCTGGTAGACCTTCCAGGAAACACCGGCCTTCTCCAGCCGCTCGGGGTAGGTGGTCCAGGAGTAGCCGGCCTCGTCGTTGCCGAGGACGGGGCCGCCGCCCTTGCCGTCGTTGCCGGTGTACCCGGTCCACAGGTAGTACCGGTTGGGGTCGGTCGAGCCCATGAACGAGCAGTGGTAGGCGTCGCAGATGGTGAAAGCGTCCGCCAGCGCGTAGTGGAACGGGATGTCCTCACGGGTGAGGTGCGCCATCGTGGTGGGGGACTTGGCGGGCACCCAGCGGTCGTAGTGGCCCTGGTTCCACGCGGCGTGCGTGTCGTTCCAGCCGTGGGGGAGGTCCTGGATGAACTTCAGCCCGAGGTTGTCGGCGTCGGGACGGAACGGCAGGATGTCGCGGGTCCCGTCGGACTGGTACCAGACCGGCTTCCCGCTGGGCAGGGTGACCGGGCGCGGGTCGCCGAAGCCCCGCACCCCGCGCAGGGTGCCGAAGTAGTGGTCGAACGAGCGGTTCTCCTGCATGAGCACCACGATGTGTTCGACGTCCCGCAGGGTGCCGGTGCGGCGCGAGGCCGGGATTTCCGCCGCGCGGGCGATGCTGGCGGTCAGCAGGGAGGTCGCGGCGGTGCCACCGGCGAGTTGCAGGAAACGCCTGCGGTTGACATGGGTCATGGAGAGTCGCCTCGGGGATCGTTCGGGGGTCGGGACGAAGTGCCCGGACAGTATGTGCGGGCGACGGCGAACTTCCCGCCCTCACAGGGGAAACTCCGGGAAAAAGCCCAGTGAACGGAGGGGCGCGATGTCGGCCCGGTCACTCCGCGCCGCGCGCGGCCGTGAGGGGCCCTTTCAGCGCGAGCCGATGGTGAAGATGGCGGTGATGATCCGGCCCCAGCGTTCGGTGAGCTGGGCGGGGGTTTCCTCCGGATGTTCGATCGCCCAGCCGACGACGGCGTCGACGATCGCGGTCCAGGTCTTGGCGAGGGCGTCGATGTCGAGCGGATCGCGGTCGCCGAGGGCGCCGAGGAATTCGGTCACCCCGGCGGCGGAGAAGTCGGTGAGGCGCCGCCGGTAGCGGCCGACCGCCTCGCCGGTCTCACCGGTGGTGGGGGCGGTCGGGTCGTAGAAGACGCGCCAGGCGGACCGGTGCTCGCCGAGGGTCTCGAAGATGCCGTTGAGGACGTTGAGGGGCACGGAGAAGGGTGCCACCCCACTGGTCATCTCGGTTTCGATGCGGGCGATGAGCGGTTCGGCGATGCCCGTGAAGCAGGCGAGGTAGAGCTGTTCCTTCGAGGTGAAGTGCTGGTACACCAGTGCCTTCGAGATGCCCGCCCTCGCCGCGATCGAGGCCATCGAACAGCCGGCGAAGCCGCGCTCGGCGAACTCCCGCACCGCCGCCGCCGTGATCTCCTGGCGGCGATCGGCGTACGCCATTCCCTTGGTGCCCAGACCCCCGGCCGTTGACATGGCGTCGAACTTACCCTACCGTCGTTTTCAGCGAAGTGACCGTTCGGTCATATCGAGGCGAGCAGGAGTGGCAGCGATGACGCTGTGGGATCAGATCAACGAGCCCGTGACCTACGCGATTCCGTTCTTCCTCGTCGCGCTCGTCGTCGAAGTGATCTCCCTGCGCGACCACGACGCCAAGGGCCGCAAGGGTTACGAGAAGACCGATGCCCGCAACAGCCTCGTGATGGGCGTGGTGTCGCTGTTCTTTTCCGGGGCCGGGCGCGTACTGGCCCTGTTCGGTTACTCCGTGCTGTACGTGCTCTCGCCGTTCAAGCTCGACCCGCACAGCCCGCTGGTGTGGATCGGGGTGGTGTTCGGCGTCGATTTCCTCTGGTACGTCTACCATCGCGTGTCCCACCGGGTCCGGCTGGTGTGGGCCGCGCACCAGGTGCACCACAACAGCCGGTACTTCAACTACGCCACGGCGCTGCGGCAGAAATGGAACCCCTGGTTCGAACTTCTGGCGTGGACTCCGCTGCCCGCGCTCGGCGTGCCGCCGTGGATGGTGTTCACCGGATTCTCGGTGAACCTGATCTACCAGTTCTGGGTGCACACCGAGACGATCGGGAAACTGCCCCGCTGGTTCGAGTTCGTGTTCAACACCCCGTCGCACCACCGCGTGCACCACGCCAGCGACAAGGAGTACCTCGACAAGAACTTCGGCGGCATCCTCATCCTGTGGGACCGGCTGTTCGGCACGTTCCGCGAAGAGAGCTTCCGGCCCACCTACGGGCTGACCAAGAACATCGACAGCACCAACGTGCTGACCCTGCAGTACCACGAATTCGCCGCGCTCTGGCGGGATGTGCGTTCCGCACGCACCTTGCGCGACCGCCTGGGCTACCTGTTCGGCCCGCCCGGCTGGCAGCCCCCGGCCCCGGTGCCCGCTCCCGAGCACTAGATCGAAGTGGGCGGTAGGGGTCTGACGCGGTCTCTCGTCAGACCCCTACCACTCGAAAGTCTTCCACTCCTGCCGGGGGATGCTGCCTTCTGTTGTGTCCCAGCAGCGATCGGCCCATGCTTCGGCCACCATCACCGCGCGGCTCAGTACGAGGTCGCCGGCCCGCTGGACCCGAAGCACCAGACCAAGCTGCGCCGAGCACGGGTCGGCGCACTGCGAGTACCGAAGTTCCTTGTCGTGCGTCTCGAGGTAGCCGGCGAACCGATCCTCCAGACGTGACGGCACCTGCCCTACGAGTGCTATCCCGTCCAGGGTCACCTGAGGGCCCCGCAGGGCGTTGACCGCAATGCCCGCCAGGCCGATCGACCGGTCGTAGTACGCGGTGACCGCGGGTCCGGAGAACCTCGCATGAGGTCGGTGCTCCAGCCAGAAGTCCGCCCGCGCCACGGCCCCGGTGGAACCCTCCCGAAGAGCGGCCCGCAGGACGCCATCAAGTGCCGCCTGCGCCTGCTCATGCGTCATCCCGAACTCCAGCGGTCCGACGCGTTCGAAGGGCGTGAACGTCCACGAGAGACGTTGTTTCTCGTCCAACACACCCCAGACGTCGGTTGCCACGATCATCCTCCAGTCTGTGTTCTGCAGCCGGCGCGTGGCCGCGCTCAGGGGTGCAGAAGGATCTTCCCGGTCGGCGTGGCGGGATCGCCGAGCAGGTCGAGCGCCTCGGCGGCGGCTTCCAGCGGGAACTCGTGGGTGACCAGCGGAGCCGGATCGAGCAGTCCTCGGGCGAACGCCCGCACCGCATGCGACCAGGCCCAGGACGGGGCACCGAACACGGTGTGCACGGTCACCGCCGCGGCCACCAGTTCCGACGGGATCAGCGGGTGCGTCTCCGTCCCGGCGAGCCCGGTCAGCACGATCCGTCCGCCACGCCGGGCGAGCCGGACCGCCTGCGCGGCGGCGCCCGGGGCCCCGGCCGCCTCGATCACCACGTCGAAACCGCCGTCCGCCTGCCCGGAGGCGCGCCAGGACGTCGCCCCGCAGCGCAAAGCGAGTTCCTCCCGTTCCGGGCGCGGGTCGAGCACGACCAGCTCGCCGGGGCCGGAGGCCGCCACCAGCTGGGCGGCCAGCATGCCGAGCGTGCCGCCCCCGGCCACCGCGACCCGCTCGCCCGGCACCACGGCCGCCTTGAGCGCGGCCGCCGCCATGCACGCGGCGGGTTCGGCCAGCGCGGCGGCCCGCAGGTCCGCGCCCTCGGGCAGGGGGTGCAGGAGCCGGGCGGGCAGGAGGAGTTCGTCCGCCCAGGCACCGGGCCGGGTGAAGCCGGTCTCGTCGTACGCGGCGGTGCAGAGGGTTGTTTCGGCGCGGCGGCAGGGCGCACAGCGCCCGCAGTTACGAAACCCTTCTCCCACCACGGGTCTGCCGATCAGCGCGGGGTCGGTGCCGGGACCGAGCGCGGTGACGGTGCCGGACCATTCGTGCCCCGGCACCACGGGATAGCGGAAGTAGCCGGGGGTTCGCGTGCCCTGGAACAACTCCCGGTCGGAGCCGCAGATCCCGGACCAGGCCACCCGCACCACGGCCTCGCCGTGCCCCGGCTCGCGCTCCGGCACGGGCACGATCCGCAGCGAGCCCGGTTCCTCGATCAGGACCGCTCTGCCCATGTGTTCTCCTCGATGCTCCTGATCACGCTCAGCACGGGGCGCCTGTTCACAGCCAGGCGGCGGGGTCGGCGAGGATGCCGGAGAGCTCGCGGAAGGCCGCTCCCGTTGCGCCGGGAGCGGGCGGTGAAGTGGCGGCCTCGATGCGCGGCGGCACCCAGCGCGCCGAGAGCACCCGGGTCCGCAACTGCTGTTCCACTTCCGGGCGCAGCAGATCCGCCAGCTGCGCCAGGTGGCCGCCGAGGACGACCGTCGGGATGTCGAGCACGTTGATCACCCCGGCGAGCGCGACGGCGAGGGCGCGCGCGGTGGCGGAAAGGGCCTCGCGGGCACGGGCGTCGCCACCGCCCGCGAGTTCGGCCAGTTCGGCCAGCGTCGAGGCGGGGGTGAGCCCGGCGGCGGCCAGCATCGCGTCCCGTCCGGCGTAGGTCTCCAGGCAACCGGTGGATCCGCAGCGGCACAACGGGCCCGCGGGATCGACGCAGACGTGCCCGATCTCGCCGGCCCAGCCGTGGCGGCCGGTCATCACCTGGCCGCCGAGCACGGCGGCCCCGCCGATCCCGATCTCCCCGGAGAGATAGACGAAATCGCCGAAGGCGCCGGGACGTCCCGGCGCCGCCTCGGCGGCGGTGCGCGCGGCGAGGTTCGCCTCGTTGTCGATGTGCAGGGGCAGCCCGGCGGGCGTCGCGGCGCCGAGCAGTGCCGCGGGCTCCACATCGGACCAGCCGAGATTCGGCGCCCGCAGCAGCAGATCCCCCTCCGCCGCGACGATTCCGGGCAGGGCGAGTCCGGCACCGACGAGCCGGACCCCGGGTGGGAGCCCGCCGAGCACCCTTGTGGACAGTGCGGCCAGCCGCCCGAACACCGCGACCGGATCGCTGCCCACGAAATCGCCGTACTCCAGTGCTTCGGCCACCACCCGTCCCCGCAGGTCGATCACCCGTACGG
>NZ_VJWX01000261.1 GCF_007713715.1 Amycolatopsis rhizosphaerae
GTTAAGGAGGAAACATGGTGCTGGCACAGACAACCGGCAGTCAATACCCGTTCCTCGAACTGGTGTGGACGATGCTGGTGTTCTTCGGCTGGGTGATCTGGTTCTGGCTGCTCATCATGGTGTTCCGCGACCTGTTCCGCCGTCACGACATCTCGGGCTGGGGCAAGGCGGGCTGGACGCTGCTCGTGCTGGTGCTGCCCTTCCTCGGCGTGCTGATCTACCTGATCGCCCAAGGGCGCCAGATGGGCGAGCGCAACATCAAGGAGGCACGGTCCGCGCAGGCGCAGTTCGACGAGTACGTGCGTTCGGTCAGCAAGTCGGGCGAGCGGCCCACCGAGCAGATCGCGCACGCCAAGCAACTGCTGGACAGCGGCGCCATCACCAACGAGGAATACGAGGCGCTGAAGAGGAAGGTCCTCACGCACTGAGGTGATCTCAGCGTTTCGGAGCCGAATCACTGGCCGAACGCACCAGCGCGGTTACCCAGTTCGCCCGCGGGTCGGTGTCCACCAGCAGCGCCTTGACCAGCAGGGTCATCGGGATCGCCAGCAGCGCGCCGAGGCCGCCGAGCACCCAGGCCCAGAAGATGAGGGCCAGGAAGGTGACGGTGGCCGAAAGGCCCACGCCGCTGCCCACGAACCGGGGCTGGATCAGCGACTGGATCACCAGGTTCAGCACGGAGTACAGCGCGATCACCTCGAGCATGAGCGGCCAGCCGCCGGACAGCAGGCCGAGCAGCGCGGGCGGGATCAGGCCGAGGATGAACCCCACGTTGGGGATGTAGTTGGTGATGAAGGCGAGCACGCCCCACAGCACGGCCACCGGCACGCCGAGCAGGGCCAGCCCGATCGTGTCGAAGACGGCGACGATGAAACCGAAGACCGTGGTGATCACCAGGTAGCGGCGGGTGCCGCGGGCGAAGTCGTGCAACGCGGTCACCACCGGACGGCGATCGGCGGCGATCTCGGCCAGCCGTGCGGGCAGCCCGCTCGCCTCGGCGGAGAGGAAGAGCAGCAGCGCCAGCAGGAACACCAGATTGGCAAGGACACTGGTCACACCGGACAGCAGGCCGGAAACGAGACTGCCGAGCTTGGCCGGGTCGAGCGAGCCCGCCGTCTTCGCCGCCGCGTCCCGGTCGACCCCGAACCGTTCCAGCGTCGCGACCGCTTCGCGGAACAGCGCCGTGGCCTGATTCGAGTACTGGGGAAACAGCGAGACGAGCCGGGCCGCCGACACGATGATCGTCAGTATCAGCACCACGATGATGCCGTAGACGGCGAGCAGAAGCAGCAGAGTCGAAAGCCAGCCCGGCCAGCCGTGGCGGCGAGCCCACGACTGGACCGGGCTGACCGCGATCACGATCACCAGAGCGAGCAGCACCGGGCCGACGAACCAGGAGGCCGCCTTCAGCCCGGCGATCACCACCACCACGGCCGCGGCGGCCAGGAGTACGGTCAGGCCGCGGGGCAGCGCGGCACGGGGAGCCGGTGGGGTCGTCACCGTGGGATCGTCGATCGCCTTCCCCTGTCCCGGGCGGCCTCATCCGGGGCAGGGGAGCGCTCTCCGCGCCGCGTTGCGAACATCGTTTCTCCTCGTCGCGTCAGACGCTTTCTCGTTCCGTGGTTGCCACCTCATGGCCGAGGCCTTCTTCCTGGCGGCGCCTACCCCGGCCGAAAAGCCGGAACAAGCGGCGCTTTTTGCCGGGAGCCTCCTCGGTGGCCTGCCGCGGCAGGGTGGGCTGATCGGTCCAGGCCAGGCACAGCGCCGAGCCGAGGAGCCCGAAGATCGTACCGAGGAGGAAGCCGCCGAAGTTGGCCGTGACCAGGGCGACCAGGGAGGCGAGCACCGCGACGATGCCGACCGGGACGCGGTATTTCGGCCGGACGCACAGCACCACGGCACCGATGATCAGCAGGCCGCCCAGCACCAGGGCGGAGGCCCCGCCGACGGTGTTGATCGAGATGACCAGGTCCCGGTATTTGAGCGTGAAGTAGGGCGGCAGCAGGAGCATGATCGCCGAGGCCACCAGCAGCACCGCGGCCGGGAAGGGACGCCCGCGCCGCCAGCGCTTGAACGCCCGCCTGCCGGACCGCACGGCCGACCAGCCGCGCGCCACGGCCCTGCCGGAGCCCGTGACCATCGCCGCACTCCCGCGCAGCATTGCGTTTTCCGACCTGTCCATGATCAGAAGCAGGGGTGGTTGCCGATGAGCACGATCGTCTTGGAGTCGGAGAGGCGCAGAGTGTCCGCCACCGTCGCCCAGGCGATCTGCCGGAGGTCCTTCACGTTCACCGCGGCCGCCTGGGTGCCGGAGGTGCCGGGCACGCCCCTGGCCCCGGGAGGCCCATCCGTGAGCGTGCTGGCGTCGCGGTTGATCTCGACGTCGTGATAGGTCACGGTACCGAGGATGAGCTCGACGTCGACGCCCAGGTTCTCCGCGTACACATGCGGCGCGGTGGTCCGCAGGGTGACCGATCCGAGGATCGGCACCGGCGTCGTCACCGACTGGCAGAAGTTGTCCAGGGTGGCGCGCCGGAAGGCGTTCACCAGCACGGGGTGCAGTCTGCCGTTGATCTCGTGGTCGATGGCTCCGTAGGCCACGAAGCCGTAGCCGTTCAGTTGGTCCGCGGTGGTCTTCAGCGGCGTCCCGGCGACCGCGAACGACACGGCCAGCGCCTCCTGGGCGATGGCCACCATGATCCCGCCGGCACCGATGGCCCCGGCGGCGAAGATTCCGAGAAAGCGCCGCCACCGGATTCTTCCGGCCGGCCTCTCCGGCACGTCAGTCACATCTGGCTCCCTTCATGTGAGGTTGGTGTAACCAGGATGTGGCGGAAACCCTGAAACCGCTGTCGCAAACGGCGAAATCACCCGGTGGCGAAGCGCTATCGGGTCGCGCGGCGCGTCTGGACCGAATCATCGACCGTCCTAAGTGGACTGTAAATGCACGGTTGAACGACAAACCCTTGTGGGTTAACGGGTTTGTTGACGTAGACGCAGTGGTGCGCTAGCGCTCCTCGGCGTGTTCGAGTGCACTGGCGAGCACCTGTGCCAGATGCAAGGCTCGGCGCTCGGTGAGGTCGGCGATCTGCGTCCGGCAGCTGAACCCGTCGGCGAGGACGAGGGTGTCCGGGGCGGCGGCTTCCACCTCGGGCACCAGCACCCGGTTCGCGGCGCCGACGGACACCTCGTAGTGCCCCTTCTCCACCCCGAAGTTCCCGGCCAGTCCGCAACATCCGGAGTCGAGTGTTCGGTTGTCCACGCCCACCTTCCGCAGCAGCCGTTCGTCGGCCGCGTTGCCGGTGGTCGCGTGCTGGTGGCAGTGCTCCTGGGTGATCGCTTTCGCGGGGAGGCGGGGAAACTCCACGTCGGGCGCGAACCGCTCCAGGAACTCGGCGAGGCCGAACGCCTTACCGGGCAGGCCGTTGAGCTCGTCGTCGCCGAGCAGCTCCCGGGCGTCGTGCCGGAACACGGCCAGGCAACTCGGCTCCAGGCCGACGATCGGCACCCCCTTGTCCAGCGCGGGGCGCAGCACGCGCACCGTGCGCCGCAGCATGCGCCGCGCGATGTCCAGCTGGCCGGTGGAGATCCAGGTCAGCCCGCAGCAGACCGAAGACGAGGGCAGCACCACGTCGAAACCCGCGTGCTCCAACACCTTCACCGCGTCAACACCCACTTCGGGCGAAAGGAAATTGGTGAAGGTGTCCGGCCACAACAGCACCTTCGGCCGGTCGCTGCCGGGTCGCGGCCGGAACGAGCGGCGGAAGCTCCGGGGCGCGAACCGTGGCAGCGAGCGTTCCGGTGTGATCCCGCCCAGCTTCTTCACCAGCGGGGCCGTCCGCCCGCCGAGTACCGCGTTCGCCAACCGGGGTGCGGCCGAGGCCAGTCTCGCCAGCAGCGGCAGGAAACCCAGCGAGTAGTGGCTGGCCGGGCGGAGACGGCCGGCGTAGTGCTGGTGCAGGAATTCGGCCTTGTAGGAGGCCATGTCGACGTTGACCGGGCAGTCGGACAGGCAGCCCTTGCACGACAGGCAGAGATCGAGTGCCTGAAGGACCTCCTGCGAGCGCCAGCCTTCCGTCACCGTCTCGCCGCGCATCATCTCGAACAGCAGGTGCGCGCGGCCCCGCGTGGAGTGCTCCTCACGCCGGGTGACCATGTAGCTGGGGCACATCACGCCCGTCGAGGTGTCGATGCAGGCGCCGACGCCGACGCAGCGGCGGGCCGCCACCGCGAGGCTGCCGCCGTCGTGCGGGTACCTGAGCGTGACCGGTAGCGACCGCACCGGCCCGTCGAACCGCAGGTCCGCGTCCAGCGGGCGGGGGTGCACCAGATTTCCCGGGTTGAACAGGTTTTCCGGATCCCAGATGCCCTTGAACCGGGCGAACAGGTCCAGGATCGCAGGCGGGTACATGCGCGGCAGCAGCTCGGCGCGGGCCTGGCCGTCGCCGTGCTCGCCGGACAGCGATCCGCCGTGGCGGACCACCAGATCCGCCGCCTCCTCCAGGAAGGCCCGGAACCGCCGCCTGCCCTCCTCGTCGGTCAGGGCGAAGTCGATCCGGATGTGCACGCAGCCCTCGCCGAAATGCCCATAAGGGACGCCCTTGAGACCGTGGCGGGCCAGCAGGGCGCGGAAGTCCCGCAGATAGGCGCCGAGGTTCTCGGGCGGGACGGCGGAATCCTCCCAGCCGGGCCAGGCCTCGGTCCCGTCGGCCATACGCGTGACGATGCCCGCGGCGCTTTCCCGGACCGACCACAGCAGCCGCTGGTCCGCGGGCTCCGTTTCCACCACGGTGTCCGCCCCGGTCCGGTCGCGCAGCACCGCGGACAGCTCTTCGGCCCGCTGCCGGGCCTGTTCGGCGCTCGCCCCGCCGACCTCGACGAACAGCCAGCCTCGCCCCTTCGGGAGGAGGTCCACCGCCGGGTGCGCCCGGCGGGCCTGCAGCGCCTCCACCAGATCGGCGCCCATGCCCTCCACGGTCAGCGGCTTCAACGACAGCACCGAAGGCACCGCGTCCGCGGCGGCGATGTCGTCTTCGTACCCGGCGACCACGAGCGCGCGGGCCGCGGGCGCGGGCACCAGCCGCACGGTGATCTCGGTCAGCAGCACGCAGGTGCCTTCGGTGCCGACCAGCGCGCGCACCAGATTGGTGCCGTTCTCCGGCAGTAACTGGTCCAGCGCGTAGCCGGAGACCCGGCGGGGCAGCGACGGGAAACCGGTGCGCAGGACGGCGAGGTTGTCCAGGGCGAGCTGCCGCAGGCGCTGGTGCATCCGCCCGGCCGGGCCGGGATCGGCCGCGGTGTCCGGCCCGATGGTCATGCGCGTGCCGTCGGCGGTGAGCACCTCCAGCGCCACCACGTTGTCGGCGGTGCGGCCCCAGGCCGCGGCCTCCCGCAGGCGGTCCAGCACGACCCCGGGCCGCACGCGGGCGGTGCGGGCGGCCGGGTCGATCTCCAGTATCTGGTTCAGATGCCGGGTGTAGTCGAGCACCACCCCGCGCCCGAGCGCCTGCCCGCCGATGCTGGTGCCCGCCCCGCGCGGGGTGATCGGGATCCGGTACCGGCGGCACAGCCGCACCGTGGTCTCCAGATCCTCGACGGTGCGGGGATGGACCACGGCCACCGGCACCTGCCGGTAGTTGGACGCGTCCATGCTGTACGTCGCCCGCGCCGTGGTTCCGTGCTCGACCTCACCCGCGAGCGCGTGGCCCAGTTCCGCCAGGAACCGGGCCACGCGCTCCTCGTCCGCTGTCGCGGTCATGCGGCTCCATCACTCGGGGAAGCGGGCAGGGGATCGCCTGCCCGCAGGGGCGCCGCCGCGAACCGGCCCTCGTGGGCCAGCACCGGACGGCGGTCACCGGCCAGTTCGGGGTAGCGCTGCTCCAGTTTCTCGCGCCGGGTCATCTGCCGGTGCCAGTGGCGGACGGTCTCGGCGTCACCGTTGCCGGTGCCCCGCCAGCTCTTCGGCGCGTCGTCCCGGCTCGGGCCGGCGTCGGCGACCCCGCCGAGCCGGACCGCGGGGGGCCGCCGCCGGGGACGCCCGCCACAGGCGCGGCAGTCCGGTGCCGGACTGGCGTGCGAGGGCACCAGCGCTTCGAACCGGTGCCCGCACTCGCAGGCGTAGTCGTAGATCGGCATGTGCCCTCACCAGTTTTCGATCGACTCGGCGAAGATGGCGGCGAGGTCCTCGCCGCGCACCGGGCGGGGCGCGATGGTGAGCAGGCGTTCCTGCTTGAGCGCACCCTCGACCAGGTCCGGAATGTCGCTTTCGGTGTAGCCGACCCCGCCGATGCCGTTGGGGATCCCGATGTCGCGCATCAGGGAGGACAGCACGAACGGCAACTGGTCCACCGGGTCGGCCTGCGCCGCGGCGCGCGGATCGAGGATCGCCGCCGCCCGCAGGTGTTTGTCCGGATTGGTCGGGAAGGTGAACCGGAACGCGGCGGGCGCGGTCAGCGAGACGGACTCCCCGTGCGGGACCATCGCCTCGTGCTGCGGGTAGTTCTTCGGCCGGTACTCCTTGACCCGCCCGGCGATCGGGTACGCGCACGCGTGCGGGATGTGCACCCCGGCATTGCCGAAGCCCATCCCGGCGAACGTCGCCGCCAGCATCATGTCGGTGCGGGCGGCGAGGTCCCCGCCGTTGAGCACGGCCTTCCGGAAGGAGCGCGCCAGCAGCGTCAACGCCTGTTCGGTCCAGGCGTCGGAGATCGGGTTCGACCCGCAGTAGGCCACGCGCGTTTCCGGCCGGTGCCGGGGGAAGGAGTCGTACGGCCGTGCCGTGTAGGACTCCAGCGCGTGGCAGAGCACGTCCATCCCGCTGGCCGCGGTGACCTCCGGGGGCATGCTCAGCGTCAGCAGCGGGTCGATGACCGCCATCGTCGGCCGCAGCCGCGGGTGGCTGATCCCGGACTTCACCTTCAGCTCCAGGAAGTCCATGATGCACACCGGGGTGGTCTCCGAGCCGGTGCCCGCCGTGGTGGGCACCGCGACCAGCGGCTTGAGCGGGCCCGCCGGCGCCCGGCCCGCGCCGATCGGCTTGTTGACGTAGTCGTAGAGATCGGCCGGGTAGGTGGTCATCAGGTTCACCGCCTTGGCGGTGTCGATGGACGAACCGCCGCCCACCGCGATGAACCCGTCCCAGGTGGACTCGCTCGCGAACTCCACCGCGGCCCTGATGCTCGCGTCCGTCGGTTCGACGTGCACCTGGTCGTAGATCTCGACGGTGAGCCCGTCGGCCTTGGCGGCGTCGGCGACCCGCTGCGGGACGCCGCTGGCCGCGACACCGGGGTCGGTGACGATCAGGACCCGTTCGGCGCCCATCTGCGCCAGATCCCAGCCGATTTCGTCGACCGCGCCCGCGCCGAACTTCAGCGGCGTGGCGCCCCAGGTGAACACCGTTTCGTTCAAATACTCGGTCATGGCGCGTCCCCTTCCTAGCGGTAGTACCCGGTGGGGGCGAAGGAAAGCTTCGCGGCCTGGTCCGGATCGTGCCCGAAGACCACTTCGGCGCCGGTCTCCTCGGCGATGCGGCGCAGTTTTTCCACCGACTCCAGCCAGCGCACGCTGTCCCACACGATCGCGGCGCCGACGGCGGGCGGTCCCCAGCTCTCGCCGAGGTAGACCGCGTCCGAGGTGAAGATCTTCGTGCCCGACTCGGGCAGATCCACCCGCAGCGACATCGTCCCCCAGGTGTGGCCCGGGGTCTCGATGACGCTCACCCCGGGCGCGATCTCGGCGTCACCGGAGACGAGTTCGTAGTCGATGCCCTCGTAGTCGACCTTGAGGTGAGCGCCCTTGAACGGGCCGTCGATGCCGAGCGCGCCCTCGTGCTCGGCGCGGTTGACGATGATGCGGGTCTTGCCGTTGTCGAACAGCTTCGCGTTCGCGGCATGGTCGAAGTGCAGGTGCGACAGCACGAGCACGTCGATGTCGTCCGGCGTGAGCTCCAGTGCGGCCAGCGAGTCCTGCAGGTAGCTCGTGCCCTCCTGCACGGGGAAGAACTCCTGCAGGCCGGTGGGTGCCCAGCGGGTCTCCCAGTCCTGGGGCACGCCGGTGTCCCACAGGATCCGGCCCTCGGGGTGCTCGATGAGCACGGCATGGGTGGGGCAGGTCGTCCAGACGGCCTGCTTGCCGGGGTTCGACCGGTCGGTGATCGTGGCCCCGGGCTTGAGCAGCAGCCACGTCTGGTCGCATTCCATGGTCCCGGTCCGGAGCAGGTGGACCTTGCTCGGTGCCGTCATCCGCGCCTCCTTGCGCTTCGTGCGAGAACCGCCGGGCGACACAGTGGCATGTAGCATGCTACTCCGTCAACCAAGGGTCGCCGTGGGCGCCGTGAAGGGACCCTTCACGGTCGAATCGACTGTGAAGGGACCCTTCACGGGAAGAAGGGCAGGGATCCGGTCCCTCGCGGCGAGGCCGGGGCCGGGTCAGTGGGGGTAGGCGGTCCAGTCGAAGGACACCGGGGGTGCGGAATCCCCGCCCGCGGCCGCCTCCTGCCCGATCAGCAGGCGCGCGGTGTGCAGCAGGTGCGCGCGCATCGACTCCGCGGCCCGTTCGGCCTCGCCCGCCTCGATCAGGTCGAAGATCGCCTGGTGTTCGGCGAGGATGTCGCCGAGGCTGCGGGATCGGTCCACCGTCGACGTGCCCCGCAGCAGGACCATGTCCCGCAGCGAATCGATGTAGCGGGCGAGCCTCAGGTTGCCCGAGGCCTCGTTGATCACCTCGTGGAAACGCCGGTCGGCGGCCATGAACGTGGCCTCGTCGTGCCGGGCGGCGGCGGTCCGCATCGTCTTGAGCTGCACCGCGAGCTCCTTGAGGCAGGCAGGCGTCCGCTGGGTCACCGCCCGGTAGGTGGCGGGCACCTCCAGCAGCAGCCGGATCGCGAAGACCTCCTCCAGATCGTGCAGGGAGGTCTGCAGGATGCGCACCCCCCGGTTGCGCTCGAACCGCACCATGCCGCGTTCGACGAGCTGGATGAGGGCCTCCCGTACCGGGGTGCGGGATACCCCGAGCCGTTCGGCGAGGTCGTGCACGGAGTACAGGCTGCCCGCGACCAGCTCGCCGTTGACGATGGCGGTCCTGAGCTCGTCGAGGATCTTCCCGGCGAGGTTCGCGTCGTTCCCGATCTGCCGCATCCGGCCATTTTCCCACGGGCCACCACGGGCCACGGGCAGCCCGCCGGGGCCGTTCTCAGGCGGCGTGCCGGTACCAGGCGTAGGGCTCGAGCTGCTCGTCCACCGGTGCCTGCACCAGTGCGTTGGCCAGGGTGGACATCGTGTAGGTGCCGATACCCAGCACGATCTCCAGCGCGTGCTGGCGGGTGTAGCCGTGCGCGAAGAACGCCTGGAGCGCGGTGTCGTCCACCGCTCCGGCGGTGTCCAGGATCCTCAGCGTGAGGACGCGGACGGCGTCCAGGCGTTCGTCCGCCAGCGGTCGCCGCTCGCGCAGTGCCGAGATGAGCTCCTCCGCCGCCCCCAGCTTGGTCAGCTTCGCGGTGTGCATCGCGACGCACAGGTGGCAGGCGTTGCGGGTCGCGACGGTGAGGATGACGACTTCGCGGGCCAGCGGGTCCAGGGTGGTCGTCTCGAACAGGACGTTGAGCTTGCCGAAACCCTCCAGGAGGTGGGGCGAGGCGGCCCAGCGCCGGGTGGCGGCGGGGAGGTACCCCAGGTGGTCCGCGGTGCCCTGCATGAATCGGCGGGAGGCGGCCGGGGCGGATTCGAGGGTGTGGTCGGTGAACAGCTG
>NZ_VJWX01000262.1 GCF_007713715.1 Amycolatopsis rhizosphaerae
CGCTTCCAGCGCACCCTGTGCGGTCAGGTACGTCTCGGGTAGTGCGGCCAAAACATCCCAGGGCAACGTGGTGGTGATCGGCATCAGCAGCGAGTTCGGCAACAGCGCGTACTCCGCATAGCCGCCGTCGAACTCCCGGCCCATCTCACCCATCACCGCGGCGACGGTCGTGCCCTCCGGCACCTCGGGATCGGTCGAGGCCGCCACGATTCCCACGCATTCGATCCCCAGCACACGCGGGAATGTCACGTTCGGGGAATGGCCCTGGCGGGTCCTGAGCTCCGAGCGGTTCAGCCCCGCGGCCTTCACCCGCACCAGGCTCCAGCCCTCCCGGACCGCCGGTACCGGCAGCTCACGGACCTCCAGCACCTCCGGGCCGCCCGCCCGGACACAGACCGCCGCTCGCATGGTCGTCCTCGTCATGGGTGCCACTGTCGTCCGAAGGCGCGGTGACCGTCCACCGGTAGAATGCCAACTTGTGCTCGTTGGCCGCCAACCCCCGACGTCGCAGCTGTGGCCGTCCGGTGGCATGCACCTCTGGCCGTCAGGGGGAACGAGCTCAGTGCATTCCCATCCGCGGGGTCACCTGGTGTACGCGGCTCGCGGCGTCCTGTCGGTTCACACCGAACGGGGCACGTCGATCGTCCCCGCCAATCGAGTCACCTGGACCCCCGCCGGGTTCACGCACTACCACCGCGCCCACGGCAGCACCGATATGCGGATCCTCTTCCTACCGGCATCCCTGGCCCGTCTCGTACCGGACCATCCCGCCGTGTTCCTGGTCTCCGGCCTCGCCCGCGAAATCCTGCTCGCCCTCACCGGCCCACGCGACCGTGACCGCGCCGCCCGCGCCCGGCTCCGGCGGGTCCTCGTCGACGAACTCCACGAAGCGCACGAGCAGCCACTGCAACTGCCGGAACCACGCGATGACCGGTTACGGGCCATTGCGCGGATCCTGTACCGCACGCCCGCGGACAACACCTCACTGGCCGAACTCGGGCAGACGGCCGGTGCCAGCGCCCGCACGCTCAGCAGGCTTTTCCACAACGAACTCGGCATGACCTTCTACCAGTGGCGCACCCAGCTACGCGTCTACCACGCACTCGTCCTCCTCGCCGACGGACACGACACGACCCACGTCGCCCACGCCTGCGGGTGGGCGAACCCCAGCGGTTTCATCGCCGCCTTCACCAACCTCGTCGGCACCACCCCGGGCCGCTACCGAAGCCAGCGGTGGCCGGCCCCGTGGGAGGCCGGCCACCGCGAACTCCCTTACCGTCGCGTGTAACTGACGCCGAGTGCGGCGACGAGCAGCGCGGCGCCGGTCCACCCGGTGGCGCCGAGCCGGTCGTGCAGCAGGATCGCGGACAGCACGGCGGCGGTCAGCGGTTCGAGCAGGGCCGACAACGCCGCCATCACCGGCGCCGCGGTCCGCAGCGCGAGAAAGTACGCGCCGTAGGCCAGACCGGTAGGCACGAATCCGAAGTAGAGCGCCACCGCGATCACGTCGGGCCGCAGCGGCAGGGCCATCCCGGACCACCACGCGAGCGGGGTGAGCAGCACTCCCCCGATCAGCAGGCCGAAGGCCGTGGTGGCGAAGGCGTCCAGGCCGGGCACGGCCGTGCGGTTGACCAGGGTCAGCACACTGAACCCGGCCCCCGCGGCCAGTGCGAGCGCAACCCCGCAGGCCAGGCGCCACCCGCCGGTGATCCCCTCGGGCGACCACGTGAGCAACACCAGCCCGAGCACGGCGGCGAGCATGGCGAGACCGGTGGCGGGACTCGGCAGCCGCCGTTGCCGCAGCGCGGTGACCGAAGCGACGAACACGGGCACGCTACCGATCGTGATCATGGTGGCGAGGCTGACCGAGGTCAGGGTGACCGCACCGAAGTAGCACGCCTGGAACTGGGCGAGCAGCGCACCGGCCGTGATCAGCCGCAGCACCACCGGCCTGGTCCACACCAAGGCGCGCAGGCCGCCGCGGAACCACAGGAACAGCACCGTGCCGCAGCCACCCAGCAGCAGGCGGTAGGCCGCCACCGGCAGAGGCTGCAACTGGGCCCTGGCGGCCAGCAGTGAACCGGAAATGCCGCCGGTGCCCCACAGGATTCCGGCCAGCAGCAAGGAAAAGGTGGCGCGGCCGCGCGCGGGCGCGGCAACGGAAGAAGGCATCAAGAATCGCTCCAGCGTCGAAGAAGTCAGTGGACGACGACGCGGGGCGAAAAGCCGGACGGGCATGCGCGCTCCTCGCGCCCGGCGGGGCTGGGCGCGAGGAGGCGTCAGCTACCGTCCTGAGTGGACTTTCAGTAGGTCGCCCCGCGAGCGGAGCGCGGCGGTGGGGTGACCCGGAAGATCCGATGCATGGTGTCCTGCCTGCCTTTCAGTCGAGCTCGGCGAGTTGTTCGCGGAGGGTGTCGAGGCCCATGCCGCCGAGGCGCAGCGCCTTGGTGTGGAAGTCCTTGATGTCGAACTTCTCGCCCTGGCGGCGCCGCGCGTCCTCGCGCGCTTCGAGCCAGAGCCGCTCGCCCAGCTTGTACGCGGGGGCCTGCCCAGGCCAGCCGAGGTAGCGGTTGATCTCGTCCCGCACCAGGGGCGGATCGGTGATGGTGCGGGTGAGCAGGAACTCCAGCCCCAGTTCCGGCGTCCACCGCTGCCCCTCGTGGAAGCCGGTGCCCGCCGGGATCTCCAGTTCCAGGTGCATGCCGAAGTCGACGATCACCCGTGCGGCACGGAACAGCTGCTCGGACAGCATGCCGAACAGGTTGCCGTCGTCCGACAGGTAACCGAGGTCCTGCATGAGCCGCTCCGCGTACAGCGCCCAGCCCTCGCCGTGTCCGGAGGTGAAGGCCATCAGCCGCTGGAACCGGTTGAGGGACTGTTCGTGCACGGCCGTGGCGATCTGCAGGTGGTGGCCCGGCACGCCCTCGTGGTAGACGGTGCTGACCTCGCGCCAGGTGGAGAACTCTTCGCGGCCCGGCGGCAGCGACCACCACATCCGGCCGGGACGCGAGAAGTCCTCGCTGGGACCGGTGTAGTAGGCCCCGGCGCCGCCCCCCGGCGGGGCGATCCGGCATTCCAGTGCCATCACCGGGTCCGGGATCTCGAAATGCCTGTCCCGCAGGTCGCGAAGCGCCGTGTCGGACAGTTCCTGCATCCACGCCTGGAACGTGCCGGTGCCGTGGACGCGATAACGCGGGTCCTCGTCGAGGGCGGCCGCCACTTCGGCTAGAGAGGCGCCGGGCTTGAGGCGCGAAGCCACCTCCCGCATCTCGGCTTCCAGCCGGGAGAACTCGGCCCAGCCCCATTCGTAGGATTCCCGCGGGTCGAGCGCGGCCCCGATGAAGTACCGCGAGCAGAGCCGGTAGACCTCCTCGCCCGCGGCGTCGGAGTCACGCGCCTTGGGCGCGAGTTCCGCGCGGAGGAATCCGGCCAGCTCGGCGTAGGCCTCCTGGGCCACCCGCGCCCCGCGCTCGAGATCCTGGCGCAGCGAGTCCGGCACGTCCTGTGCCCCGGCGACCAGCGTGTCGAAGTAGCCGGTCTCCCCGGCCAGCCCGGCCCAGGTCTCCACCTGCTGGGCGACCTTGGTCACCTGGCGCAGCGCGGGCGGGCGGCCCGCCGCGGTGGCCGACAGCAGCGAGGCGCGGATCCCGTCGACCGCGGCGGGCACCTTGCCCAGGCGCGCGGCGATGGTGGCCCACTCCCCGGGAGTGCCGGTGGGCATCAGGTCGAACACCATGCGCAGGTCCTGCACCGGGCTGGCGATGACGTTGAGCGAAGCTTCGTCGAGACCCGCCTCGTGCATCTCCTGGTCCAGCCCGACGCGCTCGGTGAACACCGCCTTGGCGGCGCGCTCGGCGGCGTCGGCCGGTTCGGCGGCACGCACCGCGTCGAGGGCGCGCTTGGCCACCGAGGCACGCGCCGCGTGCCCCTCGGGCGAGTAGTCGGTCATCTGGTCGTCGTAGCCGGGAATCCCCATCTCGGTCGCGGCTACGGGGTGGGCCGCGGCGAACTCCTCGACGTAGCTGTTGCAGATCTCGTGCACGGAAGCCATGAGGGCAACCTACCGTCCCGCCGCAAGGGGATTGCTCAGGCGCGGGCGGGCACCAGGCCGAGCCTGGCGACGACCTCGCGGGTGGCCTTCGACCGGTTGAAGGTGTAGAAGTGCAGGTCGGGCACGCCTTCGGCGATCAGCCGTTGACACAGTTCGGTGACCACGTCGAGTCCTTCGGCGCGGAACGCCTTCGGGTCGTCGGCGAGCGGTTCGAGCCGGTCCAGCAGGTGCTGCGGGCACGGCGCGCCGGAGAGCCGGATCGTGGTGTGCAGCGTGCGCGGCGTCGTCAGGGGCATCACGCCGGGGATGAGCAGCGCGTCACTGCCCGCGGCGGCCACCCGGTCCCGCAGCCGCAGGAAGTCGTCGGCCTCGAAGAACAGCTGCGCGATGCCGAACTCCGCACCCGCCTTGAACTTGCGCACCAGGTACTTCGTGTCGCTGTCGAGGTCGAGCGAACGGGGGTGGCCGTAGGGGAAGGCGGAGACGCCGACGCAGAAGTCCCCCAGCGACCGCACGAGGGACACCAGTTCTTCGGCGTAGGTCAGGCCCTGCGGGTGCGGCACCCACTCGCCGTACGGGTCGCCCGGCGGGTCGCCGCGCAGGGCGAGGATGTTGCGCACCCCGACGGCGGCGTACCAGCCGATCACGTTGCGGAGTTCGGCGACCGAGTGGTTGACCGCGGTGAGGTGCGCCATCGGCACCAGCGTGGTCTCCGTGGCGACGCGGGCGATGCTGCGGATCGTGCCGTCCCGGCTCGATCCGCCCGCGCCGTAGGTGATGGACATGTACGCGGGGTCGAGCGGTTCGAGCTCGCGGATCGAGCGCCACAGCACCGATTCGTCGGCGGCGTCGCGAGGCGGGAAGAACTCCACGGAGAAGGCAGGACCTTCACCCCGCAGCCGTTCCACCACCGTCGTCATGCCTCCCATGGTATCTGTAGGTCCGAGGCGTGGGAACTCGCGTCCACTTCTTGGACACCCCTCAGGCCGTGGCGGGTACCGGGCCACGCGCTTCGGCCCGCGCACCCCACCGGCGGGCCAGCACCGCGCAGATCATCAGCTGGGCCTGGTGGAACAGCATCAGCGGCAACACGATCAGCCCGACACTGCCCGCGGGAAACAGCACCGTGGCCATCGGCAGACCGCTGGCGAGCGACTTCTTGGAACCGCAGAAGATGATCGCGATCTGGTCCTCACGGGAAAAACCCAGTCGCGGCGCCGTGAACTTCAGCACCCCGAGCACCGCGAAGAACAGCGCCAGGTTCACCACCAGCAGCCCGGCCAGCGCCAGCCAGCTCAGCTGGTGCCAGATCCCGGCGACCACGCCCTCACTGAACGCGGTGTAGACGACGATCAGGATGACGCTCCGGTCGGCACGGCCGAGCACCTTCTTGTGCGCGGCGATCCAGCCGCCGATCCAGCGCCGGGCGAGCTGGCCCGCGACGAAGGGCACCAGCAGTTGGAGCACGACGGAGGTCACCGAGTGCAGCGAGAAACCGCGGCCGGTGGTCTCCATCAGCAGCCCCACCAGCAACGGGGTGAGCAGGATCCCGATGAGACTGGAGAACGAAGCACTGCAGATGGCCGCGGCGACATTGCCTCGCGCGATCGAGGTGAACGCGATGGACGAGTTCACCGTGGACGGCAGCGCGCAGAGGAAGATCACCCCCGCGGCAAGCACCGGGGTGAGCACGGACGGCACCAGGAGTTTGACGGCCAGGCCCAGCAGCGGGAAGAGCACGAAGGTGGCGACGAGGATGGTCAGGTGCAGCCGCCAGTGCTTCAGCCCGGCAAGGGCCTCCGCTGTGGACAATCGCGCACCGTAGAGGAAGAACAGCGCACCGACCCCGACCGCGCTCACGGCGGAAGCGATCTCCGCGCCCTGACCGCGGGCCGGGAACAGGCAGGCCACCCCTACCGCGGCGAGGATCCCGAGGATGAACGGGTCGATCCGGGACTTCGCGAGCAGCGCGGCGCCACGCATGAAACGGTCCTTTCTGTGTCTTCCTGTGTCTTTGCGGGGTTCCGCACCCAACCGGTCCTCCTCGCGGCCCTTCCGCCGTCAGGCCCGCTCCGTGCGGTCCTTTCTGTGTCTTTGCGGGGTTCCGCACCCAACCGGTCCTCCTCGCGGCCCTTCCGCCGTCAGGCCCGCTCCGTGCGGTCCTTTCTGTGTCTTTGCGGGGTTCCGCACCCAACCGGTCCTCCTACGCGGCCCTTCCGCCGATACCCCTCGATCTTCCGTTCACCTCCGCCGATTGTGAAGTATGATTGCCGCCATAACCGTTATCGCGACTCGTGATATACGGTCCGGTGGTGCTCGATCCGGTCTGGCTCAAAACCTTCCTCGTGGTCGCGGAGACGCGCAGCTTCACCCGTGCCGCGCAACGGCTCGGACTGCGTCAATCCACCGTCAGCCAGCACGTTCGCAAGCTCGAACAGGCCAGCACGCAGCAGTTGTTCGTGCGCGACACACATTCGGTGGAACTGACCGCCGACGGCGAGGCCATGCTCGGTTTCGCCGGGACCGTCATCGAGACCATCGACCGGGCTATGAGCTATTTCACAGGCACCGAACTGCGGGGACGGGTGCGTTTCGGCGCCTCGGAGGACTTCGTGGTCGGGCCGCTGCCGGAAATCCTGCGCGAGTTCCGGCGCAGCCACCCGCAGGTGGACCTCGAACTGACCGTGGCGCTGTCCGGCGTGCTCCACGAGAAGCTGCGCGCGGGTGAGCTGGACCTGGTGCTCGGCAAGCGACGCGCGGACGAGGACAGCACTGGTCCACTCTGGACGGACCAACTGGTGTGGATCGGCAGGGAAGGGCTCGAACCCGACCTCGGCGACCCGGTCCCGCTCATCGCCTACCCCCCACCGAGCATCACGCGGGCGCGGGCGCTGGAGGCCCTGCGCGCCGAGGGCAGGAACTGGCGGATCGTGTGCACCAGCGGCAGCCTCAACGGCCTGCGCGCCGCCGCGCTCGCCGGCCTGGGCGTCGCGGTGTTCGCGCGCAGCCTCATCCCGGCCGGGCTGGCCGAACTCGCGCCCGGCCACGGCCTGCCCGACCCCGGCGAGGTCGAGTTCATCCTCACCGCGCGGCGTTCGGCACTACGCGGGCCCACGGCCGCGCTCTCCGACGCCATCAGGGCACAGGCGAGCAGACTCCACGGCACGCACTGACCGCTCGGCCAGCAGTGCGCCCGGCGCGAGGCCGGTGAGTTCCCGGACTTCCCTGGCCAGGTGCGCCTGATCGGCGTACCCGGCCGCGGCGGCATGCCCGGCCAGAGAACCCGGGCCGTGACCGGCCTCGGCGGCGCGCAGGAACCGCTTGAACCGGCCGACCCGCTGCACCGCCTTCGGCGCCAGCCCGGTGTTGGCGAGCACCAGCCGCCGCAACTGCCGCTCACCGATCCCGATCTCCACCGCCAGTGCCGCCAGCGTCGTACCCGAGGACCACAGGCGCCGCACCGTGTGGCGGACCCTGGCCTCGACCGGCGAAGGGCACAGCGTCCGCAGCACCTCCGTGAACCGGCCTTCCCACACCTGTTCGGTGAGCCGGCGCGCGGTCCGGGACGGCAGCGCGGAAGAGAGCGGGACGAACAGGTCGGTCACCTCGGGCGCGGGCAAGCCCAGCGCGGCCGCGAGTGCCTCCGTGCGGAACCGGACCGCTCGCAGGTGTGTGCCGGGCACCATCGGGCGCAGTGCGGCCCGCAGCGTCGGGCCGACCAGCAACGCCTCCCCCGTCGCGGACACGATGATGTCCGAGCAGGCGTCCGGAACGACCCGGTACACGGTGTTTCCGGGCCCCACCCTTCGTTCCCACCAGCACTGCACAACGCCGTCACCGGGCAGTTCGCGGTAGGAGGACACGCGCCGAGTATCACACGGGAAACGCCTGTTTCTGCAGGTGGGAGCGCCGGGCCGCGGCGGGACCCGATAAGGTGCGAACGGTAACAACGCTACGCGCTCGAACGATTACGCGATCGACGGCGGCTACGGAAGGGAAGCAATGCTCCGCGTACTGGGTGTGCACGGCGCCGGCAGCCATCGCTACCGCAGCCGCTCGGGCACCGCCGACCAGACGCGAGCCACGCTGACCACCCAGTGGCTCGGTCATCTGCGCACCACCGTCGACGGGCGCACGCCCCTGGATCTGCGCGTCGCCTACTACGGCGATCATCTGGAAGACGGCGACCGGGACGCGCCCTGCGAGGACGATCCGTCCTTCCTCACGCCGGGTGAGCGGGAACTGCTGGCCCGCTGGGTCACCCAGTTGTGGCCCGAACTCGCGGCGGCGCCCGGCGACGAGCGGGCGGAGCAGGCCCTCGGCTGGCTCACCCGCGCCTTCGGGCCCGGCACCCGGCTCTTCGGGCTGCACTTCTGCCGCGAGCTGCACACCTACCTCACCGCGACGAGCCGCGCCGCGGCCGCCCGTCAGGCGGTGGCCGCCGAGATCGCCGAGCACCGGCCGGACGTGATCGTCGCGCATTCCCTCGGCGCGCTGGTCACCTACCAGGCGCTGTGGGAGGACCCCGGCCACGAGACCGGGCTGCTCGTCACGCTGGGCGGCCCGTTGGTCCTGCCGGGCGCTCTCGGCGAGCACGAACCCCACGGCCGCCCACCGTCGGTCCGCCGATGGGTGAACGTGGCCGACATCGGCGACATCGTGGCCGTGCCCAAGGCGGCGCTGGCGGATCGGTTCACCGGCCTCGACCGGGATCTGACGATCAACGCCGGGATCTGGGAGTTCCAGACCCCGGGCGCCTACCTGCGCTCCCCCGCCGTCGCCCGGGTGATCCTCGAAGGCTGAAGCGGTGGTTCCGCTACCCGCACCGCCACGCAAACCACTGCGCAACCGGTTCTACCCGAACAGGTCGGTTTCGGTGATGCCGGGCCCCTGGCCCGGACGGATGAACCATTCGGTGCCGAAGGCGTAGGCGAAGGCCTCGTCGGGCAGGGACAGGAAGAACGACTCCTCGCTGATCTGACTCGCGTGGGCCCGCATCGCCTTGCGCTTGTAAGGCAGATACGCGGTCACGTCGACCGCGGCCGTGATCTCCGCCTCCGGCTTGCCCATCTCGCTCAGGTCCTCCGGCGAGGGGACGTCACCGCCGGTCTGGGCGGCCAGCGCGGCCACCCCGCGCTGGAAGTGCTCACGGCTGGTCGTGGCCTGGTAGACCCGGGGCGTACCGGCCAGCTCGGCCGCCCGCATGCCGACGCGGTGCACCTGGATGTGGTCGGGGTGGCCGTAGTTGCCGAAATCGTCGTAGCAGGTCAGCACCTCGGCGTTTTCCTCGCGCAGGATCGCGGCCAGCTTCTCCGCGGCCTCCTCCACCGGCGCCGTCCAGAACGAACCGGGCGTGTCGTTGGCCGGGGTGCCCATCATCCCCGAGTCCCGGTAGCCCAGGAACTCCACGCGCTGCGCACCGAGGATGTCGGCGGCGGCCTGGGTTTCCGCCACCCGGCGCTGCCAGAGCTCCTCGCCGTCGCCGAGGAAACCGTCCGGCACCTCGCCGTGTTCCCCGCGCGTGGCCACCACCAGCACGACCCGGTGGCCGTCCTCGTGTGCCTTGCGCATCACCCCGCCGCAGGTGATGCACTCGTCGTCCGGATGGGCATGGAAAGTCACCAAGGTCGCCACCCTACGAGACTACAGAACGATCACACCGCGGCCACCCCGCGAT
>NZ_VJWX01000263.1 GCF_007713715.1 Amycolatopsis rhizosphaerae
CCAGCAGCCACAACACCCCGTCCGGACTCGCCAGCGTCGTGGTCCGCCCCATCGATGCCTGACGCTCGGCCTCCCAGAACGGATCCCATCCCGCGCGCGTCAACTCGCCCCCCACTCCGTCGGAAATCCGCTTCGCAGCATACGAGCCGCGGCCTGCGTGGTGGAACCCACCGCGACAGCGCGGGTACACGCCGGATACGGTCGGCGGGTGCCGCACGATGACCCTGCCCCGGTCGTGGTCCGCCGCGCCCGGATCGCCGACGTCCGCAAGATCAAAGCCCTGGTCGACGCGGACGCCGGGCGCGTGCTGCTGGAAAAGGAACTCGTCACGCTCTACGAGGACATGCAGGAGTTCTGGGTCGCCGACTCCGGCGGCGAAATCCTCGGCTGCGGCGCCCTGCACGTGCTGTGGGAGGACCTGGCGGAGATCCGCACGGTCGCGGTCGACCGGGCGGCACGGGGCCGCGGCATCGGGCACGCGCTGGTCGGCAGGCTCGTCGAGCACGCCACGGAACTGGGGTTGCGGCGCATCTTCGTGCTGACCTTCGAAACGCGGTTCTTCGCCCGGCACGGGTTCCGGGAGATCCACGGCACGCCCGTGCCGCAGCCGGTCTACGATGAGATGCGCCGATCCATCGACCCCGGCGTCGCCGAATTCCTGGAACTTCCCTATGCCAAACCGAACACACTCGGCAACACCCGGATGCTCCTCGAACTCTGAACCGGCGGTCCATTGTGGAGTAGGGGCAACCCCTGCCCGGCCCCGCACGTCCATCTCAGTGAGAGTTGGGAGAAATGCATGATCCGGGGGTATCGCAAGTGGATCGCCGGCGCGCTGGGCGCCGCCGCGCTGACCGTCCCGTCCGCGGCGGCCGCGGCGCAGCCCGTGACCGTGGTGCCGGGCTGCGAAAAGGGCTGTGATGTCGCGTTCTCACAGCAGTTGCCGGGCGGGAAACGCGTGGAGGGGCTGAGCACGGGCACTTACAGCGTGCTCGCGCTCTGGCGGGGGAACACCCTGCTCGACCACGTGCAGGTCCACGGGCGCGACGGCTACAGGTACGAATTCGTGCAGAGCGCCACCTGCTCGAGCACCCGCTGCTCGGTCGGCTACGTGTACGGGGCGCATTCGGGGGCCGTCGCTTCGGTGGCGGTGAGCGACCGGCTCACGGTCACGGACACGGTCGAGGGCGCCTCCACGGGCACCGTGACCCGCGACCTCAACGGTGACGGGCAGCCCGACGCCGCCGTCCAGCAGAGCACCTTCGTGCCGAACTTCGCCCAGGCGCCGCAGTACTGGGAGACCTACGTCGAGCACAACGGCAAGTTCGCGCGGACCGGCTGCACGGCCGACAACGCGCCCGCGCCCGTCCGCCTCGCCACCGGTCACTGCACCGGCCCCGTCGCCTGATCGGCCGGTTCGTCCGCCCCAGCCCACCTCGTCGTTGATTTCGGCGGCGAGGTGCGGCTGTGTTGGCCGTGAAGGGTCCCTTCACAGTCGATTTGACTGTGAAGGGACCCTTCACGGCTTGCCCCAGCCCCTCCGGCCGGGGGCGAGGGGCCTGCAAAAGTGGGTTGCCGCCCGCTACTCGCCGTCCGCGTCCGGCCCCGGCCCGGGCCCGCCGCCGCGGATCAGGTACAGGACGCCGTCCAGTTCGTCCGGCTTCACCAGCACGTCGCGCGCCTTCGAGCCCTCCGACGGCCCCACCACGCCGCGGCTTTCCAGCAGGTCCATCAGCCGTCCCGCCTTGGCGAAACCCACCCGCAGCTTGCGCTGCAGCATGGACGTGGAACCGAACTGCGAGGTCACCACCAGTTCGGCCGCCTGCAGCAGCACATCCAGATCGTCCCCGATGTCCGGGTCGATTTCCTTGGCCTCGCCGGGTTTGGCGACGGTGACCCCGTCCTGGTACTCCGGCTGCGCCTGCTCCTTGGTGAAGTCGACGATCGCGGCGATCTCGTCGTCACCGACGTAGGCGCCCTGGATGCGGATCGGCTTGCCCGCCCCCATCGGCAGGTACAGCCCGTCGCCCATGCCGATCAGCTTCTCCGCCCCCGGCTGGTCCAGGATGACCCGCGAGTCGGTCAGCGAAGACGTGGCGAACGCCAGCCGGGACGGGACGTTGGTCTTGATCAGGCCGGTGACCACGTCCACCGAGGGCCGCTGGGTGGCCAGCACCAGGTGGATCCCGGCGGCGCGCGCCTTCTGCGTGATCCGGACGATCGCGTCCTCCACGTCCCGGGGCGCGGTCATCATCAGGTCGGCGAGCTCGTCGACGATCGCCATGATGTAGGGGTACGGGCGGTACTCCCGTTCGCTGCCGGGAGGCGTGGTGATTTCGCCGGAACGCACCTTCCGGTTGAAGTCGTCGATGTGCCGGACCCGGTGGGCCTGCATGTCCTGGTACCGCTGTTCCATCTCCTCCACCAGCCAGGCCAGCGCCGCGGCGGCCTTCTTCGGCTGGGTGATGATGGGCGTGATCAGGTGCGGGATACCCTCGTACGGGGTCAGTTCGACCATCTTCGGGTCGATCAGGATCATCCGGCACTCGTCGGGCGTGGCGCGCGCGAGCAGCGACACCAGCATCGAGTTGACGAAACTGGACTTACCGGAGCCGGTGGACCCGGCCACCAGCAGGTGCGGCATCTTCGTCAGGTTCGCGGTGACGAAATTCCCTTCGATGTCCTTGCCCAGCCCGATGACCATCGGGTGGTTGTCCTTGGCGGCCTTCGGCGAACGCAGCACGTCGCCGAGCCGGACCATCTCGCGGTCGGAGTTGGGCACCTCGATGCCGACCGCGGACTTGCCGGGGATCGGCGCGAGCAGCCGCACGTTGTCGGTGGCCACCGCGTAGGCGATGTTCTTGGTCAGCGCGGTGATCTTCTCGACCTTCACGCCCGGGCCGAGTTCGACCTCGTACCGCGTCACCGTGGGGCCGCGGGTGAACCCGGTGACCTGCGCGTCCACATTGAACTGTTCGAGCACGCCGCTGATCGCCTCGATCATGGCGTCGTTGGCCTTGCTGCGCGTCTTGGGCGCGTCGCCGAGCTGCAGCAGCTCCGGTGACGGGAGTAGGTAGTCGCCCTCGACGGTGCGGGTGACCGAAAGCGGCGGCTCGGGCTTCCCGGCTTTCTCGGTCTTCTCGGCCTTCTGCGTCTTCTCGGCCTTCGGTCCCGCGGAGGGCACGGACTCCACGGGCTTGGCCGCGGGCTTCGGCTTGGCGGGGCGCATCGGCACCGCCGGTTCGGCCAGCGCGGCCTCGAGGTCCAGCTGCTCCCCCGCGCCGTCACCGGAACCGGCCTGGCGGCGCCGCGCGGGCCTGCGCAGGCGCACCGGTTTGGGGTCGGTCTCGGTGATCTCGTCGCCCTGCCCGGCCAGCTCTTCCCGCTCGGCCTCCAGGCGCTCGATCTCCTCCGGATCCAGGCCCCACTCCCGCAGGACGCGGGGGATGTCGCGGACCCGGGTGGCGGTGAAGACCAGCACGCCGTAGCCGAGCGCCAGGATGAGCAGCGGCGCGGCGACCCAGCTGGTCACGCCCTGGGCCAGCAGGCCGCCGGAGAAGGCGCCCAGCGCGCCGCCCGCGTACATCCTGTCGTCGTTGCTCTCCGGAAGCCTGCTGAACAGGTGCAGCAGGCCCAGCACGGCGAACATCACCAGCAGGGTGCCGATCACCATCCGCGGCCGCGCCTCCGGCCGCGGCTCCGAGCGCATCAGCGAGATCGCGATCACGAACAGCACCAGCGGCAGCGTGACCGCGCCCGCACCGAAGATCGTCCTCGTGGCGAGTTCGAGGTAGCCGCCGACCGGGCCGGCCGCCCGCCACCAGACACCCACCGCGATGATCAGGGCGAGCGCGATCAGGCCGAGCGCCAGGCCGTCACGGCGGTGCTCCGGCTCCAGTTCGCGGGTGCGGCCGACGGTGCGCGCGAGCGTGCCCGTGCCCTTCGCCACCAGCGTCCAGCCGCCGCGGACCGCCTTGCCGAGGGTGCCGCCCGAGGAGCGGCGCGCCGGGGCACGGCGGGCCGGTGCGGAGCGGGGCTTGCGCGCCGGAGCCGACTTGCGCGCCGGAGCCGGTTTCCGCGCCGACGAGGACTTGCGCGCCGTGCTCGTCTTGCGCGCCGGCTGTTTCGTCCCGCCGGCGCGTTTCGTCGCGTTCCGCCTGGTGGTCGCCGACCCGCTTGCCATGGCTCCTACGTTAACGGGCGAAGCCCAGCAGCCCCGTGCGCCACTCGCGGCACCGCGCCAACTTTCGCCACAACCGCGGCTTCCGATAGGCCATACCGGTGAAGATCGGCGTCTGACATGCTCTTGGCCATGTTCACGCTGCACCACGACGAGCGAGGGCTGCCCCGTCGCAGGCCCCCGGCGATCTGGCGGACCCTCTCGGCACTGGACACCGGGCTGGTCCACCTGGTGGGCCGGCTGCGGGTGACCGGCGGCATCCCGGCGAAGCTGCGCGGGCGCCCCCTGCTGATGGCCGCGAACCACATCGGGGTGTTCGACGCGCTGGTGCTCATCGCGGCGTGCAAGCAGCTCGGCATCGCGCCCCGGTTCCTGCTCGCGGGCGGCCTGCTGGACGCGCCGGTGCTGGGCCCGGCGCTGCGGGCGAGCGGCCACCTGCGGATCGACCGGGGCAAGGCCACCGCGGTCGAGCAGTTCGCCGACGCGGTGGCCGCCATGCGCACCACGCCCAGCCCGATCATCGTCTACCCGGAGGGGCGCATCAGCCACGATCCGGGGCTGTGGCCGGAACGCGGCAAGACCGGGGCCGCGCGGCTGGCGCTGGCCGCCGACGTGCCGGTGATCCCGATCAGCCAGTGGGGCGCGCACGAGGCGGTGTACTGGGGCACCGAGAAGGTGGAGGGCCCGGCCGACCTGCTGCCGCTGGCCCGTTCGGGGCTCACCGCGCCCCTGCGCCGTCCGACGTTCAAGGTGCATTTCGGTGCCCCGGTGGATCTGTCCGGCGTCGAGCCGGAGCGTCCGGGTGCGGGGGTCCGGGCGCACGCGAAGATCATGCGGGCGATCACCGACGGCCTGATCCCGCTGCGCCGCGACGAACCCGACAAGCCGCGCTTCCACGACCCGACGCGCCCCACCGACACCCTCAGCCCCTGGCGCCCCTGAGGGTCCGTGAGGGGCCTGCGGGCGAGCCGTGAAGGGGCCCTTCACGGTCGATTCGACTGTGAAGGGCCCCTTCACGGCAATACGCCGGACTTTGCGGCTACACCGGGATGACGGTGGGGACGATCATCGGGCGGCGCCGGTAGGTCTCGGCGACCCAGCGGCCCACCACGCGCCGCACCGCCTGCGCGATGCGGTGGCTCTCGGTGATCCCCTCGGCTTCGGTCCGCGAAAGCTCCATCTCGACCAGGGGAACAACGGCGTCGAGGGCCTTGGGGTCGTCGGAAAAACCGCGTCCGGACACCGTCGGGGTGCTCACCGCGCGCCCGGTGGTCGAGTCCACCGCCACCGTGATCGCGATGAACCCGCCCTCACCGAGGACCAGCCGGTCGGACAATGTCGACTCGCCGACATCACCGACGGACAGCCCGTCGACGTAGACGTGCCCGACCTCGACGCGGCCGGTGGTGCGGGCCCGGCCGTCGACCAGGTCCACCACCACACCATCCTCCGCGAGCACCACGTTCTCCGGTGCCACGCCCGTGCGCACCGCCAGCTCGCCGTTGGCCCGCAGGTGCCGCCATTCGCCGTGCACCGGCATCACGTTGCTCGGCCGGATCGCGTTGTACAGGAACAGCAGCTCGCCCGCGGAGGAGTGCCCGGAGACGTGGACCTTCGCGTTGCCCTGGTGCACCACGTGCGCGCCGAGCCGCACCAGGCCGTTGACCACGCCGAACACCGCCGTCTCATTGCCCGGGATGAGCGAGCTGGCCAGCACCACGGTGTCCCCGGCGCGGATCGAGATCTGCCGGTGCTCGCCGCGTGCCATCCGCGACAGCGCCGACAGCGGCTCGCCCTGTGAACCCGTCGAGACGAACAGCACCTTCGTCTCCGGCAGTGTGACCGCCTGGTCCAGGTCGATCAGCAGCCCCTCGGGGATGGCCAGCAGCCCCAGTTCCGCCGCGATCCCCATGTTGCGGACCATCGACCGGCCGACGAACGCCACGCGGCGGCCGTGCCGCTGCGCGGCGTCGAGCACCTGCTGGACGCGGTGCACGTGGCTGGCGAAGCAGGCCACGATCACGCGCTGGGTGACGCGGCCGATCACGTCGTCGAGCACCGGGCCGATGTCCCGCTCGGGCGTGACGAAACCGGGCACCTCGGCGTTCGTGGAGTCGATGCACAGCAGGTCGACGCCCTCGTCGCCCAGCCGCGAGAACCCGGCCAGGTCGGTGAGCCGTCCGTCGAGCGGCAACTGGTCGAGCTTGATGTCACCGGTGTGCAGCACGACCCCGGCCGGGGTGCGGATCGCCACCGCCAGCGCATCCGGGATGGAGTGGTTGACCGCGAAGAACTCCAGGTCGAACGCGCCCACCCGGCGGCGCTCCCCTTCGGTCACCTCCACCAGCTTCGGCCGCTGCCGGTGTTCGCGGCACTTCGCGTCGAGCAGCGCCAGGGTGAACCGCGAGCCGTAGACCGGCAGGTCCGGCCGCAGGCGCAGCAGGAAAGGCACCGCGCCGATGTGGTCCTCGTGCCCGTGAGTGAGCACGAGGGCATCGATGTCCTCGAGCCGGTCCTCGATCGCCCGGAAGTCGGGCAGGATCAGGTCGACCCCGGGCTGCGCGTCCTCGGGGAACAGCACCCCGCAGTCGACGATGAGCAGCCTGCCGTCGTACTCGAAGACGGTCATGTTCCGCCCGACCTCGCCGATCCCGCCCAGGGCGACGACCCGGAGGCCGCCGTCCGGCAGCGGGGGCGGCGGGGTGAGGGGCCCCGGTCCTGTGGGTTGCGGGGATCGCCCGTTCATCGTGTTCCCCCCTGTACGCGCCCGGCGGCCTCGTGCCGGGCCGCCGCGCCCCTGTGTAACACCGTCACCTATGAATGGTCCCAACGCTGGTATGAGTGGTCGGCGTGACGTAGGCCGCCGCCGAGTCCGCTTGCGCGACCCTCGCACTGTGCCAGTCCGCCGCAGGCGAGTCGTCAAGGGGGACCCCCGCCTGGATCAGGTCACCGGCGATGGCCTCCACCTGCTCCGCGGTCGCCGGCACGATCGGCAGCCTCGGGCCGCCGACGTCGTGCCCGCGCAGCCGGAGCCCGGTCTTGGCGAACACCACGCCGCCGACCCGGGACATCGCCCGGTACACCGGAAGCATGCCACGGTGGTTGGTGCGCGCGGTGGAGGTGTCGCCGTTTTCGTAGGCGTCGATCATGGCGCGGATCCGGCCCGCCACCACGTGCCCGATCACGCTGACCACCCCGGCCGCACCGACCGAGAGCCACGGCAGGTTCAGCGCGTCGTCGCCCGAGTAGTAGGCCAGCTGCGTGTTCGCGATCACCTCGCTGCCCGCGAGCAGATCGCCCTTGGCGTCCTTGACGGCGAGGATGCGGGGATGCTCGGCGAGCCGCAGCAGCGTGTCGACCTCGATCGGCACGATCGAGCGCGGCGGGATGTCGTAGAGCATCACGGGCAGTTCGGTCGCGTCGGCGACCGTGGTGAAGTGCGCGTACAGTCCCGCCTGCGGTGGCCGCGAGTAGTACGGCGTGACCACCAGCAGGCCGTGCGCGCCCGCCTTTTCCGCCTGCCGCGCCAGTTCCACGCTGTGCGCGGTGTCGTAGGTGCCCGCTCCGGCGATGACCGTGGCGCGGTCCCCGACCGCCTCCACCACGGCGCGGATCAGGGCGGACTTCTCGGCGTCGGAGGTGGTGGGGCTCTCGCCGGTGGTGCCGTTGACGACGAGACCGTCGTTGCCCAGCTCCACCAGGTGCGCGGCGAGCTCCTGCGCCCGCTTCGGATCCAGCGCACCCTCGCTGTCGAACGGGGTGACCATGGCGGTGAGCACGCGCCCGAACGGCCTGCCGGGGGCTGCGGAAGGTGGGGTGGACATGGTGTCGACGGTACCTCCTCGGCGTACGGATCTCCGCGCCCACCTGGCGAAACGGCATGATCAGCAGGCAGCACACCCGCGGGGCCGGAGAATCGTCGGCGGCACCTTCCGGCCACCGGAACTTCTGTTGCTACTTCAGTGCCGAGGCCACCCCGCCGGCGAAGGCGGTGTTGTCCCGCTTCGCGAGCAGGCAGTAGACCTTGCGGACGGGCTGGTCGGAGTAGTCCGAAGTGCTCTGGGTTTCCCACGCCTGCTGGGAGGGGACCAGCGTGCGGTAGGTCAGGTCGGCGCGGCGCGCGGCCGGGACCGCGTTGGAGTAGAACGTCATCCGGCATTGCGCCTCGGCCCACTCCCGCAGCTTGTCCGGGTACTGCGCCTTGACCGCCTTGGAGTCGCTCGACCCGTAGGCGCCCGCGGCGTCGTAGAACTCGGTGTAGTGCAGGTCGTCGCAGTCGACCCAGTCGCCCTGCCCCAGCGCCTTCCCCTCGGTGAGCGGGGTCTTCGTGCAGGCGTAGGAGCCGGTGCGCAGCGCGGGGATCTGCCCCTGCGCTCCGTAGGTGTAGGTCGGCAGCATGGCGGGATCGGGATCCGGCGTGCCCCAGGCCTTGCCCAGCAGCAGCCCGGTCACCAGCAGCGCCACCGCGAAGAGGGCACCCGCGATGGTCAGTGCCCTGGTCAGTGCTTTGCGCCTGCCCCGGGATGGCGGGACCGGACCGGCCAGTGTGGGGGCGGGACCGGTCCAGACGCTCGCCTGCCCGGCGGGCGGCGTGGGCGGTGCCTCCACGGTTCCGGCCATGCCGAGCAGCTGGTCCGCCTGCGCGGCCGAGACCCGGCCCTCCGGGCTGGCCACCAGCAGGCCCATGATCGCCGAGGCGAGCGGGCCGCGCGTGCGCGTCAGGTACGGGATCTCGTGCAGGATCGCGTGCAGCGTGGCCGCCGTGGTCTGGCGTTCGAAGGCCAGCGTCCCCTCCACCGCGAAGAACA
This sequence comes from Amycolatopsis rhizosphaerae, assembly GCF_007713715.1. GTDB lineage: Bacteria > Actinomycetota > Actinomycetes > Mycobacteriales > Pseudonocardiaceae > Amycolatopsis_E > Amycolatopsis_E rhizosphaerae. The sequence goes on from NZ_VJWX01000263.1 coordinate 8,989, forward strand.
GCGTCGCGCCCAGCGACCACAGGTCCGAGGCGGGCACCGCGTCCTTGCCCGCGACGCGTTCCGGCGCCATGAAGGCCGGCGAACCGACGATCATGCCGCTGGTGGTCAGGCGCGGATCGTCGATGGCCTGCGCGATGCCGAAGTCGGTGAGCTTCACGCGCCCGTTCGGCGCGACCATGATGTTGCCGGGCTTGACATCGCGGTGCACGATCCCGGCGGCGTGCGCCGCCTGCAGCGCGCCGAGGACCTGCCGCCCGATCGCGGCGACCTGGGCGGGAGGCAACGGGCCGTGTGCCCGCACCAGTTCGGCCAGCGTCGGCGCCTCGACCAGCTCCATCACGATGAACGTGCCGCCCTGCTCGGAGATCACGTCGAACACCGTCACCACGGCGGGATCGTTGAGGCGGCCGCCGGTGCGCACCTCCCGCAGGACACGCTCGCCGAACGTGGCGCCTTCGGCGCCGTCCGGCAGCCGCAGTTCCTTGATCGCCACCGGCCGCCCGATCACCCGGTCCTCGGCGCGCCACACCACGCCCATCCCGCCGCGGCCGAGCTCGGCCCGCAGCACGTACCGCCCGGCGATCGTCCTGGGCGCGGGAGTGCTCGCCTGCTGGGTGGTCTGGTCTGAGGTCACGGGGAGGGGCCTTCCTGGCGCGCGGGGGAGGAGGGAATGCTAGTCCGACCTCGGGGGCGGCCCGTCGGTTCCCCGG
>NZ_VJWX01000264.1 GCF_007713715.1 Amycolatopsis rhizosphaerae
TGCCGGCACCGAGCGCGTCGCAGGAGGCGCCGACCTCGGGGTAGGTGTTCTGGTTGGTCCGCAGTGCCGTGATGAACTCGTCGATCCGCTGGTCGTCGGCGTTGTCGACCTTGAGCTGGTGGCCCCAGGACTGCAGCGAGATCGGCTTGTCGAGGCCGGGGTAGGGCGACATCATCGTGTACTGCTTGCCCTCGACACGCTTCTTCAGCTTGTCCAGTCCGTCCCCGGTGACCTGCGCGGGGTTGTAGGTGATCCACACCGCGCCGTGTTCGAGCGCGTGCACCATGTTCTCGCTGCGCACGGCCTTGGGGTAGACGATGCCGTTGCAGGCGGCCCAGTACCCGTCGTGCGGCCCGCCGTAGGGTGGGGTCTTGTCGTAGGCGACCCGTTCGGTGGGCAGGATGTGCACACTGCCCTTGTACTGGGTGGTCACGATCCCGGGGATCTTGAGCGAGGGATCGGGGTTGTCCGCGGTGGGTGCCCAGGCCGCCGCCGCGCGCTTGGGCGCGGACTGCACCATGTAGTAGGTGACCACCGCGGCCGCCAGCGCCACGACGGCGACCACGGCGACGATGGTTCCCCACGGGACTCCCCGCTGGGAGACCACGGAGTTGCGGGCCGACTTCAGGCCCTTGACGGAAGTGCCCTTTTTCTTCGTGCCGTTCGCCATGGCCCCCGCAATTCCCGGTCGGGATCGATTTGTCCAGGACGAAGTGTAAGGACTTGGTGTCTGGTCGGCGTCAACGCCCGAGGCGCTGCCACATACACTCGCCTGGTGACTCCCGCCGTGCTCGCCGACCTCGTCCGTTCGTCCGCCGTGAAGGTACTTTCCGACCGTGGTCTCGGCCACGTCGAGCTGCCCGAACGAGTGACGATCGAGCGTCCGCGCAATCCGGAGCACGGTGATTACGCCACCAACCTGGCACTCCAGGTGGCCAAGAAGGCCGGTCTTTCCGCGCGCGAGTTCGCGCAGGCGCTGGCCGACGAGGTCGCCCAGGACAGCGGGGTGGCCAGTGCCGAGGTCGCCGGCCCCGGTTTCCTCAACTTCCGGCTCGCCGCGGCCGCGCAGGCCGAGCCGGTCCGCCAGGTGCTCTCCGCCGGTGAGCGCTACGGCCGGGGCGACGCGCTCGCGGGCCGCAGGATCAACCTCGAGTTCGTGTCCGCGAACCCGACCGGCCCCGTGCACCTTGGCGGCACCCGGTGGGCCGCGGTCGGCGACGCGCTCGGCCGCATCCTGGCCGCCCAGGGAGCCGACGTCACGCGCGAGTACTACTTCAACGACGCGGGCGCCCAGATCGACCGGTTCGTCAACTCGATGATCGCGTCCGCCAAGGGCGAGCCCGCGCCCGAGGACGGTTACGCCGGTGCCTACATCTCCGACATCGCCGCCGAAGTGCTGCGCCAGCGTCCCGATGCGCTTTCGCTGCCCGAGGACGAGCGGCGCGAGGCCTTCCGCGGCATCGGCATCGAGCTGATGTTCGCGGAGATCAAGAAGTCGCTGCACGAGTTCGGCACCGATTTCGACGTCTATTTCCACGAGGGCTCGCTACACGACAGCGGCGCCGTCGAGCGGGCGGTCGAGGAGCTGAAGAAGTCCGGCAACCTGTACGAGGCCGACGGTGCCTGGTGGCTGCGCTCGACCGAGTTCGGCGACGACAAGGACCGCGTGGTCATCAAGAGCGACGGCGCCCCGGCCTACATCGCCGGTGACATCGCCTACCTCAAGGACAAGGTCGGCCGCGGCTTCGACCTGTGCATCTACATGCTGGGCGCCGACCACCACGGCTACATCGCCCGGCTCAAGGCGGCGGCCGCCGCGATGGGCTACGACCCCGCGGTGGTCGAGGTGCTCATCGGCCAGCTGGTGAACCTGGTCAGCGACGGCAAACCGGTGCGGATGAGCAAGCGCGCGGGCACCGTGATCACCATGGAGGACCTGGTCGAGGCGGTCGGCGTGGACGCGGCCCGCTACGAGCTGACCCGGTACTCGGTGGATTCGAGCCTGGACGTCGACCTGGACCTGCTGCGCAAGCACAGCAACGACAACCCGGTCTACTACGTGCAGTACGCGCACGCGCGGCTCGCCTCGGTCCAGCGCAACGCCGCCGAACTGGGCCTCAAGCTGGACCCCGAGGCGGACCTGAGCCTGCTCACGCACCAGCGCGAGGGCGATCTGATCCGCACCATCGGCGAGTACGGCAAGGTGGTGGAAAAGGCCGCCGAACTGCGCGAGCCGCACCGGGTCGCCCGCTATCTGGAGGGCTTGGCCAGCGCCTTCCACAAGTTCTACGACGTGGCGCGGGTGCTGCCGGAGGGCGATGCCGAGGCCACCCCGCTGACCTTCGCGCGGCTCGCGCTGTGTGAGGCCGCGCGCCAGGTGCTGGCGAACGGCCTGGCGCTCCTCGGTGTCTCCGCCCCGGAACGGATGTAAGGGATCATGGCTCACCCCGCAGGACCTCGGCACGCCGACGTCTACCCGCACGCCGACACGGCCGGGTTCCCGCCCACCACCGCCGACGAGCTCGACCGCCTCTACCCGAAGGTGTGGCCCCGCAACGCCTTCCGCGCCCCCGACGGGGTGGTGCGCATCGCCGGGGTGGACGTCCGCGAGCTCGCCGAGACCTACGGCACCCCGCTGTTCGTGGTGGACGAGGCGGACTTCAAGTCGCGCTGCGCGGAGTACGCCGAGGCCTTCGACGATCCGGCACTGGTGCACTACGCGGCCAAGGCGTTCCTGTGCACCGAGATCGCCCGCTGGGTGCAGGCGCAGGGCCTCAGCATGGACGTGGCCAGCGGGGGAGAGCTGGCCGTCGCGCTGCGCGCCGGTTTCCCGCCGCAGCGGATCACCTTCCACGGCAACAACAAGTCGGTGGCCGAACTGGAGGCCGCGCTCGACGCGGGGGTGGGCACCGTGGTGCTCGACTCGTACTACGAGATCGCCCGGCTGGCCGAGGTCGCCGCCCGCCGCGAGGTCGTCCAGGACGTGCTGGTGCGGGTCACCGTCGGCGTCGAGGCACACACGCACGAGTTCATCGCGACCGCCCACGAGGACCAGAAGTTCGGTTTCTCCCTCGCCGCCGGGGACGCGGCCGAGGCGGTGCGCCGGGTGCTCAACGCCCCCTCGCTGCGCCTGATCGGCCTGCACAGCCACATCGGGTCCCAGATCTTCGACGCCGACGGCTTCGAGGTCGCCGCCCGCCGCGTGGTGGGCCTGCTCGCCGAACTGGCCAAGGAACACGGCGAGAGCCTGCTCGAACAGCTGTCCCTGGTGGACCTTGGCGGCGGGTTCGGCATCGCCTACACCGACCGGGACAACCCGCCCCCGCCCGCGCAGATGGTCACCCAGATCCGCGAGATCGTGCGCAAGGAATGCGAGTTCGCCGGACTGCCGGTGCCGCGGATCGCGGGCGAGCCGGGCCGCGCGATCGCCGGTCCCGGCACGGTCACGGTGTACGAGGTCGGCACCATCAAGGACGTCTCGCTCGGCGACGACGCCAGCCGCCGCTACGTCAGCGTCGACGGCGGGATGAGCGACAACATCCGGACCGCGCTCTACGACGCCGTCTACGACTGCCGTCTGGTGTCCCGTTCCGCCGACGAGGGCGACGGGCACGCGAGCGCCGCGCTCTCGCGCGTGGTGGGCAAGCACTGCGAGTCCGGCGACATCGTGGTCCGTGACTGCTGGCTGCCCGACTCCCTCGCCCCCGGCGACCTGCTCGCGCTGGCCGCGACCGGGGCGTACTGCTATTCGATGGCCAGTAACTACAACCGGCAGCCGCGTCCGGCGGTCGTGGCGGTGCGCAACGGCAGCGCTCGGTTGCTGCTGCGCCGCGAGACCATCGACGACATGCTGCACCTGGAGGTGTCTTGACCTCGATGGCTGGACTGTCCACTGCAGACGGGAAGACGATACGGGTGGCCCTGCTGGGCTGCGGCACGGTGGGCTCCGAGGTCGCCCGGCTGCTCACCGAGCAGGCCGACGAGCTCGCGGCGAGGGCCGGGGCGCCGGTCGAGCTGGCCGGGATCGCGGTGCGCCGCCCGGACAAGCATCCCGAACTCCCGCAACACCTGCTGACCTCCGACGCGGCCGCGCTCGTCGAGTCCGATGTGGACGTCGTCGTCGAGCTGATCGGCGGGATCGAACCGGTCCAGACCTGGCTGCTGACCGCGCTGCGCAAGGGAAAATCGGTCGTCACCGCGAACAAGGCCCTGCTGTCGGAGCATTCGGCGGAGCTGTTCGAGGCGGCCGACGCCAGCGGCGCGGACCTCTACTTCGAGGCCGCGGTCGCCGGTGCGATCCCGTTGCTGCGCCCGCTTCGCGAGTCGCTTGCCGGTGACCGCATCACCAAGGTGATGGGCATCGTCAACGGCACCACCAACTTCATCCTGTCCGCAATGGACTCCACGGGGGCCGGGTACGCGGAGACGCTGGAGGAGGCGAGCCGGCTCGGTTACGCCGAGGCCGACCCGACGGCCGACGTCGACGGGTACGACGCGGCGGCGAAGGCGGCGATCCTGGCGTCGCTGGCCTTCCACAGCCGCGTGACGGCCTCGGACGTGCACCGCGAGGGCATCGCCGGGGTCACCGCCTCAGACATCGCCGCGGCGAAGGCGCTGGGGCGCACGGTGAAGCTGCTGGCCATCTGCGAGCGCGTGACCGCCGACGACGGCACCGAGTCGGTCTCGGCCCGGGTGCATCCGGTGATGATCCCGCGCAGCCATCCGCTGGCCGGGGTCAACGGCGCCTTCAACGCGGTGTTCGTCGAGGCCGACGCGGCCGGGGAACTGATGTTCTACGGGCAGGGCGCCGGGGGCGCCCCCACCGCCAGCGCGGTGCTCGGTGATCTGGTCGCGGTGGCGCGGAACCTGGTGGTCGGCGGGCGCGGCCCGCGCGAGTCGGCGCACGCCGCGCTGCCGGTGCGCCCGATGGGGCAGACCCCGACCCGCTACCACGTCAGCCTCGACGTGGCCGACCGGCCCGGTGTGCTCGCCCAGGTCGCGCAGGTGTTCGCGGCGCACGACGTGAGCATCGCCGCGGTGCGCCAGCGCGACCGGCACGCCACCGCGAGCCTGGTCATCGTGACCCACCTCGCACCTGACGCGGCCCTGCAGGCGACCGTCGAAGCGATTGGGAAAATGGACGTCGTACACGAAGTGGTCAGTGTGATGCGCGTGGAAGGCGAGGACTGACGACCATGCGCGAAGGCCGCGTGCTGCTCTCGAACAGGACATTCTCATGAACGCCAGGCCCGGCTGGCCCGGAATCATCGAAGCCTATGCCGATCGCGTGCCGATCCCGGCCGGTGCGAAGGTGGTCACCCTCGGCGAGGGCAACACCCCGCTCCTGCCCGCGCCCCACCTGTCCGAGCTGACCGGCTGCACGGTCTACCTCAAGGTCGAAGGCGCCAATCCGACCGGGTCGTTCAAGGACCGCGGGATGACGGTGGCCATCACGCACGCGCTGGCCAGCGGGCTGCGGGCGGTCATCTGCGCGTCCACCGGCAACACCTCGGCCTCGGCGGCGGCCTACGCCGCGCGCGCCGGGCTGACCTGCGCCGTGCTCGTGCCCCAGGGCAAGATCGCGATGGGCAAGCTGGCCCAGGCGGTGCGCCACGGCGCCCGCATCCTGCAGGTCGACGGCAACTTCGACGACTGCCTCGAACTCGCCCGCAAGACGGCGATGGACCACCCGGTGACCCTGGTCAACTCGGTCAACCCGGTGCGGATCGTCGGCCAGAAGACCGCCGCCTACGAGGTGTGCGACGTGCTCGGCCGGGCGCCGGACATCCACTGCCTGCCGGTCGGCAACGCGGGCAACATCACCGCCTACTGGGCGGGCTACACCGATTACGCCGCCGACGGTGTGGTGGAGACCACACCGCGGATGTTCGGTTTCCAGGCCGCGGGCGCGGCGCCGCTCGTGCTCGGGGAACCGGTGAAGGACCCGGAAACCATCGCCACCGCGATCCGGATCGGCAGCCCCGCCTCGTGGGACGGCGCGGTCAACGCCCGCAACGCCTCGGGCGGCCTGTTCGACAAGGTCACCGACGAGCAGATCCTGGCCGCCTACCGGTTGCTGGCCTCCCGGGAGGGCGTGTTCGTCGAGCCCTCGTCCGCCACCAGTGTGGCGGGCCTGCTGCTCACCGCCGAGGACGGCAGGCTCCCCAAGGGCGCCACCGTCGTCTGCACCGTGACCGGGCACGGGCTCAAGGACCCGGCCACCGCGCTCGAGGGCAACGTGGAGGTCGAGCCCCTCGCCGTCGACCCTTCGGCGGTGGCAGCGGCGCTGGAGCTGTCGTGACCTCGGTCAGGGTCTCCGTGCCCGCCTCCTCGGCCAACCTCGGCCCCGGTTTCGACACCCTGGGGCTGGCGCTGGGCCTGCACGACGTGATCGAGGTGCAGGTCATCGACTCGGGGCTGAAGGTCGAGGTCCTCGACGCCGGCGCCGGGGGAGTGGCCGAGGTGCCCACCGACGAGCGGCACCTGGTGGTGCGCGCGCTGCGGGCGGCCTGCGATCGGCTCGGGCTGTCCCTGCCCGGTGTGCACCTGCGCTGTTTCAACGCGATTCCGCACGCGCGCGGGCTCGGCTCGTCCGCGGCGGCCGTCGTGTCGGGGGTCGCGGCGGCCTACGGGCTGGCCGGACGGCCGCTCGACGCCGAGGCGGTGCAACTCGCGTCGGAGTTCGAGGGCCACGCCGACAACGCGGCCGCGAGCCTGCTCGGCGGCCTGGTCATCGCCTGGTGTGACAAGGGCCGCTTTCACGCGGAACGGCTGACCCCGCATCCGTCGCTGCGGCCCGTGCTGGCCGTGCCCGCCGAGCGGTCGGAGACCGAGGCGACCCGCGGGCTGCTGCCCGCCGAGGTGCCGCACGCCGACGCCGCGTTCACCGCGAGCCGCGCCGCGCTCGCCGTGCACGCGCTGACCAGCGATCCGAGCCTGCTGCTCCCGGCCACCGAGGACCGCCTCCACCAGCACTATCGCGCGCCGGCCTACCCCCAGACGGCCCGGCTGGTCGCCGATCTGCGGGCCGCCGGGATCGCCGCCACCGTCTCCGGAGCCGGGCCCACCGTGCTGGCGCTCACCACGGACGGAATAATTCCGGCATCGGTCGTGGTTGAAGGATTCGAAGTCACCGAACTGCCGGTCGATCTGGCCGGGGTTCAGGTCACGACCGGGTAGCGGCGGTGCGGCGGATTTACGCCACACCGGGGGTGGTTGTTGCACCCACTGCCTGCTCGGTCTACCCTCGGGGGCGTTCGATCACCGCGTGCAGTCCGCACCCGGCGTCGGTCCCGGGGGTTCCTTCCCGGGTCTCATCCTCAGTTGAACCGATAATTCCGCAGAGCTGACGCAGGGATAGACCTCAGGCGGGTGTCCGGTGGCAACGGTGACGAATTCAGCGTGCTCCTCATGGAGCAGGCAACACCCTCGTGTGGCGGTTCCGCCGCTGTGACCTGCGGTCTTGGCTGGAGAAGCCGCACCGGGGCAGGAGAAAACCGTTTCGCGATCAGACGCGAGCGGTAGTCCGCTGATCCACCTGGAGGCGTGGATCGGTCAGGAAGGACATGTGTGAGCAACACCGATCTTTTGAGCGGTGACCTGGCAGCCCAGGCCACACCGGTCGCGTCGGGGTCAGTGGACCAGTCGAACGGCAACACGCCGAAGCGCCGCAGCGGCGGCCTGTCCGGCATGGTGATCGCTGACCTGCGGGAACTCGCGGCGGAACTGGGTGTCGGGGATACCAAGGGCATGCGTAAGGGCGACCTGATCGCCGCCATCCGCGAGCGCCAGGGCAAGAGCCCGCGCAAGCGCGCGGCGGCCGCGACGGGCGAAACGCTCCCCTTCGACGGCATCGCCGCGGCGGAGAAGCCGGCGGCGTCCGTGACCGTGCCTGCCGAGAAGCAGGAGAAGCCGATGGACAAGGCCGACAGGGCTGCCGCAAAGACGGCCGAGAGGCCGTCCGCGGAGAAGGCGCCGCAGAGCGAGAAGGCCGGCGAGGACAGCCAGCAGGGCGAGGACGGCACCCGCCGCGAGGGCGGCAGCCGGCGGCGTCGCGGTTCGAGCCGTGCGGGCGGCAGCCCCGACGCCGGTGGCCAGCAGCGTGAGCGCGGCGGCGACCAGCAGCGCGACGGTGGTTCCCGCGATGGCGGTTCCCGTGACGGTGGTTCCCGTGAGGGTGGTCCGCGTGACGGCGAGCAGCGCAGGCAGAACGCGCAGGCCCAGAACCAGGGTGGCCAGCAGCGTGAGCGCGGCGGCAGCAACGCCGGTGGTAATGCCGAGGACGAGGACGGCGGCCGTCGCGGCCGTCGCTTCCGGGACCGTCGCCGTCGTGGCGGTGGCCGCGGCGAGGGCGGCGGGGGCACCGAGACCGAGATCCGCGAGGACGACGTCCTGCTCCCGGTGGCGGGCATCCTCGACGTGCTGGACAACTACGCGTTCGTGCGGACCTCGGGCTACCTGCCCGGTCCCAACGACGTGTACGTCTCGCTGTCGCTGGTCCGCAAGTACGGCCTGCGCCGCGGTGACGCCATCACCGGTGTGGTGAAGCAGCCGCGCGAGGGCGAGCAGCAGCGGCAGAAGTTCAACCCGCTGGTGCGGGTGGACTCCGTCAACGGGCTGGACCCGGAGCAGGCCAAGCGGCGGCCCGAGTTCACCAAGCTGACCCCGCTCTACCCGAACGAGCGGCTCCGTCTGGAGACCGAATCGCACCGGCTGACCACCCGGGTGATCGACCTGGTGATGCCGGTCGGCAAGGGACAGCGTGCGCTGATCGTGTCGCCGCCGAAGGCCGGTAAGACCACGATCATGCAGGACATCGCGAACGCGATCACCACGAACAACCCCGAATGCCACCTGATGGTCGTGCTCGTGGACGAGCGGCCGGAAGAGGTCACCGACATGCAGCGGTCGGTGAAGGGCGAGGTCATCGCCTCCACCTTCGACCGCCCGCCGTCAGACCACACCTCGGTCGCCGAACTGTCCATCGAGCGGGCCAAGCGCCTGGTGGAGATGGGCATGGACGTGGTGGTCCTGCTCGACTCGATCACCCGTCTCGGCCGCGCCTACAACCTGGCGGCCCCGGCCTCGGGCCGGATCCTCTCCGGTGGTGTCGACTCGACGGCGCTGTTCCCGCCGAAGCGTTTCCTCGGCGCGGCGCGCAACATCGAGAACGGTGGCTCGCTGACCATCTTCGCCACCGCGATGGTGGAGACCGGGTCCACCGGTGACACGGTGATCTTCGAGGAGTTCAAGGGCACCGGTAACGCGGAACTCAAGCTGGACCGCAAGATCGCCGAGCGCCGGGTGTTCCCGGCGGTCGACATCAACCCGTCCGGTACCCGCAAGGAAGAGCTGCTGCTCTCGCCGGACGAGCTGGCGGTGCACCACAAGCTGCACCGGGTCCTGCACGCGCTGGACTCCCAGCAGGCCATCGACCTGCTGCTGTCCCGCCTGCGCAAGACCAAGACCAACATCGAGTTCCTGATGCAGGTGTCGAAGACCGCCCTCGGTTCCGACGACGACTGATCCGGACAGGGGTGCCCGGCAGGGCACCGAGCCGGAAAACGACAGCAAGGGATGTTTGCTACGGATCGCGATCCGTAGCAAACATCCCTTGCTTCAGTTCCTGTCTCTTATACACT
>NZ_VJWX01000265.1 GCF_007713715.1 Amycolatopsis rhizosphaerae
TGAGGTGGCCGGTGTCGAGGTTGAGGTTGTCGCGGTGGAGGGCGGCGAGTTCGCCCCAGCGGCAGCCGGTCCAGGCGGCGGTGATGATCAGTAGGCGGGCGGTGGGGCCGCCGAGGGTGGCGGCTTGGTTGGCGATGCGTAGCACCTGCTCGGGGGTGGCCCACACGCGTTCGCGGGCGAGTGCGCGGCAGCGTCGGCCCCGGCGACGGCGTTGTCGGACGGGGTTGGTGGGGATGAGGTGTTGGTCAACGGCGTCGGTGAGGATCATCGACAGCAGCTTGACCCAGCTGGCGATGGTGGCCGTGGCGTAGTCGGCGTCGGTGGCCTGTTTGGTCCAGGTGTCGATGTCGAGGGTGGTGATCTCGCCCAAGGCCGTGTCGCCGAAGCGGGGCAGGATGTGGCAGTGCAGGTAGCTGCGGTAGTTGTCGATCGTGCGGGGATCGAGGTCCTGGGCCGGTAGCCATTGTTGTGCCCAGTCGGCGAGGGTGGTGCGGCTGTCGGCGGGGTCGATCCAGGTCTTGCGTCGTTGGTCGGTTTCCATGTCCGCGGCGTAGTGGTCGGCGATTTTGCGGGTCGGGAATCCTGGTATTGAGCTGGTGGTGCCGTTGAGGCGGCGGAAGCGGACCCTCCACGAGTGTTGCCCGGTTTGCTCTACCCACGCCATGATGACCTCCAGGGCCGTCTTGGTTCCTGCTGGTGGCTTTGTCATGCGCCTGCCATCCGGCTCATGTCAACCCACGGGCGTGACGACCCCGCGAATGCCGGGCTCGGGGACGTCGACCTCGCCGCCTGTTGTTGAGGTGCGACCTTGCACCGTGCGCCGCTGTGCCGGGGAGATGATGTGGACGCGAGGAGCACCAGGTCGTCATTCCCGCGATCCCGCGCAAAGGAGTGGGTCGGATATGACATTTTGGACATTCCGCACTGGTCGCCTGCCAAGAATGATGCGTGGATCAACACCCTCATCAAGAATAAGCAGAATGTCTATGTCGCCTCGCCGATCATCTGGGCGAACGTGTGGGATTCGGTCGAGAAACGGCAGACCGTCACGGCCCGCGAGATCAGTATGCTGACAAATGCTGGATATAGTTGGGACGGGGATTACCTGCGTCCTCCGGGGAGTTGATCTTATGAGTTTACGTGCGGCGGAATTTTCTATCCTTGAGCCGACCAAGAATTTCAACTACGGTAGCCAGGATCTGTTCTCTGCTAGGGATAACCAGATTCGCGATCTTTTACTTAAAGTTAAAGATGGAACGATGTTCGAGCAGGCGAAGCAGTTTCTACCGCGTGATGGCGATCGTGTGCTCAGTGCCTTTGCGAAGCGGGCTGCTTCCATGGCAGTGCGACATCAGGACGCGCGTGAATTGCGGGCAGGGATCTTAGCTGCGGCGATTGATCAAGAAGTGTCTAGTGACTTCCGAGAGGGTTTGCCCGCGCTTGCGCTGCTGTATCGCGCCGCTGAGATGATTGGCCGTAACCCCGATCTTGAATTCTCTGCGATCAATGATCTCTCTGGCGGCCGTGCGCGCAGCTTGGTCGACTTCCTGCGACGCCCGCCAGAAGACAAGAGCATTGAAGCGATGGGCTTCGAGGAAGGTGACGACAAACAAGGCTTTAGATTTCTCAGCAATTGGTGGTGAGATTTAGCCGGTGGGGTGAACATGTCGTCAGGAACTCACGGATGGTCGTGTTCGTCATGGGTCTCCGGTCGTCGCCTGCCTCGGCCGTGTCGTGACGACGGTTTGACCAAGGTTTGTTGATCAACTCGCTGGGCTGGAAGCCGTTGATGGCGATGTATCTTCGTTCGAGCCGGTTGGATGATCACGGTTTGGATTTGATGCTGCTACCTCGAGAGTTCTGGTAGTCGATCAGGTCGAACGGTCAGGGGTGGGCATGTAGGTATGGCGTGAGTAGGGAAGAGGATGGTTGCCTGCCCGTCGTGTAGTGGCCAGTCGCGGTGGGCACGCAGCCGACCTGTTTGCTGGTTTCGACGAGCGGAGGCAGACTTTGTTTAAGTGCAAGGAGAGAGCGCTGGAGGGCCTTCACGCTGTTTTCTGTGGAGCGATTCTGGAGCACGGGTGGGTGTGCAACGACGTTAAACTGCGTTCAACGGAAGTGGCTGGCAGTGTTTTTCCTGCTGGTTCTCAGTTTCCGCAGGTGGAAAGGTTTGGGTCACTGGCAGTGAGGGGGTCAGGGGTTCGAGTCCCCTTAGCTCCACCGAATTAGTCATTGTGCGAACCACTCCCTTCGAGGTCGTTTCCGCTGGTAGGGCGGTTGCGGCCTCGTTGTTGTTGCGGGGTTGGGGGATGCGGAAGACTGGCCGGAGCCGGTCTGGTCCGGTGATCGCCACCTGGGCGACCAGGTCCTCTAGTACTCCAGCAGCACTTCGTGATCATGGTCGTGTAGGTTACTGATCTTGTGGTGACCAATGAGGATCTTGATGCTTGGGTGGCTGGGCTGGAAGAACTGTTCGCGCAGGTGGCGGGCCGGTTCCACCGGGTCGAGCCTAGGCGGCGAGCTCGTGCTTATGTGCGCGGTTTGCTCGCTCCGCTTGCGGGCAAGAACGGGTGGACGTTGGCTGAGGCCGCTGGTGACCTCACCCCGGACGGGATGCAGCGCCTGCTCAACGCCGCTACCTGGGACGCCGACGGCATCCGTGACGATGTCCGCGCCTACGCGGTCAGCCACCTGGGCGAGCGTGACGGCGTGCTGATCGTCGATGAGACCGGATTCTTGAAGAAGGGCACCAAATCCGCCGGAGTGCAACGTCAGTACTCCGGCACCGCCGGGCGCATCGAGAATTGTCAGCTCGGGGTGTTTTGTGCTTATGCCACAAGCAAAGGCCGTACGCTGATCGACCGCGAGCTATACCTGCCGAAGTCCTGGATCAACGATCGGGAACGCTGCCGCGAGGCCGCCGTGCCCGATGAGGTCGAGTTCGCGACCAAGCCCGTGCTCGCTCAGAGGATGCTCGCCAGGGCGCTGGACGCCGGCGTCCCCGCGACCTGGGTCACTGCTGACGAAGCCTACGGCGGAGACTCGAAATTCCGGCACTGGCTGGAAGATCGACGAATCAGCTATGTCGTGGCGGTGCCCAGCAGCCAGACCATCCCTGCGGTGGCCGGCACGTCCCGCGCCGATGTTCTCGTAGCGCACGCGCCCGATGATGCGTGGAAACGCCGGAGTTGCGGCGATGGCGCCAAAGGGCCACGCGTGTTCGACTGGGCCGTTGCCGAGTTACCGACCTACCCCGACACCACCCCACCCGGCTGGCAACGCTGGTTGCTCGCGCGTCGGTCCCTAACCCGCAACAGCAAGGGCGAGTACGAGATCGCCTACTACTTGTGTTGCGCCCCAACAGGAACGACTGACGAGGACCTCATCCGGGTCGCCGGGGCACGTTGGGCGATCGAGGACTGTTTCCAGACCGCGAAGACCGAAGTCGGGCTCGACCACTATCAAGTCCGCCGCTACGACGCCTGGCATCGGCACATCACCCTGGCACTACTCGCCCACACCTACCTCGCCGTCACCGCTGCGATCGCCCCAAAAGCCCTGACAGCGGCCTCATCCCAATCACGCTGGGCGAGGTCAAGCGTCTCCTGGCACACCTGATCACCACCCCGTTCGACCGCGCCGCGACCTGGGCCTGGTCCCGATGGCGCCGACGCCACCAATACCGCGCCCAACAAGCCCACTACCAGCGCAGACAGGCAAATTACTACGAAGTGCCGCTGGAGTACTAGAGGCGGCCTGGCCGCTTATGGCGCCTCGGACCAGATCATCTGCGCGCTGCTGGACGGCCACACGCTGCGAGGCGTTACCGACGACGAGTTGGCCACCCTCACCATGCAGATCGGTGTGCTTGCCTCGGTCCCGGAGAACCCCTTCCACCAACGGCACACCGTCGACTCGCTCCTGCGACTGCTGCCCGACAGCGAGGAACTCCCGGGCAGCCCAGAACCGCCCAGTCCCCGGTTTCCCGCCCACTTGGACCGGTTTCTCGACACAGTCACCGAGTTCGCCAACCGATGAAGTCCAGACCCATTCGCACAGTTCTGATATCTGACGTCGCCAGAGAAGGTCTCCACCGAGGCACTGACCCGCTGGCGAGCCCAGCACGACCCCGCCGCCGCAGAAAGTAACCGCTTTCGGTCTGTACCGGCGACGGCCAGCACGTCTGTCGACAGGTCAGGATTGGCTGTCGGGGGTGTCCCGACGGAGCACAGTGGCGCTTCGTTCCTTTCTGCCGCGTCGCACGGGAGCGAACACTTCTGCCACCGCACGAACGAGTTCGGCGCGTTGGCTGGGCCGAGTTCCGCGCAGGACGATGAGCAGCGCGAGTAGCCGTGCGACCGCGTACACGGCAGTACAAGCGATACAGCCGATGACGGCGAAGTTGCTGACCAGCCCCATGGTGATTCTCCGGTGTCCAGGCGCAGGCATGCGCCATCAACCGGAGGTCTCATCCGCCGGGCGGGGGGCTGGTCAAGGCTCGCCGCCAAATCGGCCGACGACGCCGGGTGAGCCGGGGCTCACCGGGTTGACGACATCGCCGCTAGGGATTACTCCCCTCCCCATCAGACTCAGCGTATCGCTCGCCGCAACGGCTCCTCTATCGCCCATCTGGGGTACACCTTCACCGGTCCGGACTCGGCCGATGGTGCCCCTACTGCTGTCCGTGATGGGCACGTTCGCCGAGTTCGAGCGTGCCCTGATCCGCGAACGATCGGGCCCCACCGCGCGGACGCGGCGGGGCCCAGGTGCGATTCGCTTGCTGATTAGAGCCCGGTGCATTGGCCAGTGCGGGGGCCGCGGACGGTGTTGGGCAGCCCGGCATTGGTGGGGGGCGGGTCGTTCCCCGCGCAGGCCAGGCCACCGCTGATGGTGTTCCCGCCGATGGTGCTGGTCCCGGTGGTGCTGTTGACGGTGCACCAACATCGAGTCCCTGGCATTCGATGCCAGGGACTCGAGCGAGGCGTTGACCCACTTGGCGGTCCGGGCACGACTCAGTCCTGGGCGTATTCCACGTACAGAGGTGTGGCGAGCACGCCAGGCGGTCCGTCACTGCCGGTTGGTACTGCTGCGAGGACCCGGGCGTGCCCGCTGAGCCGTACCGGCTCGGTTGCCCACTGGTCGTAATCGTCGCCGCCGGACTGCGCACTGAAGCACAGAAACTGGAGGGTGTAGGCGAGTGAGCCCTCCAGCCCATGACGTTGCGGTGAGGGCTGGACCTCGCCGATCGTGATCGTGTCTTCGCCGGCCAGTTCGGCGAGTTTGCCGCGGAGGTGGGTTTCCTCCTCAGGTCGGCGAGTTGTCGTTGGCGGCTCGAACCTGGCGGTGGCGGCTTCGTCGGGCAGCTCGGCGAGTGTGCGGGCGTAGGCGGCGAGCGCGTCCATGTAGAACCAGCCCACCCGCTTCTCCGGTGAGGCGCCCGTCTGCCAACGGTCCAGAACATGCACGGCCGACCCGCAGAGCACGAACGGTGGCTCGGCGTCGGTGGCCGCGAAGCAGACGAGTCCGGCCAGCGCATGAGCGGCGTCCTGCTCGCTGTCGGAATACCGTGCCGCGGCCGCGTCGCCGTATCGGAACTCCTCCTCGAACTGGATCCAGTCACCGGCAAATAGGTCGTTCTCGGTTCGCCACCGGGACCCCTTCTCCCGCTCGATCATCTCCACCACCGCGTCCAGCAGGGCGACCGACGAGGGCTGCGACTCGCTGGGCAGCGCCGCCTTGGCCGACACGACTCCGGCACTGAGCCCGGCCTCGAACCCAAGCCGTCTGCGGAGACGGCCGGGCAGTTGAGGCACCAAAGTCCGCATTTTGTCCCGAAGTCCGTCAGCTCCGCAGCGCGCAGCGCGCCCATGCTGGAGCAGCCGACCACCATCAGACCCTGGTGCTGGGCATAGAGGATCTCCTTGTGCTGGACGCTGGGGACGTGGTGGAAGTAGCCGTCGATCAGGAGAAGCGTGCGGTAACCCGCCTTGGCGGCGCGCTAGACGTCGCCGACTGCGGCCGGCGGAAGTACGGTCAGGCCGGCGACGCGTTCGACTTCACTGGCGTTGGGAGTGGGTCCCACGAAGACGCAGCCGTACAAGTCAGACTCCTTTCGCGGTTTGGCCGTCGCCGGGCGGTCCGGCGAGGGAGGCCGGTGCGGAGTTCGGGTAATGGCGGATGCGGCGGATGTTCCCGGCCAGCAGGGTCACGAGCGACAGCGCGGCCACCGCGGCACAGAGGGTCAGGGCCAGGGTCAGGCCCTTGCGGTCGCCGTACGCGTCCGAGAGAAGCTGAGCGAGTACGCCGCCCGCCAAGGCGCCGAGGGGGATGGTGCTCAGATTGATCGTCCGGGCGGTGGCGTGCACTCGGCCCAGAAGACGCGGCTCTGTGACCTGCTGCCGCAGGGTGGTGACGACGGCGTTCCAGATCGGCAGCCACAGCGACGAGACCACCATGACGGTCACCACGGTGCCGACCGATGGCAGCACCAACGCCAGAGGCACGGCCAGCCACGCCAGTCCCTCGCACCCGGTCAGCAGCAGGGTGCGGCCGATTCCCAGACGCCCGGCCAGCCAGCCGCTCAGCGTTGCTCCAGCCACCGCGGCGAGCGCCCCGGCGGTGAAGAGGGTTCCGGCGACCCCCGGGGAGAGGGCGAGCGCCTTATACAGGAAGAGCACCAGCACGGTCCGTACCGCGCTCATCCCCAGGTTGCGCAGTCCTGCCGCCAGGGTGAGTGGGCGCAGGAGAGGGTGTCGCCACAGGAAGCGCAGGCCCTCGGCGATCGGGCGCCACACACCGGTGCTGGCGTCGTGTGAGCTCGGGGTGGGTTCGGGTGAGCGGACGAGGACGACCCCGGCCATCGACGCCAGAAAGGACAGCGCGTTCGCTGCCAGAGCGCCAGCCGAGGCCGATCCTTGCAGCAGGGCCCCGCCGAGCATGGGCCCCATCAGCCGAGAGACGCTGCTGGACATCTCCAGGCGCGCGTTCCCCTGCGCCAGCGGCTCTCCGCTCTCCGGCCAAGAGCGTGGGTAGATACGACTGGTAGGCCACGTCGAAGAGCACCGAGAACACCCCGGCCACCGCTGCCACGACATACAACTGGGCGATGGACAGCACGTCGAAGGCCGCAGCCACCGGCAGGGTTGCGAAAGTCGCGAACCGCACCAGGTCGGCAGTGATCATCGCGGGACGTCGGCGGATGCGGTCCATCAGCACCCCGACGAACAGTCCCAGCACTGGGTAGGCAGCAGAGGCGATCGCGTTGAGCGCACCGACCTCGACACTGCCCGCATGCAGCACGACCACGGCGACAGTCGGTAGCACGAATGCAGATACCTGATCACCGATCAGCGACACTGTCTGCCCCGCCCAGAGCCATCGGAAGTCTCGACCGGCTGTGCTCACGTCAATGGCCTGACGGGGCCAGCGCGGAGCCGTATGGGCCGTATGCCCCTGGTACGACCGCCTTCACCACCCACGGCCCCGGATGAGCGCCTGCCACCTCGACGACGACAATCCGCTCGAATCCAGCGCGTAGGAGTGCCTCCGCAGCCACTGCGACGTCGGAGCCCGCACCGTGAGGCGTGTACGACCGCACGGTGGCGAAGTCGGTTCGCTCGCCGCCGACGTGCAGGTCGTCCCACACTCGCTGGACAAGGCCGGTGTCGTGGGCCCTGGCCATCTCCTCCCTCGTGACGTCATCCCGGCTGCCGGAGATGTAGGTCAGCTTCTTCTGCGCGGCCTCCTGCAGCGCGCCGGCCAAGGCCACGGCTGGGTCCGGCCGACAGCAGAAGCCGTCGTGTACTCCGGTCCCGAACCACTCGGCGAGGTTGGGGTTCGACAAGATGACGCAGCCCACTACGGGGAGCCCGACCGCACTGGTGATGTCCCAGGCAGCGACGTACACACCGTGTGCAGCGAACCGGTCCAGGAGCCGGCGGCATTCGGCGTCCCGCACCGTGTCAAGCGCAATCCGCCGCTCGTCGTCACTGGTCCGCCACCGCCATTCCGCGTCGCGCTCGATCACCTCGCACAGAGCGTGGAGCAGCGCCTCCGGCCGAGTGTTGCCCGACGCCAGACCATTCGAGTTGCGGGCGAGCCAGGGCGCCGTCAGGCTGCCGAGCCGGAAGTCCAGTGACACGACATCCAAGGGCACCCACACACGCCTGCCGGACGAGACATCGGATCCTGGGATCCACGTTGCGCGCCGTTGCCGGTGACCGGTCGGCTCGGCATCAAGGGCGAGCGGCAGCGTGTCCGGGTCCACGGCCGTGATGCCGTTGTCCGTCAACTCCCTGAAAGACGCCACCTGGCCCGGCGTATCAAGGTTTTCCGCACGCCAGACCTCCAGACTCTCCATCAGCGCTGCCGTTCGCGCGGAGGCGGTGTCCATGCCCTTGCCGACGCTGACGGCCAGCGAGCGGGCGCCGGGACGCACGGCGAGGTACACAGAAATCCCCAGCACATCCAAGCCCGTCACATCGGCGAGACGTGTCACGCCTGCCGAAGGCATCAGACGCCGAAACCGCGCGAACGTCTCGTCCGCCGGGCAGGCGCGCCCCGACCTTTCCGTCAGACGAGCCTCGCGGCCACCGCGGCGCCGACAGAGTGCACGCCGCTCTTGACGGAACATGCGGCTCCCACGCCGTTCGCGGAACGCTTTACGGAGCAGGCGGCCCCGACACCGTGAACCGACGACTTCACCGAACACGCCGCTCCGACACTGTGCACGCAGTTTTTGACCGATCCGGACATGACTCCCCACTTCCACTCGATGCATCGTGCAATGGATCGCCCCGAGAGTACGGACGCTCATGAAATGGTTCAACCAATTGCCAACCAATACCGGAATCAATCCGGCGAACGGCGCATCGACCGCATCCGAGGTCATGAGTACGAGCCCCGTCGCGACTGTAACCCGTACCGATCTTCGTGATCCAACAGCTGACAACGTGCCTGCCACCTGAAATGCGTAAGCCGAATGAAGGAGAAAATCGGGAGAGTTGGACGTCCCGGTTGGAGCATGAACTGCGGTGAACCGACGTCGACGGACCCGGTTTATGCTGCGGTTTCTCTGTTCTTCCAGGTCAGCGAATTGCGGTAACGGCGCTGGGGGTCAAGGGGTCGCAGGTTCAAATCCTGTCGTCCCGACGGTCGAGAGGGTTTCCGCAGGTCAGAGTCTGCGGGAACTCTCTTTTTGTGATCTTGGTGAGTTCTTCGAGGTCGAGCATGCCGCTCATCGACACCTTTACTCGGCTGTTTGGTCGTCGGCGAGTGGGGCGTGCGACCAGGTGACCTGCACGTATGCGGGGCCATGTGGGCTTGTTGAGTGGCCAGGAGCTCCTTTACTCCGCTCCGGGGCCGAGTAGTTGGGTCTGCGGCTGTCAGCATTGGGCTCTACACCGAGCTAAGACCTTGTCTCATTTGGTGAGTTTTTTGTAGCAGGTGATGGCGGCGCCGAGGGTGAGGAAGGCGAGGTAGTGGCTGGGTTTGCGTTCGTAGCGGATGGTCAGGCCGCCGGTGGCCGGTCAGCCAGGCGATCGTTCTTTCGATGACCCACCGGTGCTTGCCGAGTTTCTCGGTGGATTCGATGCCCTTGCGGGCGATGCGCGGGATGATTCGGCGCTGGCGGAGCCAGTCGC
>NZ_VJWX01000266.1 GCF_007713715.1 Amycolatopsis rhizosphaerae
GGGCGGGGCCGTAGTGGTGGGTGACGATCCCGATCGGGGCGTCGGGTGCCGACGGCACCCCGGACGGCATGCCGAACGGCCCCGCCGGCGGCGTCAGGGACTCGGTGATGTCGTCGGGCCTGCTCAGCGCACCGTTCAGCGTGCCGATGGCCAGGACCAGCGCGAGAACCGCATCGGCCGCCCATGTCCAGCGGGACAGGCTCGGTGGCGGGAACGGGCCCCGGCGCACCGCGGCGAGGACGGCGTTCCATCGAGCCCTGAGGTCTCCTGTGTGCACCGGAGCAGTCTGACAGCCCCTTGTCCCGCGTCACATCATTCGTGACGGCGAGGTTGGCTCGTCCGCGGGACCTCCTCCGAAGGGATGACGCCAGAGTGCCCGTCGTCCGGCGGACGGAACGGATTTCGTTGTCGCGGCCGACGCGCCGTGCCAGGCGCGCACCTAGCGTTGACGGCGCATTTCTTCCCTGTTCTCGTGGAGGCCCCGTGACCGCGCCACTCATCCAGATCCGCGACGTGAGCAAGAAATACGACGTCGGCAGACCGGCGCTGTCCAAAATAGACCTCGATGTCCGTACCGGTGAGGCGCTGGCCGTGCTCGGTCGCTCCGGCAGCGGCAAGTCGACCCTGCTCAACCTGATCGCCGGACTGGACAAACCCAGCGAGGGCGCCGTCATCGTGGACGGACTGAGGGTCGACGAGATGAGCGAGGCCGCACTGGCGCGGTACCGGCGGGAGCGGATCGGCATGGTCTTCCAGTTCTTCAACCTGCTGGACGACCTGACCGTCGACGACAACGTGATGCTTCCCGCCCAACTGGCCGGAATGGCCGCGGGGACGGCCCGCAAGCGGGCCGCCGGGCTGCTGGAGTCGCTCGGTATCGCGCGACACGCCAAGGCCTATCCCGGGCGGCTGTCCGGAGGTGAGCGTCAGCGGGTCGCGGTGGCACGAGCCCTGATGAACCGTCCGGCGCTACTGCTGGCCGACGAGCCGACCGGTGCGCTCGACAGCGCCTCCGCGGCGGACGTGCGGGAGTTGCTGGTCGAGCTCAACCGGAACGGTCAGACCATCCTGCTGGTCACCCATGACGTCGCGCTCGCCCGGTCCTGCACGACCAGGACGATCGAGCTGCTCGACGGCAGGATCTTCCGCGACGAGCGGGTGACGGTCCAGTGAGCGCGCTCGGCAAGGTGGTGCGCGCCGGGACCGGGCGGCGCCGCGGGCAGACCGTGGTGATGGTCTTGACCACGATGATGGCGGTCACCGCCTCGATACTGGCCGCCGGGCTCCTGGTGGCCTCGCAGGCTCCCTTCGACACGGCCTTCGCCGGCCAGCGAGGTGCTCACCTGACCGCGCGGTTCGACGCGGGCAAGGTCACCGCGGCCCAGCTCGAAGCCACCGCGATGGTTGCCGGGGTGACGGCCGTCGCCGGTCCGTTCCCCGTCCTGTCACTGCGGCCGTCGCCCGGCGAGAGTGCCGACGGACTGCCCCCGGGCCTGCGGCTGGAGCCCATGACCTTCGTCGGTCGCGCCGATGACGGCGGTCCGGTCGACGACCTGGTGATCACCGCGGGCCGCTGGGCCACCCGGCCGGGCGAGGCCGTGGTGAGCTCCACCGACTCGCCCTTCGAGGTCGGCGACAGGATGACCTTCCCGGACCTGCCGGGCAAACCGGCGCTCACCGTGGTCGGGCAGGCCCGGTCGATGTCCGGCAGCTCCTCTGCCTGGGTGACGCCGGCGCAGCTGGCAGCATTGTCCACAGCGGACACCGAGCCCGCCTACCAGATGCTCTACCGTTTCCGTAGCGCGGACACGGATGCCGAGCTGACCGCGGACCGGGCCGCGGTCTCCGCGGCGGTGCCGCCGGGCTCGATGACCGAGGCCGCCTCCTATCTGAAGCTCAAGGCGGCCGCCGAGAAGACCGCCGCGACCTTCGTCCCGTTCGTGGCCGCCTTCGGTGTGCTGGGACTGTGCATGTCGATCCTGATCATCGGGATCGTGGTCAGCGGCGCGGTCACCGCGGCCACGCGCCGGATCGGCATCCTGAAGTCGCTGGGCTTCACCCCGGCGCAGGTGGCGCGCGCCTACGTCGGCCAGGCGCTGATCCCGGCCTCGATCGGCACCGCACTGGGCGTCGTGTCGGGAAACCTGCTGGCGATCCCGGTCATGTCCGACGCGGGCGATGCGTTCGGCGACGGGACGCCGACGCTGGCTCCGTGGCTCGACCTCGCGGTCCCCGCGCTCGCGCTCGGCGCGGTGGTGGCCACGGCCCTGCCGTCGGCGCTGCGCGCCGGCAGGCTGCGCACCGTGGAGGCGATCGCCGTGGGCCGCACCCCGCGGGCCGGACGCGGCCGCACCGTCAACCGGCTGCTCGGGCGCCTGCCGCTGCCCCGGGCGCTGAGCCTCGGTCTGGCCGGCCCGTTCAAGCGGCCGTCGCGGTCGGCGACGGTGGTCGCGGCCGTGGTCCTCGGGACGGTCGGGGTCACCTTCGGCGCCGGCCTGGCCGTTTCGCTGAGCGCGATCCGGGACGATCTCAACCGCAGGTCGCCCGGCGCGGCCGTGGTCCAGCTCTTCGGGCCACCGGCGCCGCCTGCCCTCGGGATGGGAGGGAGCGGGCAGCCGCCCCGGCAGGCCGACCCCGCCGAGATCGCCGCCCTGATCAAGGCCCAGCCGGGTACCCGGCGGTTCTTCAGCACGGGCCAGACCCGGGTCGGCGTGGCCGGGCTTGCCGGGGAGACCGAGGTGATCGCCTACCAGGGCGACTCCTCCTGGGCCTCGTACCGGATGCTCAGCGGGACCTGGTTCCACGGGCTGGGGGAGGCAGTCGCCCCGACCGGCTTCCTGCGGAGCAGCGGCACGCGGGTCGGGGACACCATCACCCTGACCAACCAGGGCCGCAGCGTGACGGTGCGGCTGGTCGGCGAGGTCTTCTCGACGCACGAGGCCCTGCTGACGGACATCGCTTCGCTGGACGGCCTGCACGCCGACATCCAGCCGATGTCGGTCCAGTTCGACATCGACATCCGGCCGGACGTGAGCCAGGCGAGCTACCTGGACTCCCTCGACCGGGCACTGCTGCCGTACAACATCACCGCCCAGCCCAACACCGCCCACGCGAGCACCAATTTCGTCGCCATGGAAAGCCTGGTGGCCCTGCTCACCCTGATGCTGGTGGCCGTGGCCGGGCTCGGGGTGCTGAACACGGTCGTCCTCGACACCCGTGAACGCGTCCACGACTTCGGGGTGTTCAAGGCACTGGGGATGTCGCCGGGGCAGACCGTCGCCATGGTCGTCACGTCGGTGGCGGGCATCGGCCTGGTTTCCGGCGTGGTCGGCGTTCCGATCGGCATCCTGCTGCACGACGCGGTGGTGCCGGCCATGGGCTCCGCCGCGGGCACCGGCATCCCGGCGGCGGATATCGCCGTCTACTCCCTGCCGCTGGTCGTCGCTTTGGTCCTCGGCGGCCTGATCATCGCGACGGCGGGTGCGCTTCTCCCGGCGGGCTGGGCGGCCCGGAATCGCCCGGCGGTGGCTCTGCGCAGCGAGTAGGCGCACTCGCCGAATCACGCCGGGCAACGGGAGTCGCCGCTTGCGGTGGCGCCGGGCGGGTGGTCCACTGGGCGGCTGCCGCGGACGGCGTAAGTGACCAGCCCGGTGGCGGCGAGCGCGGCGGCGACCACCGTGGCGGCCGGGGCGTCCGGTGGCTGCAGGGGCCAGGTGAGCACGTGCAGGAGCACCGGCTGGGCGACCGGTGGCACCACCGCCGCGGTGCCCGCCCACGCGAGCGGCAGGGTCCAGGCGAGCTGATGGCCGAACGCCGCCGACGCCAGCGCCGTGAGCCCGGCCAGACCGGCCGCGTCCCGGATGACCGTGCCCGCCGGTGCGCCACTGGTGAGCGACGCGACCGCGCACACGGTGACCGCGATCGCCACGAGGTGCCCTGAGCGCCAGCGGGCCCAGGGCACGGCCGCGGTGCGCTCCAGCGTTTCGTGGGCGCCACCCAGCCCGTTGCCGAGGACGCTCACTCCGAGAGCGAGCGCGAAGACGGTGAAAACGAGCGTCCTTTGTGGATCGTCCCCGGCGGCTCCGGGCACGGAAACCACGGCGGTCGCGATCACCGCGGCGGGCAGTGCCACCGGCACCCGGCGGGACCGCAGGTACAGCCCGAGCAGCCGCGTCACCGGCCACCTCCGGTCAGGGCGGCGGCCGGGTCGTCCTGGCAGTGCAGCCCGGCGGCGCGGACCGCGGCGATGCGGCGGGTCTGGTCCGCGACCGGCAGCGCCGTCAGCGCTTGCCAGGCCGCGTCGCGGGCACTCGTCTCCTCGCCCGGCGTGACGCGCAGCCCCGGCGCGGGGTAGCTACCGTACAGCCATGCGGCCGCGATCGCCCTCGTCCGGTAGTCGACGGGGTCGCAAGGGCGAGTGCCCGCCCCGGCGAGGATGCGCACCACCAGTTCGTCGTCGCCGTTGCCCGGCCAGCCTTGCCCCGGCGCGTAGTTGTCCGAATGCAGCCACACCTCGTCCGCCGGCTGCGGGCCGGTCCGCTCCCCGGTCACCTCGTGCACGGAGGACGGCGGGTCAGGCAGTTTCGCGAGCAACTGCAGCGCACGGCGGGCCGGGCCCACCAGAGAGGACAGGCCCTGCTCGTGCGCCCTGGTCACGCAGACCACCGGGCCGCCGTCACGGGTGCAGACCTCGGCGACCGCCGCGGGGTCCTGCCGCAGGCCGGAGACCGGTGCGGCGCCGAGCAGGGGGATCGCCGCCAACAGACCGCTCAGCACCGGGGCCGCCGCGGCGGTGATCGCGGTGCGGCGCCGGGCGAGCAGCACCAGCGTGAGCCCGCCGGCCGCCAGCCCCCCGAACCAGACGGCCTGCGCCAGACTCACCGAGCCGGCAACCGTGCTGAACTCGTCCACCTTCTCGACCAGAACGGGCGACAGCAGTGCGGCACGACCGGGGGCGCCGGACTTGGCGAGCTGGATCGGGGCGAGCAGGAGCAGGAAGCAGGCCACGACCAGGACCGGTGCCGTGTAGGCGGACGGGAACAGCCTGCCGATCCCCATGCCCGACCACGCCGCGGCGACCAGTGACAGCGCCCCGACCGCGGCGACCGGCAGCCAGCCGGTGTGGAAACGGCTCGTGCTGCCGCTCACCCGGATCGCACCCACGGCAAGCGTCGCCGCGTAGCCGAGGACCAGGCAGAGCCCCAGCGCGACCGCCGTCGGCAGCATCCGCCGCCGGGCCGGCAGGGCCGTCGTGCCGAGTAGTTCGCCCGTACCGCACCGGAGGTCGCGCTGCACCTGCCACACGCCCGCACCGGCGGCCAGCGGCCACAGCACGACCAGCATGATCCGCCCGAAGGCGGCCAGCGTCGTCCACTGCGTGTCCCACAGGCTCGCCTGCCCGGACAGCACCAGCGACCACAGCCCGGCCACGCCGAGCGCGGCGATCAGCGCGCCACTCGCCGGTGCCGCCGACCGGCGCAGCTCGATGCCCAGGATCCGGGATGTCATCGGGCCGCCCCCCTGCCAGCGCGGTGCCGGGTGAGCAAGGCCGTGTACCCACGTTCGATCGGGTTGTCGCCGACGTCGTCCGTCCCGCCCCGCCCGGCGATTTCGTCCGGCGTGCCCTGGAACACCAGCCTGCCCTCGTCGATCAGGACCACGTTGGTGCAGGCCGCCGCGACGTCCTCGACCAGATGCGTCGACACCAGCACACAGGCCTGCGCGCCCAGGTCCCGGAGCAGTGCGCGGAAGTCCACGCGCTGGGCCGGGTCCAGCCCCACGGTCGGCTCGTCGAGCAGCAGCAGGCCGGGGTCGTTCACGATCGCCTGCGCGATCCCGGCTCGGCGCAGCATGCCGCCGGAGAGCGTCTTCATCCGGTCGTCGGCGCGATCGGCCAGGCCGACCCGCTCGATCGCCCGCTGCACCGCGCCGGGCACGTGCCGCCGGTCCATCTCCTTGAGCCAGGCCATGTACTCGACGAACTCGCGCACCGTGAACCGCGGGTAGTAGCCGAATTCCTGCGGCAGGTACCCGATCTTCCGGCGCAGCGGGCGCAGGTCGGCCCGGCCGCCGAGGCGCTGCCCCAGCAGTTCCAGTTCGCCGTCGGCGGGCTTGAGCACCGTCGCCAGTGAGCGGATCAGTGTCGTCTTGCCCGCGCCGTTGGGGCCGAGCAGGCCGTGCACGCCCCGGCCCAGTCGCAGTTCCAGTCCGTCGACAGCCATGCGCCTGCCCGCGCGCACCTTCAGGCGATGCGCCCTGACGTGGCAGGGATGGGTCGCGGGCGCGAGTTCGGCGGGGTCCACCGCACGCACTTCGGGTCTCCTTCGTCGTTCGCAGGAAAAGAGGTCAGGGCAGTTCCGCGCCGGGCAGGGTGCCGAAGGCGCGCGCTCGTAGCGCGGTCGCCACCGCGGCCACCCCGGCCGCGAGCCCCCAGAAGGGAAGGCTCGGCGGGGCGAGCAGCAGCGGCAGACGAGCGGTGAGCAGGCTGGGGACGATCACCGCGAACACCCACGCCGTGCCCAGCACCGTGGCCGCACGGCGGACACCCAGCACGCTGCCCAGCGCGAGCGCACCGACGGTGAACGCCAGGCACGGCAGCAGGCACAGGGCGGGCGACACGCCCGTGACACCCTCGGCGACGGCGAGCACGGGGATCACCACGAGCAGCGCCACGGTGGTGCGGCGCAACACCAGTGGCAGGCCCGCACGCGGGGTGCTCACGGCCAGCTCGCCCATCGGGTCCAGCCGTCGCGTCCAGGCCGCCGACACGCCCAGCAGCGGCACCACGGGGGAAACCAGCAGCACCAGCGAAGGCGCGTGCCCGCCCTTGGCGAGCAGGTCGATCCCGAGTGCCGCCAGGATCACCAGCACACCCATCAGCAGCCAGGGCTGCTGCGACGGCGGGGCCCACCGGCGCACCGTGCGCAGCCACCGCGACGGTGCCGGTGCCGGCCTGCCGACAGCCTTCGCGTCCACTTCGGCCCAGACACCGTCGAGCAGCGTGGCCACCGCGGGGGAGTGAGCCGAAACCTCGTCGGCCACGCGCTGTCTGCACAGCGCGCAGTTCTCGAGGTGTTCTTCCAGCGCCCATTCCGTGCCGGCCGGAAGCGTGCCCCCGCCCGTCACATAGGCGGATATCACGGCCTGTCCGCAGTGTCTTTCCGTTTTACCGCTCATGAAATCGCCTCCCGCATCGCCAGCCGCGCACGCCGGGCCCGCGTCTTCACCGTTCCTTCCGGTATGCCGAGCAGCGCCGAGGTCTCGCGCACGCTCAGCCCGTCCAGCACCAGTGCCTGCAGAACCTGGCGCAGTTCGGGAGCGAGCGCACCGAGGGCGTCGCCAAGCTCACCGGACACTGTGGACCGCAGCAGGGCCTCGTCCGCGCTGGGCGAGTCCGCCTCCTCGGCCGTCCGGAGCACGGCCCGGACCACGTTCTGGTGCCGTCCCTGCGCACGGAAGGCATCGACGAGACGCCGGCCGGCCACTGTCCACAGCCAGCCCAGCGGGCTGCTGCCCGCCGCGTCCGCGGCGAAGGCGCCCGCGCCCCGCCACACCGCGAGGTAGGTCTCCTGCAGCACCTCGGACACGAGTTGCTCGTCGCCGCAGCGGCGGCGCAGCCGCACCGTCAGCCAAGGCGACGTCCGGCGGTAGAACTCCTCGAACGCGGCCCGGTCGCCCCTGGCCGCGCGGCGTAGCAGACTTCCCTCGTCCAGTTGCCCCATCCCGGCCACTCCCGTCCACACCAAGACAATCGCGCGACTGGCCCATGCGGGTTCTCGATGTCGATGTGATGCGGGCCACTGCCGCGTGGAAGGCCGTCGCCGGCGGCGGCTATCTGTGCCGAGCGGATCCGGTATGGGTGCTGTAAAAGCGTTGGCGGCGGGCCTGGGAAGTGACTTGTCCGAAGAGCCGATGTACGGGGTTTGAGTCGGCCACGCTGGACCATGATGCCGTCCCAGATTGTCCTCCCAGGCCCGCCGCGATCGCCCGCCCCGCATCGCGGAGGAGTCGGCGGTGGTAGACCACAACGGACAGTCGCCTTTTCGGACGCGTTCTAGGGCATCGGTGTCGGTCGATCTTGTTGCCTTCACGACGTTCACCGATTCACCGACACGTCGGTCTGGCGCTACCGGGAGTCGGACCACCTGATTCTGCGTTCGCAGGCCGACCCGGACCGGCTGGCCGAACTGGCCGCCGAGCACTCGACCGCGATGGCCTGGTGAGCCGCCGGGCACGAGCGCCCGCATGGACGGCCCGAACCGGTGTCAGGCTGTGGGGACGGTGATCCGGGCGTGGTGGGAGTCGAGGGGTTCGGTCGCCCAGCCGTCGGGCAGTTCGATGTCGTGGTCCGGGCCGACGATGGTGTCGTAGAGCGAAATGGCCGGTTGAGGTGCGGTGAAGCGCAGATCGACGTCGCTTCCGAACTCGGCCTGGCGAAGGTCCAGTGAGGTGTCGAAGACGGCGTCGCGCAGGCTGAAATCACCGGTGCAGACCATTCCCTTGAAGGCCGTCTCGCCGTCGAAGCGGGTGCGGTCGAACCACGCGGAAAAGCCGAAACGGACCCCGCTGAACCAGGCGCGGGAGCGGAAGTGCGCTCCCTGGCAGCGAAACCGGCCGCTCAAGCGTCCTTCCCCGGTGGTCGCCCTGGTGAACCACACCGGGCCGGTGAACTCGGTTCCGCTGAGGTTCGAACTGCTGTAGAGCCGTGCGTAGCGCAGGACCAGGGTGCCTACCTTGCGCCCGGTCAGTTCGAAGTACTCCAGCACGGCGCCGGTCAGGTCGAGGTCGTAGGCCGGAGCGGCGGCACCGGCCGGTGGCAGAAGATCCACGATGAGGCGCTGCGCGGTGAGCCGGACCTGGAGTTCGCGTTCGGCCACCGGATCGGGCTCGTCGCGCTCGTCCTCGTCGTGGTAGCGGGGATGGTCGAACGGGCGGCGCAGGTAGGCGCAGAGCACGTCCAGCACGGTCTGTGTGTAGCCGGATTCGGCGCGCGCGACCCCGGCGAGCGCGTGCAGCGCCCCGACCCGGACCTGATCGGCGTCGCTGCCGAGCAGTTCGACGGACTTGCCGAACCGCTCGTCGGTGACGCGTTCCCGGTCGCGTTCGGCGCGCAGCAGTTCCAGTTCGTACCGTTCGCGCTCGACCCGCTGCCGGTTCTCCTCGACCTGCCGCCGCCGGTCGTTGAGCCAGAGGGCATAGAGCGCGACCACCGCACCCGCGGCCAGACCACCGGTGCGCAGCGCGTCGGCGCGGGTGGTCGCCGGATCGGTCAGCAACCAGCCGCTGACGGCGACCAGCAGTACCGTCGCGAGAACGAAGGTGCCGAGTAGCGGCGACTTTCGGCGTGGGCGCTCCGTCATGATCACGGAGCCTAGAGCGTGTGTCAAAGCGGCGGAGCCGCTTGCTGTGGGCTGTCAGCTTGCACCGGCGCGGGTTCTGACGTGGTTCCTCGCAGAAACGACACTGCCAGCTCCGACAGGGTTCAACACAGTGAAGTGATCTCAGCGTCTTTCAGCTGAGTCGGCCGTGTTCAAAATGGGTGAGTACGAGCGCGGCCTTGGTGATGTCCCCGATCTTGCGTGGGCTGGTGGTGATGTGGCGCAGGGCTCGCCAGCGGC
>NZ_VJWX01000267.1 GCF_007713715.1 Amycolatopsis rhizosphaerae
GCGGGTTGCCCGTGATCTCGCCGAGCGCGGCCACCGGGTCACCGGCGTCGACGCCTCTCCGACACTGATCGATGCCGCGAGGAAGGCCGATCCCCAGGGGGACTACCGGATGGCCGATGCCGCGGATCTCCCGTTCCCCGATGCCTCGTTCGATCTGGTCATCGCCTACAACAGCCTGATGGACGTGGACGATCTGCCCGGCGCCGTCCGCGAGGCGGGCCGGGTCCTCGCCCCCGGCGGCAGGCTCGTGCTCGCGGTGCTCCATCCGGCGAACACCGGGAGGACCCTCGGGGAGGGGGAGGACCTGGCTTTCGTGGTGGACCGCGAATACTTCCACAGCTGCCGCACGGAGGAACGGGCCGAGCGGTACGGAAAGACGATGGTGTTCACCGGCTATTCCCATCCGCTCAGCCACTACACGGCGGCTTTCGAAAAGGCGGGCCTCCTGATCGAAACCGTCCGCGAGCCGATCGCGACCCGCCCCGACGGTTCGGCTCATCATCTGCCGTGGCATCTCTGGATGCGGGTGGTCAAGCCCGCGTAGCGCAATTCGGACATTTCCCGGCCGCGCCGCGAAAATGTCCGCTTCGTGGCGGTACTGGAACTTTTACGCGGCCGCGACCGGGGTTTCGGACCGCTGCTCGCGAGTGGCGCTCCGGGAGCGGAAGAGCAGGCGGTCCAGTGCCCACGGGCCCGGCCCGACGGCCACGATCAGCAGGAATGCCCAGGCGTAGAGTGCCGCGGGTTCCCCCTTGTTCTCGATCGGCAGCAGCGCGGCCGCCTGGTGCACCGAGAAATAGGCGTAAGCCATCGATCCCGAGCTGATCAGCGCAGCGACCCTGGTGGCAAGCCCCAAAGCCACCAGCACGCCGCCCACCAGCTGGATCAGGGCGGCCCACCAACCCGGCCACGAGCCGACCGGCACCGTCCCGCCGTGCGTTCCCTGCGCCCCGCCGAGCACGCCGAACAGTGAGGCCGCACCATGACAGGCGAACAGAAAACCGACCACGACGCGAAACAGGGTGTGCACGATTTTGTGAGCGGGGTGATACATATTCGGCGACCTCCTCGTGAATGGGGTGGTGGCTATTTCGCCGGGCGATGCCTGGACAGACCGTAGGGCAAGTTACTGCCCGGTGGATAGCCGCGCGGCAAAATTCACGTAACCGGAGCATTGCCGTCCGATAGTTTTCGGTGTCATTGGTGCTTATGGTCCACTACTTTTGAATGGGCAATACTCCGTAGGTCGGTGTGGTGAATCACGGGATTGCCCTTGGAACTCCTGACAGAGTTGCAGGTTGACCAGCCGGCGGAAGCAGATGATGGCGCAGCCCAAACGCAGGAACGCTTCGTGGATGTCGTCGCGGATCTCCCAGCGGGTGGCGGTACTTGTCGTGGTCGTAGGCACGATCAGCGAAGATCGTGTCCGGTCGTCGCCGCGGCCGACCACGACGGCCCCGTCACACGGCTGGGCTGTCCTCAAGGTCGATTTGGAACGTCTCTTCCAGGAACTGTTGGCCCGATGTGGTGAGGATGAGAGCTCGGGGCTGCTTGGCGGGTCTGACCCAGTCGCGGTTTTCGAAGGCGGCCAGGAGGTCGCGGCCGAGGTGGCCGGCGGCGTGGTGGCGGTGCTCGGTCCAGTCGACGCAGCAGCGCACCGCGGTGTGCGCTTTGGTCGGGACGCCGACTTTGTCGTGCAGGAATGCCGCGCCGTCCTGGGTGAGGGTATAGGCGATGGGATCGAGGACGCCTCCCGCGGGCCGGGTGCCAGGCATCCGGTCGGGGTCGATGCTGCCGTCGTGGCCGGTCAGGTGCCCGTCGCGGATGAGGGCGGCGGTGATCGCCACGGCCAGACGGCCCCCCAGGTGGTCGTAGCAGCGGCGGGCGCGGCGGATCGCGTGAGCGCGGGTACCGGCTTTCAGCGAGGTGATGGTCAGGGTGGGTGCGATCCTGGCCATGACCTCGACGAGTTCAGCGACGTGCGGTCCGGCGAGCCGGTAGTACCGGTACCGGCCATGTTCTCGCACGGTGAGCATGCCACCGCCGACGAGGCGGGCCAGGTGGCCGCTCATGGTGGAGTTCGCGACCCCGGCCTCCAGAGCCAGCATGCTCGCCGGAAGCCACCGCCCGTCGGTCAGAGCCATCAGCGTGCGGGCGCGAGCCGGCTCAGCCAGCAGGCGGCCGATGACGCTCAGATCGGCTTCTCCGGGGCTGCTCATGGTCTCCACGGTAGGCCAAGATCGGTTCGGGATACCCCGAACCAATTCGCATCTAGCGTCGCCGGTATGCGACACGACACCACTGACTCACCGTCCCGGCGAGGGTTCGCTTGCTGCGCGTTCGCGCTGCTGGTGCTGATCGTCGGGACGAACCTGCCGTCCCCGTTGTACGCGGTATACGCGCACCGGTTCGGGTTCAGCCCGGTCGTGCTGACGCTGGTGTTCGCCACCTACGCAGCGACACTGGTGCCCGCGTTGCTGCTGGCCGGGTCGGCGGCCGACGCGTTCGGGTACCGGCAGGTCCTGATGCCCGGTCTCGTCGTCGCCGTCGCTGGAGTGGTGGTGTTCGCCTACGCAGACGGCACCGGCTGGCTGTTCCTCGCGCGAGCCCTGCAGGGCGCGTCGGTCGGGATGAGCTCCGGGGCGCTGACCGCGGCCGTGACACGCACTGAGCCCCGTGGCCGCACCCAGCGGGCCTCGCTGGTGACGTCGCTGGCCACCACCGGCGGCGGCGGTCTCGGCCCGGTGCTCGCCGGGGCGTGTGCCACCTGGCTGCCCGCCCCCACGAGAACGTGCTACCTGATCGAGGCGGTAGCCCTGGTCGTGGCGGCCGGGGCACTACTAGCGCTGCCTACCGCCCTCGGGCGGGTCGGGACGTCCTGGCGGGTGTCGCCGCCCCAGTTCCCCGCTAGTGGTCGCGGCGTGTTCGCCCGGGCCTGCGCGACCAGTTTCGCCGGATGGGCGGTCACGGCGGTCTTCCTGTCGATCGTGCCCTCCTACGTCCGCTCGCTGACCGGGAACCATAACCTGCTGCTGGCCGGTGTCGCCGCCGGGCTCGTGCTGCTGGTCGCGGCGGTGACCCAACCATTGGCCACCCGGCTCGGAGCGCGGTCGCTACAGCGGGTCGGGCTGGTCGCCCTGGTGGCCGGGACGATCCTGCTGCTGGTCGCCGGTTCGGCCCGACTGCTCGCCCTGGTGATCGCCGCCGCGGTTTTCGCCGGCATCGGGCAGGGCCTGGCGTTCATGGGCGCCGTCCGATCCGCGAACCAGGCCGCACCGGCCGAGGCGCACGCCGCCGTCATCTCGACGTTCTACATCGCCACCTACCTCGGCGTCGGCGTACCGGTCGTCGGCGTCGGGCTGCTGGCCACCGTCACCAGTACGGCCACCGCAATCGACGTTTTCGCCGTCATCGCCATGCTCGGTGGCCTTGCCGTCGCGGCAGGACACTCAGGTCCGGACAGTCAACCGCGCGGGAAGACCACGCTGTCGTCCGAACGGACCACCGGTCACTGATATGACGATGTTGCGCCTGATCTGTCCTTGTGGAAGACCAGCCGCTTCGCCACAGTGGAGTCCTCAGAGGTCGAGGTCCTGGACGGACGTTCGCCTAGTACTCGTTCGACAACGGCGGGTACCAGCCGCATCATCGCGTTGTCTTGTTCAGGAACACACCGTCAAGCTCCTCCTGGCGGGACCTCCTAAGAGGACATCTCGTCGACGAGGAAGACGGCCTTGCCCCGCAGTCGCCGTTCGGCCAGCTCGGTGAGTGCCGTCCCCACCGAAGACCACGGGCGCGGGGCGCCGAACTCGGGGTGCAGGCGGTCCGCCGCGGTGAGGCGGACCAGTGCGGCCAGATCGGCTCCCCAACTGTCCGTGCCGTCGTAGACGGTGAACTGGCGCAGGGTGGCGGATTCGAAACCGGAGAAGTAGTCGAAGAAGTCGAGAGTGACCGGCTGTCCGGAGGCCTGACCGAACCACAGCACCAGCCCGCCGCGGCGGACCTTCGCCAGCGCCTTCGGCAACTGCTCGCCGCCGATCGATTCGAGGACCACGTCGAACGGTCCTTCGGCCTCCGGAACGGAATGAACCACGGCGGTCGCGCCCAGCCTCGCCAGTCCTTGCCAGGGTTCGCCGGGCGCGGCGACCGCGGTGACCTCGGCACCGGCCGCCGCGGCCAGCTCGACCACGTAGTGGCCCACCCCGCCGGTCGCCCCGGTGAGCAGGACACGCCGGCCGAACAGCGGTCCTGCCGCGCGGAGCAGCCGGGCCGCGGTGATGCCTGCGGTGGGCAGCGCCGCCGCGGCGGCAAAGTCCACTTCGGACGGGAGAGCGGCGAGGCGATCGGCGGCCACGGCGGCGTATTCCGCCCACCCACCGCCGTCCGGCAGGTAGCCGGCCACCCGGTCACCTGCCGCGGGGCCGCTGCCGTCCGTCGCGGCCCGTACGACCACGCCCGCGATGTCGTTGCCCGGCCGCCATCCCGGAGACGGGCGCAGCTCCCGCGCACTGGTCAGGTAGAGGAGATCGGCCCGGTTGAGCGAAAACGCCGCCACCCGCACGAGCGCCTCGTGCGGTGCGGGCTCCGGCCGGGGGACTTCGGCGGAGGACACCAGAACGTCGTTCTGTCCGGTGGGCATGAGTACGCGCATGGAGTTTTTCCCTTCTCCTGATCGCCGTGATGACCGGCCCACCGTAGAAAAGCTAGTGTTCGACCGGGAAGAACGCACTTCTCGGAGAGAGGGGAACCTCGAGGTGAGCGACCAGGTCGGTGGCCCGCGGCCGTCCGGCGATGTGACCTACGCCCAAGCCGTGGCCCGGCAGATGTTCGACCGGATCGCCGACAAATGGGCGCTGCTGGTGGTCTACCGGCTCGGCGAGGGCAGGCTGCGGTTCAGCGAACTGCACAGCCGGATCGAGGGGATCAGCCACAAGATGCTCACCCAGACCCTGCGGGGCCTCGAACGCGACGGCGTGCTCACCCGCCACGTCTTCCCCACCTCGCCCCCCAGCGTCGAGTACGCGCTCACCGAACCCGGGCGTGAGCTGCTGGAGGCGGTTTCGGTGATCTGCCGCTGGACGGAACGCCACCTCCCGCACATCGAGTCGGCACGCCTCGGTTTCGACGCCGCACACCAGCCGGGGCTCACCTCACCGTGAAACCGGGCTTTCAGTCCTCGCGGCGGCGGAAGAGCAGCCCGGCGGACCACGCCCCCAGCACGAGGGCACCGAGCGCGCCCACCGCGGCGAAGACGAACCCGGTCAGCAGGCCAGGCGGAGTCCAGTGCAGGGTGACCTGCCCGCCCGGACTGCCCGCCGGAAGCCGCACCACGACCAGCCCGGCGGGCCCGGTCGTCACCGGCAGTTCCTTCCCGTTGAGTTCGGCGCGGTAGCCGGGCCAGGCCAGCCGGGCGAACACCAGTTGACGCGGCCCGTCGCCGCGGCTGGTGACGCTGAGCGTCTCCTGCCTGCCGCCGGACCGGTCGGTGAGCACCAGCAGGTCCGGCGAGGCCCAGCCCAGCCTTCCCGCGGGCCACGGGACTGGCCGGTCCCGCCGCAGCACCGTGGCGACGCCGTCCTTTTCGGCGACGTGCCAGCCCGGCCGAGCGCTCACCCCGGGCACGAGGGCGTCCTGCACGACCACCGTCTCGACCCGCATCAGGTCGGCCAGCGACGCTTCCCCGAAACCGGTCGGCCGCCACAGCGCCGGATAGGCGTCCGGGCAGGCCGAGCCCGAGTTGTTGAAGCAGAACGTGTCGGAAAAGTCCTTGAATCCCATGCCGCTGTAGGAGACGACCGAGTCGACCCCGGCGGGCAGGTAGGCGTTGCCGAACAGGAAATCCCGCCAGGCGCCGCCCGGGTGCAGGCCCACGGTGTCCCTGGCGACGTCGATGGACGCGATCTGGAAGGTCTCCCCGGTGTACCGGCCCGCGAAGCGGTTCTTCAGATCCTGCACGGAATGGGGGAACCGGAACTGCGTCAGGTTGACGTTCGCCGGGAACAGGCCCAGTTGCAGGCCCAGCACCGCCGCGGTCCCGGTGGCGAGCGCGCCGGAAAAGAAGTTCCGGCCGCGCTTGTGCGCCCACAGCGCGCCGGCGGTCAGCGCGGCGACCAGGCCGAGTGCGCCGAGATGCGCGGCCCAGCGTTGCGGGGACGCCGCCCACGCGAGGTACGCGCCTGCCAGCAGGATCGCGGCCGAACCCGCGGCCCGCACCCGGAAGTGCGTGGTCAGCAACCGCGTCGAAAGCAGGATCGCCAGCGGCACCGCGAAGCCCAGGTAGCAGTACTCGGCGAGCCTGAACGGCCAGCGGAACATCCACAGGTTGGACGGCCCCAGCGTCAGCAGCAGGTACACCCCTGCCACCACGAAGGCGCCGGTGAGCAGGCGCAACCGCGGCTTCAGCACCCGGAAGTCCAGCCAGGGCAGGAGCGGCAGCGTGAACCAGGCGAAGTACGCGGCCGGGACGGCGGTGCCGAAGCCGGTGAAGGTCCGCGTCGGGGGCAGCAGCGTCGGACTGCTGGAGCCCAGCACATCCGATGCGCTGAGGGTGAGGAACCCGCTGTTGACGGTGCCGATTTCCCGCCAGGTGACCGGGGCGGTGCCGAGCAGCGGGAGGTACACCAGCGGCGCGACCAGGCCGATCAGCACGCCGAGGACGAGGGTCAGCCGCCAGGCCGGCCACTGGCGCCGCACCGCGAACTCGGCCAGCAGGGCGATGACCACCACGCACACGCCCAGCAACCCGTACGGATTGCCGCAGGTCACCGCGAGCGCGCCGATCAGGAACGCCCACAACGGGTTGAGCCGTCCCGACGCGGCACGGCGCACCGCCCACCACACGTACGGGGTGTAGGTGAAGGCCATCAGGCCCGCTGCCCAGGCACTCGCGTCGAAGTA
Organism: Amycolatopsis rhizosphaerae; assembly: GCF_007713715.1. Classification (GTDB taxonomy): domain Bacteria; phylum Actinomycetota; class Actinomycetes; order Mycobacteriales; family Pseudonocardiaceae; genus Amycolatopsis_E; species Amycolatopsis_E rhizosphaerae. The sequence goes on from NZ_VJWX01000267.1 coordinate 6,898, forward strand.
CAGCGTCATCCCGGCGAAGGGCAGCGCGATCGCCACGGCCGCCGACGCGTGGCGCAGCGCGCCGTACTCCCGGCACAGCAGGTAGGTGCCAAGGGCGAGCAGCACGAGGAACTCGGTCTTGATCAGCGCCGCGGCGACCGCGAGGTCCGGCAAAGCGGCGGTGAGCAGGTAGTTGGCCAGGTTGACCGGGTTGTACGTGCCGAACAGCGCCTCCGCGGCGATGTTGCCGCCCATCCACGATTCCGGCGCGAGCAGGGGCGGCCAGTGACCGTGCGCGAGGTCCTGGCCCAGCCGGTACCACATGGGCAGGAACTGGGAGGAGCTGTCGTCCCAGTAGTAGAAGACGCGGTTGCCGATCAGCGGTAACTGGGCGAGCACGGCCACCGTCACGCACACGACCGCCGCAGTGAGCACTCCCCTGCCGCGGCGCGGGGGACTGGCGGTGGTGGCGGCCCGCCGCCGTTCGGAATCTCCGGCGGCACCGGCCGCCGTCGAGGGCGCCGCCATCAGGTCCGGCCCTGGTCCGGGCGTGGCACCAGGATCACCTGGGCCACCAGGAAGGTCACCGGGACCGCCACGGCGGCCGCCAGCAGCGGTGCGATCCGCTCGTCCAGATGCCACAACCCCACGAGCGCGTACAGGCCGACGGAGGTGAGCACGAAGTTGGTCAGGCTGGACAGCGGGAACAGCAGGAACTTCCGCAGGGTGGGCCGGATGCGGAAGGTGAAGTAGCAGTTGAGCAGGAACGAGCCCGCGGTTGCCAGCGCGAAGGCGATCACGTGCGCGAGCAGGTACGGCAGCACCAGGTGGCCCAGCAGGTACAGACCGTAGTAGATGACGGTGTTGGCCACCCCGACCAGGCCGAACCGGATCAGCCGGCCCGCCTCGCCCGCGACGCGGGCCCGCTTCACCGCGCGCTCAGTCATGGTCTCGCGGGCGGACGACGACGTGGTGGAAGCCGTCGGCCCGCCGGCCGGTGGAACTGCTCGTCTCTTCGACCAGGCGGTCACTGGTCTCCTTGATCAGGAAATGCGGTCGGCGTTTCGTCTCGTAGTAGATGCGGCCGAGGTACTCGCCCATGATGCCGAGAAACAACAGTTGCAGCCCGCCGAGACCGAGAACGCCGCACATGATGGTGACGTATCCCGGCACCGGATTGCCCCGGGCGAGTGCGACGCCCACCACCCAGGCGGCGTACCCGAAGGCGAGCACGGTGCACAGCAGGCCCAGGTAGATCGCCGCCCGCAGGGGGCGGTCGTTGAACGAGATGACCCCGTCGATGGCGTAGTTGACCAGCTTGCCGAAGGTCCACTTGCTGGTCCCGTTCCGCCTCGGCACGTTTTCGTATTCGACGACACCGGTGGGATAGCCCACCCAGGCGAACAGGCCCTTGGAGAACCGGTTCCGTTCTCCGAGGGACAGCAACGCGGTGACCGCGCGGCGCGACAGGAGCCGGAAGTCGCCGACCCCGTCCTGGAGTTCGACCTCCACCAGGCGGTTCATCATCCGGTAGTAGATCCGGGCCAGCAGGCTGCGCATCCTGCTGTCACCGGCGCGGGTGCGCCGGGCGACCACCTGGTCGGTGCCCGCACGCAACCGTTCGAGCATGGGGCCGAGCAGTTCCGGTGGGTGCTGGAGGTCGGCGTCCATGATCGCGACCGCGTCGCCGGTGGCCTCGGTGAGCCCGGCGAGCATGGCCGACTCCTTGCCGAAGTTCCGGCTCAGGGCGAGATAGCGGAAACGCGGGTCCGCCCGGCACACCGACCGCATGCGCTCCAGCGTGGCGTCGGTGCTTCCGTCGTCGACCAGTACGACCTCGAAATCTCCGACGATCGACGGCAGTGCCCTGGTCAGGGCCGCGCGCAGGGGTTCGATGCCGTCGGCTTCGTTGTAACAGGGGACCACCACGGACAGCGCCACGGCGGGCGCCCGCTGCGGTCTGACGCCAGGAGCCATCCGGGTTCGACCTCCGTACCGCTCGTGCCTGCCACCGTCGTTCTCCGTGCCCGCAAGGCTGCTTCCACGGCTGTAGCACGCGGGACGGCCGACTCCCGTTGCTCCCCGCTACTCGTCCGTTCGAGTGAGGGCGGAAAGAGGCCGCGCTCCGGGGTAACCCGTCACGGTCGTTTGAACCCACCCGGCGGTGACGATGGCGTCTCGACCCTTCGAGGGGAGACGGAAACGGTCGTTTCCTCCCTGGGTGGACCGGCTCGGATCGCGGTTCCGGCGGGGCAGCCCTCGCCTGCCCCGCCGGGCGGTGGTACGGACCTCTACCAGGCGCGACCCACCGAGTAGGTGTTGTCCCAGATGCGCTGCAGTTGCACCCGCTTGCCCGGTTCGGGCGCGGTCCACATCTTGTTGTCGCCCGCGTAGATCGCCACGTGGTAGACGTGCCCGCGCCTGCCGAAGAAGAGCAGGTCACCGGGCCTCATATCGGCTCGGTCCACGGGTCTGACCGCTCTGCTCTGTGCGTCGGCGGTGCGCGGGAGCAGGATGCCGAGCTGGCGGTGGATGAACTGGGTCAGACCGGAACAGTCGAACCGGTCCGGCCCGGCGGCGCCGTAGACGTAGGGCTTGCCCGCCTGCGCGGCCGCGAGGCGCACGATCCGGTCGCCGAGCGACTCGTGACGTCCCGCGGCGTCCGAGCGGGCGGCAACGGGGGCCGGACGGTCGGCGGTGTGCTTGACCTTGGGG
>NZ_VJWX01000268.1 GCF_007713715.1 Amycolatopsis rhizosphaerae
ACCGGATACCGACGCCTGACCCTGCGCTACGAACGCAAAGCCAAACACTTCCTCGCATTCCTCCAACTCGGAGCCGCCATAACCAGCTGGAAGAAACTTCGAAAACTCACCACATGAGACGCGCTCTTAAGCAACGTCTGCTTGGCTCAAGTCAACTTCACACATGCCAACCTCACCGGCACCAACCTCACCTGTACCACCCCGCTAGACGTGACGGGGGCCCCAGTCGCACGCTTTTGCCGTTAGTTAATCAGGGCACGCGCCAACGCCAACTACCACTGGAGATTCAGCGCCACCGACTGATGAAAACACACGTATCCGGGTGTTCGGTCGATCCGGTGGACGCCTCGGCTGGGGTGTCGTCAAGGGATCGGTTGACGACACCCCAGCTGAGCGTCGGCGTGCTCGCGGTGGGCGCGGACGGGTACCGGGCGCTGGTCACCTACGGCGAGATCGCCCCGGGCTCCGGCAACCGGGGCGCGATCCTGGCCGTCGAGCAGGACGGGAGCACCGCTGGCCCGACCCCGGCTGGTCGTGACCGGCGCGGTCACCGGTGAGCGCGACGTCAACGACGTCGTCGAGCTGGACGTCGAGCCCACCGGCTAGCCCCGAGCGATCTCAGCGGTGTGCGCGGGGGCGTAGCGCTCGCCCGTCACCTGGTCGCTCAGCGGGTCCAGCGCGGCCAGCGCCTCGGCGTCCAGGGTGAGCTCCAGCGCGGCCGCGTTCTGCTCCAGCCGGGCCGGGCTGCGGGTGCCCGGAATGGCCGCCATCGCCACCCCGAGCCGCTCGGCCTGGGCGTACACCCAGGCCAGCGCCACCTGGGCCGGGGTGGCACCCAGCCGGTCGGCCACCTCACGCACGGTCTGCGCGATCTTCTCGTTGGCATCGCCCGCCTCGCCGGCGAAGCGGGGGTTGGTGCGCCGGAAGTCCTTCTCGCCCAGCGTGGAGCGGTCCAGGGTGCCGGTCAGGAACCCCCGCCCCAGCGGCGAGTACGGCACCAACCCGACCCCCAGCTCGGCCATCACCGGGGTGACCGCCTCGACGTCGCGGGTCCACAGCGAGTACTCGCTCTGCACCGCGGTGATCGGGTGCACCGCGTGCGCCCGGCGCAGCAGCTCGCCGTCGACCTCGGACAGGCCCAGACGGCGGACCTTGCCCGCCTCGACCAGCTCGGCCATCGCCCCGACGGTCTCCTCGATCTCCACGTCCTGGGGCGGGCGGTGGGCGTAGTACAGGTCGATCACCTCGACGCCCAGCCGCAGCAGCGAGGCGTCGCAGGCGCGCAGCACGTAGTCCCGGGCACCGCGGATGCGGCGTGCCCGGTCTCCGGCGCTGCGGTCGATGCCGAACTTGGTGGCCAGCTGCACCTGGTCCCGGCGGCCGTGGATGGCCCGGCCCACCAGCACCTCGTTGTGCCCGGTGCCGTAGGCGTCGGCGGTGTCCAGGAACGTGATGCCCAGCTCCAGGGCCCGGTTGATGGTGGCAAGGCCGCCGTCCCAGTCGGCGGCGCCGTAGCTCTCGCTCATCCCCATGCACCCCAGGCCCATCGCGCTGACGGTGAGACCGGGCGAGCCGAGCGTGGTTCGGGTGATCATGCGCGGATACTCCTCCTGCCCGGCGGACCGGGCGGTACCTCGAGGGCTGACGAACGCGTCCGACACTAGGACTTGGAGCGCGCTCAAGGTCAAGTCAAAGGACCGGCCCCGCCGCCCGGGTCCACATCGAAGGCGGCGAAGCCGTAAGAGTGCCTAGACCACCACCCCGGTTCCCGCCATCAAAGCCTGCGGCGACCGCGCCACAGCACGTCTGCCGGTGGGGTGGCCTGCGCAGCGGCGCCTACCCGAGTTCGTCGTCCTCGTCCTCGACGTCGTGCACAGCGTCGGGATCGGCCCAGCTGCTCGGCCAGGTAGTCCACCAGCTCCAGCGGCACGCCATCGAGCGGCTCGTCGAAGAACCTGCCAACTCGGCACGTGAGAACCCCGCGCCTGGGAAACTGCCCTACGCCGACGCCTGGCCATCGGACAGGAACTCAACCGGCAACGCATCTCTCCTGCTGCCGCAACCCGCCCACCGCGGCGGAACCGCCTCACCAGCACCCCAGGCCTCTGGTCAACTCACAGAACGCAGGTCAAGCCGTGATCAACGCTGAGCGCCGTCTTCCGTTCCCATGTTCCTCAAGGCCTGGCCGGGGCCGCCGGACCGGCGGGCAGAAGCCCAAACCCGGGCCAGGCGCCGAGGCAGCCCACCAGGCCGCCCGGCTCAACACCCACCAAGACCACTGACCGGCCCGGCCGCGGCTGCTACTCGACCCCGGTGTCCCCACCACCGGGGTCGACACTCTGCCGTCCGAGCATGGCGGCCAGTCGGCCGCGCAGGGGTTGCTCTTCGGTGGTCTCGTCCAGTGCCTGGCCGAGGGCGGAGTTCAGGTCTTCCCGTTGGCGCGCCAGGTCGGCGGCGTGCGCGGTCTGTGTCGTGAGGTCGGCGCGGAGCTTCCCGATCTGCTCGTGCAGCGGGGCGAGCGCGTCGGCGTAGGCCTGGGTGGCCCGCGCGAGCCGGGTGGTCAGTTCGGCGACGCGCTGGTCGGCCGCGGCCTGGAGGGAGCGGGCTTGCCCGTTGAACTCCTCGGTGCGGGCGCGTAGCCGCTGCTCGTATTCCTCGGTCAGGTTCTGGCGTGCCCTGGCCTCCTCGTGGCGTAGCTGGTCGAGGCGTTCCAGGGTGGTCGCGCGTTCCCCGGTGAGGGCGGTCTGCAGTTCGGCGATCTTCTCGTGCGCGGTGGTGACCTGATCCAGTGCCCGTTCGCGATCCACGATCGCCTTGGTCTTCTCCCTTTCCGCCGCCTGCTGCCGGGCGAGCGCCTCGTCCTTCTCCCGCACCGCCAGTGCCGCCCGTTCCTGCGCTTCGACCGCTCTGGCCCGATCCTCCTCGGCCTGTCGCCTGGCCTGCCCGGCTTCCTCGGCGGCCTTCACTCGTTCCGCCTCGGCTTCCCGGGCCCGCTCGATCGCCGCGTCCCGCGCGACTTCCGCGGCGGACTTTTCCTCCAGGGCGGCCGCCGCCTCGTCGCTCACGCGGGTGCGCAGCGCGGCGATCTCTTGACGGACCGGTTCGAGGGCGTCGAGCACGGTTGCCGTGCGCTCGTCCAGCGTGCGCAGGTCCACCCGCGTCATCGGCTGGTCGGCACCGTAGGTGTGCACCCAGATTTCCCGGCATTCGTCGAGTAGCGCGCACGTGATGACCCTGGCCCCCCAGCGTCCGTAGCGCTCGGGATCGGCGGGGCAGTAGGGGGTGGGCCTGCCGCCCCGCGGCGGGATCGGCGGCAGCGTCCGGCCGCAGTAGGCGCACCGCGCCTCCTTTCCGGCGCCGAAGGACTGGAGTGATGCTTCCCGGCGCTCCTCTCGGCTGCCACGCCGGACCGGCGGGAGCGGCTTCGCGCTCTCGGGCGGTTCGACCCCATCTTCGGTCATCTCCTGGGCCACTTCGGTCACATCAGCACCATACCAGGTTTCTGATCTTGAACTCAAAGGTCCAGTTCAGGTTATGAAACTTGAACTACCGGAGACGACAAGAAGGTTTAGATCATATGGATAAGCTCGATTATTGATATGAGACTGGGAGAGGAGGCAAGCGAGGCAAATCGTCAGCGGAGTGGTCGCCTGGAGGCCGTGATCACGTGGCGGGGAAAACGGATGGGCGGGATCCCGTCGGCCTGGTAGCTTTCAGTCGACCGTGACACCGTCCGAGGAGGTGAGACCCATGAACGCTGTATCGACGTGGGTGCTCCTTCCCGTCACGGTCGGGCGGTTGACGTAGGTATCGCCGGGAGCGCCTCGACAACAAGGCACTCTCGAAAGGCGAACCCATGGTTCACAACTTTGCTCTGGTCCTCGGTGGCGGTGGGGCTGCCGGACAGGCGTGGCAGATCGGTGTCATCGCAGGTCTGGCCGAAGCCGGCCCCGATCTGACGGAGGCCGCCGATCTGGTGATCGGCACCTCGTCCGGTTCCACCACGGCGGCGTACGTGCGCAGCGGTATGCCACCGGCAGAACTGTTGGCCGCGGTGCTGTCCTCGCCGGTTCAACCGGTCGGACAGAACCCGGGACGGCCGCCGTCCCCGTCGATGGACACGGCGTTCGAGCGGATGAGGGCCATCGGCGCCGCCGCCACGTCGGCAGCCGATCTACGACGTGCGATGGGCGCGTTCGGGTTGGAGACCGACTCCGTGCTCGGACCCGCGGCGGCGGAACAGCGGCGTGCCATGGTCGCCGCCCGGTTGCCTCGCCGCGAATGGCCGGACAGGCCGATGATCGTGGTGGCCGTCAACGCGCATACCGGGGAGCTGGCCGCGTTCGACCGCGATTCCGGCGTCGAGCTGGTGGACGCGATCACCGCGAGCACCGCGATGCCCGGTCTGGGCCCCACGCACGGCATCGACGGCACTCACTACATCAACGGCGGCGTGCGCTCCGCCGAAAACGCCGACCTCGCCGCGGGCTGCGCGAACGTCGTGGTGCTCTCGCCGTTCGGTGGACGGAGCCGGACACCACCGCAAGCAGGCCAGTTCGAGGGCCTGCGCAGAGAACCGGAATGGGGCACGGACCTGGCGAGCCAGGTCGAGGCCTTGCGCAAGCAGGGCAGCCGCGTCGAGGTGATCACGCCGGACACCGATTCCCGGGCCGCAATGGGCACGAACCAGATGGATCCGGCCACGCGCATCCCCGCCGCCCGTGCCGGTTACGCCCAAGGCAAGCAGGAAGCGACCCGCATGACGTTCCGCTGACGGCCGCACGCCGCCCCTGGCTGACGTGCGCGGTCGCGGTGTCCGGCCGACAAGCCGGATACCGCGACCGCAGCCCGGGATCTGCGGAAGCCCTGGGGGATGCCATCACCCGGGTGATCGCCGACCGGGCCGCCGCCTGGCGGCGATCCCGTCGAGCAGGCAGTCCAGGCCAAGTTCGAATCGTTCGTCCGCGGTACTGGTCGGCATGTCCCGGAGCCAGGAGCCGAGTGAGTCGTTCGCCATCTCGCCCGCGTACGCCTGCAGGTCCTGGGTTGTGCCGATGCCGAACCGCTCGAGCATCGCGATCTCCCTGCTGACGCTCATCGCGGTGCCGGTCACGTAGTTGTCCAACAGCGACGTGTACGTCATTGCCGGCCTGAGTTCGGCCCTTTCGAGCACTTCGAGCATGAAACTCGCCCGCCGCATGGTTTTCGGCCCGAACGGCGGGCGGCTGTCCACCAGTTCGGCATACCACCGGTGCCTGCCGATCATCAGCCAGAGGCTGCACGCGACGTCCCGCAGGTCGCGGCGCCAGTCGTCGCTCGGTTCGTCCGGCACCTCGACCTCGGCGGACACCTCGTCCAGCATCAGATCGACCAGGCCGTCCTTGTTGAGGACGTAGCGGTACAGGGACATCGGGGTGGACACGCCGAGCGCGTCGGCGACGGCGCGCATGGTCAGCCCGGAAACGCCTTCAGCGTCGGCAAGGGTGATTCCCGCGCGCACGATCTCCGCGCGAGTCAGCGCGTGCTTCCGGCCTGGTGGCTCCGGGTGGTGCCAGACCAGCCGTTCCACAGGAGTGCTTGGCATACCCGGAGTGTACAACGTACAGTGAGTGTACAACGTACATTCCGGAGGGATGATGAAGCTCAGGGGGATCAACTACGACACCGGTTTCGCCGGCGCGGTGGGTGACCGGTCGCGGGTCGGCTTCGACCCCGGCGTGGTGCGGCGGGAACTGGAGATCATCGCGGCGGACCTGCACTGCGATGCGGTCCGGATCAGCGGGGACGACCAGGACCGCATCACGCTGGCCGCGCATGCCGCCGTCGACGCGGGGCTGCAGGTGTGGTTCGCGCCGTTCCCGGTCGACCTGACCCCGGCGCAACTGCCGCCCTTCTTCGAAGCCTGCGCCAAGCGTGCGGAGGAGATCCGGGTGCGCGACCCGGAGACCGTGCTCGTGCTGGGCTGTGAGATGTCGCTGTTCTGCGCCGGCTTCGTGCCGGGTGCCTGCCTGATGGAACGAATGCGGAACGCGATGAACCCGCAGGCCTGGGCCGGATACTCACCCGATGCGGACTTCACCGCGGTGCTGCGCGACCTCGTCGAGGTCGCGCGGGGGCACTTCGGCGGCAGGATCACCTATGCCTCGGGGGAATGGGAGGAAATCGACTGGTCGCGGTTCGACTTCGCCGCGGTCGACCTGTATCGCTCGGCGCACAACGCCGCCGAGTTCTCGCAGCGCGTGCGGGACCACCGCGCGCACGGAAAACCCCTGGTGATCACCGAGTTCGGCTGCTGCGCCTATCGTGGCGCGGCGGAGGCAGGCGGAACGGGCTGGACGATCGTCGACCACGCGGCAAAACCCCGCGTGCTGAACGGCGACTACGTCCGCGACGAATCCGTTCAAGTGGCGTACTTCCACGAGCTGATGGACGTCTTCGAGGCCGAGGGCGTGCACGGTGCGTTCTGGTTCACCTTCGCCGGCTATGAAGCCCCGTTCGACCCCGACCCAAGGCGCGATCTCGACATGGCCGGTTACGGTGTCGTGAAGGTCCTCAAAGGACGGAAAGGTGTGCGGTATCCCGATATGGCTTGGGAGCCGAAGGAGGTCTTCCACGCCGTCGCGGCCCGGTTCGGTTCGGCCTCGGGGATCAATGGGCGCCGCGCAAGAGGCCAGTGATCGTCACGGCGGGGGTTGAACACCACGGCAGGCTTCGGGTGGAGACGGCGCGGCATGGTCTCACCAGGGAATCGGCCCGTCCTCGGCCAAAAAGGCGCCCGTCGGGCCGTCTTCGCCCGCCGTCGCCAGGTCAACCGCCACGGCCGCGCCCTCCTCCGCCGTGCGTATCCCGGTGTGGCGGTTGAGGTCGGTCGCGCAGTAGCCCGGACTCACCGCGTTGACCAGGATCCCTTCGGCGCGCAGTTCATTGGCGTAGAGCACGGTGATCGCGTTCAGCGCGCTCTTCGAGGTGCAGTAAGGGAGGAGGATCGAGGAGTAGCCGGACCACGGGCTGCCCGGGTCGGCCAGGTGGGTGAGGGAGCCGAGTTCGCTGGACATGTTGACGATGCGTGCGGCGGCCGAGCGGCGGAGCAGGGGGAGCATGGCGTGGGTCACCGCGATGACGCCGAACACGTTGGTCTCGTAGACCTGCCGGACGGCAGCGGCTGGGGTTTCACCCGGTTTTTGCGGTCCGGCGCTGATCGCGGCGTTGTTGACGAGGATGTCGAGGCGGCCGAACGTGGCGTCGATGTGCTGGGCGGCGGCCTGGACCGAGGTTTCGTCGGTGACGTCCAGCGGAACGAACCGTACGTCGGCGCCGCCCGCGCGAAGCTCCTCGGTCGCCGCCTCGCCACGCTCGGCGTTGCGGGCGCCGATCAGGACGGTGATGCCGAGGGCTGCGAGCCCGCGCGCAGTTTCCTTGCCGATGCCCTTGTTCGCGCCGGTGATCAGAGCAGTCTTCTGCGAAGTCGTCATGGCACCCAGCCTCCCCTCATCCACGGGCGACAGGGAAAGACCAGAAGACTCTGGATCTATAGTCCGCAGATATGAGTGAGCTGGAGGTGCGGGAGCTGAGGTACTTCGTCGCGGTCGCCGAGGAGCTGAACTTCAGCCGGGCCGCGCAACGCCTGGGGATGGCGCAGCCCCCGCTGTCGAAGGCGATCGCTCAGATGGAGTCCCGGCTCGGGGTACGCCTGCTGGAGCGCACCACCCGGCAGGTGAGGCTGACCGACGCCGGTCAGGTGCTGCTCGACCAGGCCCGGATCGCGGTCGACGCGGTGCACGCGGCGGCCCGGCGAGCACGCCGGGCCGGTCAGCCGACACCCCAGCTCGTCGTGGCGGTCAAACCGGGAGGCGATGCCGGGCTGCTGCGGGAGATCCTCGCCGCCTACCGGGGAACGGGTTCGCATCTGCCGCCGCCTGAAGTCGTCGTCGGCGGCAGCGGAGAGCCGATCGCCATGCTGCGGGACGGCCGTGCCGACGTAGCGCTGCTGCGCAGCCCGTTCGACGGTCAAGGGCTGGATTCCCAGACACTCGTGGTCGAGCCGCGACTGGCCGTCCTGCCCGCCGCGCACCGCCTGGCCGGACGCCGGCGACTGCGGCTGACCGACCTCAAGGGCGAACCGATCCCGCGCTGGAAGGGGGCCGTCCCCTCCATCACCGCCTACTACACCGGATACGACGGCGCAGAAGCAGGCGGCCACACAGGCTTGGCGGCGGCCGACACTCCTGAGGGGCCGCTCGTGGCCAGCGTCGAGCAACTCCTGGAGGTGGTCGCGCTGGGGCAGGCGGTGGCGTTCCTGGCACGCTCCACCACCGAGCGGCACCAGCGCCCGGACATCGCCTACCGGCCGGTCACCGGCCTCAGCCCCAGCGCGGTCATGGTCGCCTGGCCGGAGACCTCCCGATCCGTAGCCGTCGCCACCTTCGTCCAAGCCGCCCACGACGTCGCCACCCACCACCGTGACCACATGACCGCACTGGCCTGACCGGCGTACCCGACCCTTGGTCGCGTCGACCACGTGGACATGGCGCAGGGGGAGGTCCAGGACTTCCCGCCCGCCGCTAGTGCGCGGCCGACCGCTCGTTGCGCAGGAACAGGGCGCTGGCGAGGACGCCGAAGAGCACGATGGCGGCGTTCACCGCGATCGCGACCTTCAGACCACCGAGGACGGCCGAGGCTCCGGTTCCGACCATGGCGGCGGTGGCGACGGCACTCATGATCGGCGTGCCCATCGTGATGCCGACCTGCTGGGTCATGGTGGCGAGGCCGGTGGCCAGACCCTGTTCGTGGTCCGCGTGCCCCGAGGTGGCGGTGACCATGAAGCCCACGATGGCGAGCATGTTGCCGACACCGCCGAGGAAGCTGGCGACCAGCATCAGCCACAGCCACGAGCGGTCGCTGCCGAGGCCGACCAGGGCCGCGGTGAACACGGTCTGCAGAAGACCGCCCACGAGCAGCGTCCGCTTGGTGCCGATCCTGCCGATCACCTTCGAGGCCGTGACGCCGCCCAGGACCGTTCCCACACCGAGCACACCGAAGGACAGACCGGCGGCGAGCGCGGAGAAGCCGAGTACTTCCTGGAGGTAGAGGGTCAGCGGGAAGACCAGGGAGGTGAAGGTGAGGAACGCGATCAGACCGGCGAAGTTGCCCCAGGCCACCGACCGCCTGCCGAGCATGCCGAGCGGCACCAGCGGCCGGGACACCTTGCGCTCGACGGCGTAGAACACCAGCAGCAGCACCACGCCCGCCGCCAGCGACAACAGGGCGCTTGCCGAGCCCCAGCCCTTTTCGCCGGCCTGGGTGAGCCCGAAGATGACGGCCAGCAGGCCGAGCGTGACGCTGACGGCGCCGGGCACGTCGAGCTTGGGGCGCTCGTCGGGTCGGGATTCCTTGATGACCCTGGGGGCGATGAGCAGCACGGCGATCGCGACGGGCACGTTGATGAAGAACGCCCATCGCCACGACAGCAGGTCGGTCAGCACGCCGCCGAGGATGGCTCCGGTGGTGAACCCGCTGGACATCAGTGCCCCGTTGAGGCCGAGCGCCTTCTGCCGCAGGGGGCCCTCCGGG
>NZ_VJWX01000269.1 GCF_007713715.1 Amycolatopsis rhizosphaerae
GGCAACAGCGCGACCGACCCCAGCGCCCGCATCACCTGCACCAGGGTGTCCCGCCTGCCGACGCCCTCCCGGGCCGCCCACTGGCTCACTCTCGGCTCCTCCGGCCGCCACCAGACGGAGGAGCCGAGCCGGTCCAGCTGGTCCCGCCACGACGGCGGTACGGCCGTAGACGGCCGTGAAGCCAGTTCGGCCGCGATCGCGTCCGCCACGAGCCCGGCCACCCCGGCGTCCTCCCGGCGCAGTGCCATCCGGTGCAGGTCGCAGGGCCGCCAGCCCCGGCCGAGCGGATCGGCCACGGCTTCGGTGAGCGCCACGTCGGCCGCCCGGTCCACCCGGCGCGGCTCCCCGGCGGAACCGGGACCGGCCAGCTCGTCGGCCACCCTCGCCCGCGCCGGATCCCCGAACGCACCGGACTTCAGGGCGGCGGTGATCGCCCTCAGTTCCCACATGGGCCGCTACCGCCCGCCGCCGAAGGCGGACGGCCGTGTTCCGGTGACCGCCGCGGCCGCGCGGTCGAAGCTCTCCACGGGCTCATACCGGGCATCCTGCTCCGGGGCACCGACACTTTCGCCCGCTTCGTCCGGTCACGGAGTGCGGAACCCCCGGAAGGTGACGTCCTTGCACGCCTTGAAGCCGAGCCGCTCGTAGAGGGCGATGGCGCCGGTGTTCGCCTCGGCGACGTGCAGGAAGGGACGTTCGCCGCGAGCCAGGACACGCGTGACGAGCGCACCGACCAGGCGGGCGGCGTGGCCTCGCCCCCGTGCCTCGGGAGCGGTGCACACGGCGCTGATCTCGGTCCAGCCCACGGGCCGCAGCCGTTCCCCCGCCATCGCCACCAGGGCGCCTCGCTCGCGGATGCCGAGATAGGTGCCGAGTTCGTGGGTACGCGGCCAGAACGGCCCCGGCCGGGTCCGCGCGACGAGGTCGAGCATCTCGGGCACGCTGTCCCCGCCCAGTACGACCACCTCGCTGCCGCTCTCGGCACGAGGGTGATCGGGCCGGCCGCTGCCGGGCCAGATCATCTGACGGCCCTCGACGGCGAAGACCGGCTCCCAGTCCGGCGGCGGAGTGGCCGGGCAGGTGAACAGGTCGGCGAGTTCACCCGGGCCGAGCAGGCGGGCCAGGTCCGCCCAGTCCGCCGCGGCCGGATCGGCGGGCACCGCGGAGAAGGTCGCGACTCCCGGCACGTAACCGACAGCCCGGCCCGACCGGCGGGCGAACCGCGCGTGGTGGCCGCGGAGTGACCGGGCCACCGGGTTGTCGAGCGCCAGGGCGTCGCGGTCCGTCATCAACCGTTTCCGGCGGGTTCGAGAAGGGCCACGCACTCCACGTGGTGGGTCATCGGGAACGCGTCGAACGCCCGCAGCGCGGTCAGCCGGTAGCCATGACCGGCGAAGGTCCCCAGATCCCGGGCCAGCGCCGCCGGATCGCAGGCCACGTACACCACCCGCTCGGGGCCGCGCCCGGCCACGGCGTCGACCACGGCACGCCCGGCCCCGGCCCGCGGCGGATCCAGCACCACGACCGACGGGCGGCCCTCAAGCCCGGGCAGCACCCGCTCCACCTGGCCCGGCAGCCAGCGAACCTGCGGCAGGTCCGCGAGCGCGGCTTCGCCGTCGGTGACGGCGCGACGGCCCGACTCGACCGCGACGACCTCCCCCTGGAGACCGACCTGAGCGGCCAGCACGGAGGCGAACAGGCCGACCCCGGCGTAGAGGTCCCATGCCAGCCCGCCGCGTGGCGCACGCGCCCACTCACCGGCCACGGCGGCGAGCGTGTCGGCGGCGGCCGGATGCACCTGCCAGAAGCCGTGCGCGTCGAGCTTCCAGTCCCGGCCGGCCGCATGCTGCACCGCGACCCCGCCGCTGATCTGCCGGGCGCGCCGCTTGCCCCGCACCATGCTCAGCTCACGGACGTGTGTATGCCCCTCGGCGTCCCGGGTGACCTCGAGTTCGCTCCCCGGCCGCCACCGGCGGGACAGGACCGGCTCCAGCGCGCCCGGCACCGAAATCGGGCAATCCTCGAGCGGCACCACCCGGTGGCTGCGATGCGCCCGCAACCCGGCACGGCCGTCACGGCCCGCCACCAGCCGGACCCGGCTGCGCCAGCCCAGCGGCCCGCCGGGCAGCGCCTCCACCTCGACCGCACGCTCGATGCCCGCCAGGCGGCGCAACTGCTCCTCGACCACCCGGGCCTTGAGCTCGCGCTGGAACTCCGGGGTCGCGTGCTGCCAGTCGCATCCGCCGCAGCCACCCGGCACGGCCAGCGGACACGGCGGCTCGACGCGCTGCGGCACCGGCCGCAGCACGCGTACCGCGTCCGCACGGCAGAACGACCCGCCCTTGTCCTCGGTGACCTCGGCCAGCACGAACTCGCCCGGCAAGGCGTGGCGGACGAACACCACCCGTCCCTCGAACCGGGACACGCAGTGCCCGCCGTGGGCCACCGGACCCACCTCGACCTCGAAGGTCCGGCCCAGCCAGCTCTCGCCCGTCACGAGCCGTCCTTACGCCCCGCGGGCGCCCGGTAAAGACCGCGCCGCACGTCACCGGCCGTCGGGCGCGAGCGGGCCCGCTTGGCCCGGTTGACCGCCTTGACCGACGACGCCAGCTGCCACGGCACGCTCGTCACCATCACGCCCGGCTGGAACAGCAGGCGGCCCTTGAGCCGCAGCGCGCTCTGGTTGTGCAGCAACTGCTCCCACCAGCGCCCCACCACGTACTCGGGGATGAACACGGTGACCACGTTACGCGGATTGTCACCGCGCACCCGCTTCACGTAGTCCACGACCGGCCTGGTGACCTCCCGGTACGGCGACTCCAGCACCTTCAGCGGCACCTTGAAACCGTGCTCGTCCCACTCCCTGGTGAGGTCGCGGGTCTCCTCGTCGTCGACGTTGACCGTGACCGCCTCGATCACGTCGGGCCGCACCGCCTTCGCGTAGGCGAGCGCCCGCAGCGTCGGCAGGTGCAGCTTGGACACCAGCACGATCGCGTGGTTGCGCGAAGGGAGCACGTCGGGCTGGTGCCCGTCGTTCTCGGCCAGTTCCGTGGCCACCCGGTCGTAGTGCCGCCGGATCGCCGTCATCAGCAGGAAGATCGCCACCATGGCGGCGATCGCGATCCACGCGCCCAGCAGGAACTTGGTGACCAGCACGATGGCCAGCACGAGGCCGGTCATGGTCAGGCCGATCGCGTTGACCGTCTGCGAACGGCGCATCCGCCGCCGTGCCTGGGGATCGGTCTCGCGGGCCAGCAGCCGGTTCCAGTGCCGGATCATGCCGGCCTGGCTCACCGTGAAGGACACGAACACGCCGACGATGTAGAGCTGGATCAGCTTGGTGACCTCGGCGTTGAACGCGAAGATCAGCACCAGCGCGAAGGCCGCCAGGAACAGGATCCCGTTGGAGAAGGCCAGCCGGTCGCCCCGGGTGTGCAGCTGGCGCGGCAGGTACCGGTCCTGCGCGAGGATCGAGCCCAGCACGGGGAAACCGTTGAACGCCGTGTTGGCCGCCAGCAGCAGGATGATCCCGGTGGCGAAGGAGATGTAGTAGAACGCGGGCGGGAAGCCGGCGAACACCGCCTCCGCGATCTGCGTGACGATCGTCTTCTGCTGGTAGCCCGCGGGCGCCCCGGACAACTGCCGCGCCGGATCCTCGGCGAACTTCACGCCGGTGATCCGCGCCAGCGCGATGATGCCGATCAGCATGGTCACCGCGAGCAGGCCCATCATCAGCAGGGTGGTCGCCGCGTTACGCGACTTGGGCTTGCGGAAGGCGGGCACGCCGTTGCTGATGGCCTCGACCCCGGTCAGTGCGGCGGCACCCGAGGAGAAGGAACGCAGAATCAGGAACCCGAACGCGAGCCCGGCCAGCGAACTCTCTTCGTGCAACTGGAAACCGGCGCTTTCGGCCCGCATCGGGACGCCCCGCAGCGCCTCGAACAGCCCCCAGGCGACCATGACCAGAATGCCGAGGATGAAGCCGTATGTCGGAATCGCGAAGGCCTTGCCCGATTCCCGCACCCCTCTCAGGTTGAGCGCGGTGAGGACGGCCACGATCAGCACCGCGCACAGCACCTTGTGCTCGGCGACGAACGGGATCGCGGACCCGATGTTGGCCACCCCCGACGAGGTCGACACCGCCACCGTGAGCACGTAGTCCACCAGCAGGGCACTGGCCACGGTCAGCCCGAATCTGCCCCCCAGGTTGGTGGTCGCGACCTCGTAGTCGCCTCCCCCGCTGGGGTAGGCGTGCACGTTCTGCCGGTAGGAGGCCACCACGACCAGCATCACCAGCGCGACGGCGATGCCGATCCACGGTGCGAGGGCATAGGCCGACAGGCCCGCCACGCTCAGCGTGAGGAAGATTTCCTCGGGCGCGTAGGCCACACTGGACAGCGCGTCGGAGGCGAAAATCGGCAGCGCGATGCGCTTGGGCAGCAGGGTGTGGGACAGCCGGTCGCTGCGGAACGGACGGCCAAGCAGCAGCCTTTTGGCCACGGACGCAAACTTCGGCACGGCAGCAGCCTAACGTTCCCCGGGACAGGGTAGGTTCTCCGCTGGCGAAACGCGGGTAGCCGCCGTGTGGGTGAAGGCCCACGGTGGCCGTCGGCGTACGGATCGCAGGCTAAGAGGAGGCAAGCGCGTGCACGTGGTGATCATGGGATGCGGCCGGGTCGGCGCGTCCCTGGCCGCGGCGCTGGAGCGCCTGGGGCACGAGGTCGCGGTCATCGACAAGAACCAGGAATCGTTCCGCCGCCTTGGCAGCGACTTCCACGGCAGGCAGATCCTCGGCATCGGTTTCGACCGCCAGGTCCTGATCGACGCGGGCATCGAGCGGGCCGGGGCGTTCGCGGCGGTGTCCAGCGGCGACAACTCGAACATCATCTCCGCCAGGCTGGCGCGCGAGAACTTCGGTGTCGAGCACGTCGTCGCCCGCATCTACGACCCCAAGCGGGCCGCGGTGTACGAACGGCTCGGCATCCCGACCGTGGCGACCGTGCCGTGGACCACCGACCGCTTCCTGCGTACGCTGCTGCCCGAAGGCGTGTCGTCGGCGTGGCGGGACCCGACGGGCAATGTGGCGGTGCTGCAACTTCCGCTGCACGAGGCGTGGGTCGGCCACTCCGTTCGCGAGCTGCAGGAGGCCACCGACGCCAGGGTCGCGTTCGTGATGCGGTTCGGCACGCCGGTGCTGCCCGACAGCAAGACGGTGCTGCAGGCCGACGACCTGGTCTACGTCGCCGCCCGCTCGGGCACCCTCGGCGACGTCACCAGCGTGGCGGCCAAGGCACCCGAGGACTGACCAACACCTACTTCGGTGCGGGTGCCCCGCACGACTTCTAGGAGGACTCATGCGGGTCGCGATCGCGGGAGCGGGCGCCGTGGGCCGGTCGATCGCCGCCGAACTGATCGACGGCGGGCATCAGGTGATGCTCATCGAACGGCAGGCGCACCAGTTCGAACCGGAGACCGTCGAGCAGGCGGACTGGGTACTCGGTGACGCCTGCGAGGTCTCCACGCTGGAGGAATCGGGGATCGAGCGGTGCGACGTGGTGATCGCGGCCACCGGCGACGACAAGGTGAACGTCGTGGTGTCGCTGCTGGCCAAGACCGAGTTCGCGGTGCGGCGGGTGGTGGCCAGGGTGAACAACCCCGCCAACGAGTGGCTGTTCACCGACGCCTGGGGGGTGGACGTGGCGGTGTCCACGCCCCGGATCCTCGCCGCGATGGTGGAAGAGGCCGTCAGCGTCGGTGACCTGGTGCGGCTGATGACCTTCCGCCACGGGCAGGCGAACCTCGTCGAACTCACCCTGCCGGACGAAACCCCGCTGGCCGGCCGCCCGGTGCGGGAGATCGCGCTGCCACGGGATGCGGCCCTGGTCACCATCCTGCGGGGCGAGCGGGTCATCGTGCCGCAGCCGGAGGACCCGCTGGAGGCGGGAGACGAGTTGCTGTTCGTGGCTCCGGCCGAGGTCGAGCCGGACATCCGCAAGGCACTTCTCGAGGGCTGAAGCACCGGGACGGGCAGCCTGGGCGGAAGCGGTCCGGAGGCAGGGCCCCCGGACCGGTATCAGGCCTCGTTGGGATGGCCGCCGTACTTGAGGCGCAGCGCCTCTTCGGCGGCTTCCTCGGTGGTGACCCTGTTCAGCTCTAGTTCCTTGATCCGCTGGTCGGACCGGCGCACGGCCCACACCACGACCAGCAGCGCCAGCGCGTACAACGGGTAGCCCATCGCGATCTTCGCAAACGCGAGCCAGCCGGTGTAGTCCGCGTTGTACAGCCAGCGCTGCACGATGAACCGGGCGAGGAACACCGCCGCCAGCGCCAGCGTCGCGAGGTCGTAGCCGAACCGGGAGCGCTTGTCCTTGCGCCACTCGCTGCCGGTGCCATTGAGCAGGTTCCACACCACGCCTGCCAGCGGACGGCGCACCACCACAGACAGCACGAACACGCCGCCGTAGACCAGGCTCGCCCAGATCCCGAACAGGAAGAACCCCTTGGCCGATCCCGTGCGGTAGGCGATGAACGCCGCGATCGCGACGCCGAAGAAACCGGAAACGGCGGGCTGCAGCGGTTCCTTGCGCACCACACGCAGCACGGTGATGGCCACCGCGCTGCCCAGCGCGCACCAGATCGCGGGGAACAGCCCGAGGAACGCGTTGGCGAGGACGAACACCGCGATCGGCACCGACGAGTAGATCAGCCCGGACACGCCGCCCAGCTGTTCCAGCACGGTCGGCTGTTCGTCGTCGGTCTGGTGCTTGTCGGTGCCTGCGGGTTCAGTCACGTGTGGTTACCAACTCATGAGGTCGTCTGGAGCTCGTAGAACGGGTTGTACAGCACCTTGTGACCATCGCGCTCGGCCAGCCGGCCGCGCACCTTGATCGTCCGTCCGGGTTCGATCCCGGGGATCCGGCGCCTCCCGAGCCAGACTAGCGTCACGCCTTCGGTTCCGTCGAACAGTTCAGCCTGCAGTGTCGCCGCCTCGGTGGTCGGGCACAGCTGCACGCTGCGCAACCGTCCGAGCACGGTCACTTCCTCACCCGAGCGGCAGTCGCAGGCACGTCGCGCCCCGACCGCCTCGGACTTTTCGGACAGATCGTCGGCGTCGAGTTCCTCGACGTCGCTGGTCAGTTTGCGAACCAACCGGCTGAAGTAGCCGCCGTCTTTGGCGGACATAGGCGGTGCTCCTGTAGTCCGGGGCCCCCGACTTGAACGGCCCGTACGTGGTCAAGGCTAACCTTGTTGAAGGTGTTCCAGGCAAGGGAAACGGGCTTTGGGGCAAGATCGCAACGTGACCTCCGCTATGCCGAAGCCGATGGCACTGATGCTGCCCGGCACCGGCTCCGACGAAGTCTTCGTCCGCTCCGTTTTCGCAGGTCCGCTCGCCGCGTCCGGGATCGCGCTGGACGCGCCGGAACCACCGCGCGGAGCGCAACTGGCAGTGGGCTTTCTCACCATGATCGATTCCGTCGCCGACGCCCGGCACGGGCGGCTGCTACTGGGCGGGATCTCCTTCGGGGCCCACCTCGCGGCGGAATGGGCGGTGCGCAACCCCGGCCGGTGCGACGGCCTGCTGCTGGCCCTGCCCGCCTGGGCCGGGGAACCGGACGCGGCACCGGCCTCGCTCGCCGCCAAGGCGTCCGCCGACCTGGTGGAGCGGGAAGGGCTCGAAAAGGCGCTCCGGTTGTCCGTGGCCGGTGTCGCGCCCTGGCTGGCCGGAGAACTCACCCGCGCCTGGCGACGGCACGGTGCGGGGCTGGCGGCGAGCCTGCGGGTGGCCGCGAACCGGGCCGCACCAACCCTGGAAGCCTTGAAGGAACTGGACATTCCGGTCGGTATCGCCGCCTGTGTCGATGATCCGGTGCACCCCGCCGAGGTCGCCGACGCCTGGGCCGGGGCGCTGCCGCGCGCGACGGTCCGCGAAACCACCCTCGACCGGCTCGGTGCCGACCGCGAGTCGCTCGGCCGGGCCGCCGTCGAAGCCTGGCAGGTCAGTCGGCGCTAGCCACGAAGGCCCCGAGCCCGATCATCACCGCGCCACCGGCCACCCGCTGCCGGATCCGCCGCCGCCGGTCGGCGAGGAAACGCTGCGCGATGTTCCCGGCGAACACCCCGACCACCAGGTCGGCGATCATCGCCAGTACCAGTGCGATCATCCCCAGCAGGCCGAACGCCACGGGGGCGGGCGTGGTGCCGGGATGCACGAAGTGCGGCAGCAGCGCCATGAAGTACAGCGCCGTCTTGGGATTCAGCAGTTCGGTGAGGATGCCCTGGGCGAGTGGGGAACGCGCGAGTTTACGGGCATTCCCTTCCGTCGTCTCCGGTTCACCGTCGTCATGCCGGTGCCGGATCGCCTGTACGCCGAGGTAGACCAGATAGGCCGCCCCGGCGAACCTCACCACGGTGAAGGCCGTCGTCGAGGCGGCCAGCAGGGCGGAAAGCCCGAGTGCCGCGGCGAGTACGTGGGCCGAGCAGCCGATGGCGTTGCCGACGGCCGACAGCACGCCCTCGCGGCGCCCGCCGCGCAGCCCGCGGGCCAGCACGTACAGCATCCCCGGGCCCGGGGTGAACGCGAAGACGGCCGCCGTCCCCAGAAAGATCAGCCATTCGGCGGAGTTCGGCATGCGGTGATCCTACGGATCCCCGCATGCCCTCCCCAGTGAATAATTCAGGCCTGCTGCTGGGCCTGCTGCTCCGCGATGTGCTGCGCGACCGCCTCGGGCAGCGTGATCGGCAACGGGGTGCGCACCGGCATCGGCGCGTCCCCGCGCACGACCACGGTGCCCCGCACGATCTCCCGCAGGGTCGCGGGCGCGTCCGCGGCCAGCGACTGCGGACCCGCGATCACCCCGCGCAGCATCCAGCGGGGACCGTCCACCCCGACGAAGCGCAGCGCCACATCACCGATGAGCGCCGACAGCTCGAAACCCCATTCCCCTTCCCCGGGCGAGACCTTCGCGCCGTCGGCGCGCAGCTGTGCGGTCAGCTCGTCACCGACCTCGGCCCACAGTCCACCGGACTTCGGCGCGGCATAGGCGCTCACCGTGACCTGACCGTGCGGGGTCACCACGTGCACGGCACGCACACCCCCCGCCGCCGGGTCCATCTCGACCTGCACCTGCGAACCATCCGGAACCGGGACCTGCACCGAGCCCAGGTCGATGCGCGGGATCCCGTCCTCGGGCGCGTCGGCGACGTCGAACGGCCCCTCGGTCACCGCCGGTGCCGGCTCCTCGTAGTCGTCCTCCGCCTCGGCGACCGCGGCCCGCTCCGGCATCGCGTGCCGGCCACCCGACCGCCGCTTGCGTCCGAAAATGCCCACTACTTCCTCGCTCCTTCCCCCGTCACACCGTCCAGCGTGGCATGACCGCCCGTGGACCCGTAACCGCCCTCCCCGCGCTCGGACGGCGCGAGGCCGGCCACCTCCACGAACTCGGCGGTCTCCACCCGCTGCACGATCAGCTGCGCGATCCGGTCACCCCGCGACAACCGGATCGGTGTGCGGGGATCGTGGTTGATCAGGCAGATCCGGAT
>NZ_VJWX01000026.1 GCF_007713715.1 Amycolatopsis rhizosphaerae
GCAAAGGGGGGTGCGGGTTGCCGTCGTGGGTGGTCACCGTGAGTGGGGGAACAGGTCCCGGTTGGCGAGTTCGGTGCGGTTCGCGACGCCCAGTTTGGGAAATGCCCGGTAGAGGTGGTGGCCGACGGTTTTGGGGCTCAGGAACAGCTGGGCCGCGATCTCCTTGTTCGTGGCCCCGGTGCTCGCCAGCCGGACGATCTGCAACTCCTGTGGCGTCAGCATGGCGAGCGGATCGTTCGCCTCCGGTGCGGTGGATTCCCCGGCGGCGCGGAGTTCGGCGCGAGCGCGTTCCGCCCACACTCGCATTCCCGCTTGGTTGAAGTGCTCGAACGCGGCGCGGAGCTGCCGGCGCGCCTCCGTCTTGCGACGTGCCCGGCGTAGCCATTCCCCGTACAGCAGCCGGCTTCTGCTCTGCTGGAACGGTACTTCCGCGCAGCGCACCGCCTGGTCGAAGTGTTCCTCGGGATCCCCCGCGACCAGCGCGAGGCAGCGGTGGTGTGCGGCGAGCACCCATGGCTGTCCGGACGCCCGCGCCCAGCTGCCGAGACGGCCGAGGAGAGCGCGGTCCTCCTGCCCCGCCCGCACGGCCGCTTCGACCTGGTCGGGGAGGAAATACAGACCGTGCGGGCGGACCGTAACGCGGTCCAAAATGGACAATGCTGCGTCGAATCGTCCGTGGGCGAGATGGGACGAAGCCTGCGCCCGCCGCCCCCAGTCGCTGTCGTCGTGGACCTCTTGGACCTCCTGGACATCACCGCCGCGCAGGGCCGCGTGGTAGGCGAGCACGCCCCGTGCGTGGTGGGCGTGCCTGCGTTGGCCGGTGTCCTCGGCGATGCGTACCGCCTCGGTTGCCGTCGCGGCGCATTCCCCGATTCGTCCCCCCAGGGCCTGCGTCTCGGCGAGCAGTGTCAGTACGCCGGGCAACCAGCCGATCGAGCCACGTGATCGCAGTGTGGCGTCGAGCATCAGCAAGGAGTCTTCCGCGGTGGCGAGGTCACCGGACATCAGCGCCAGCGAAGTGTTGTTGACCGGCAGGGCCCCGGTGTTGTCCTGGGTGTCGTCGCGGGTGTGGTCGCCGACGTGTCGCCGGATGGTGGCGAGACCGCGGCCGGGATCGCCGCAGAGCAGGTCCACGGCGCCGCGGACCAGTTCGGCCGTGCTGCCGGTGAGCCGTTCCGACACCCTGCGCAGACCGTCGACGTCTCCGGTGGACCACGCCACCCGCGCCGCCTCCACCAGCAGTTCCGGTCCGCCGTCGAACAGCAGCCGCCACGCCGCCTGCGGAGCGCCGTCCTCGAACTCGATGCGGGCGCGGAGCGCGACGAGTTCCGGCGTGGTTCCGCCGAGCCGCGCCGCCTGGTTGATCAGTGCGCTGGCCTCGTCGCCGCGACCGGCGTCCGCCAGGAGGGTCGCGGCGACGGTCAGCCCCGCGGCGCGGGCCATCGCGGACGTGGTGCTCTGGTGGCCGGCGGCTCGGACGAGATCGTGCTGGAAGTCATCCAATGAGCGCAGCGACAATTCGGCGATCCCGGCCGCGGCGAACTCGTCGCCGTCGGCATTCCTGGTCGCGAACAGCAGTACGACGCCTTCCGCGTCGAGCCGGCGAGCGGCGAACACCAGTGCCGCGAGAGACGCACGGTCGATCCAGTGTGCGTCGTCGACCAGGCACAGCAGCGGTCCGTGCT
The DNA here is from genome assembly GCF_007713715.1 of Amycolatopsis rhizosphaerae. Classification (GTDB taxonomy): domain Bacteria; phylum Actinomycetota; class Actinomycetes; order Mycobacteriales; family Pseudonocardiaceae; genus Amycolatopsis_E; species Amycolatopsis_E rhizosphaerae. Next base: position 1,686 of record NZ_VJWX01000026.1, read on the forward strand.
CGGCCAGCAGGGTGAGTGTCGCCAGGCCGACGAGGAACCGGTCCGGTGCCGCGCCCGCGGCCATGCCGAGCGCGACTCGCAGGGCGTCCTCCTGCGGCCGCGGCAACCCGGCCAGCCCGTCGAGGAGCGGACGCAGCAGTTGGTGGAGGGCGGCGAAGGGCAGATCCGACTCGGCCTCGACGCCGCGGGTCCGCAGCACCCGCACCTCTGCCGCTTCCTCGGCCACCTGCTCCAGGAGGGCGGACTTGCCCGCGCCGGACTCCGCTCTGATCACCAGTGCCGCACTGCGCCCCTGCCGCGCACCTGTGGTCAGGGCACGCAGGCGGTTCCGTTCCTCGTCCCTCCCTTGGCTCACGACGTGAACCTAAAGGATTGGGCAGATGTCCGATACCGCCGGGGCGTTGACGCTCTCTAGCGTCGCCACCAGCGAAGACGTTGTCCGAAGGAGTGAGATGAACAGCGCGATCACCGTCCGGGAACTCCGCAAGAGTTTCGGCGCCACCGCGGCGCTGGACGGCCTGGACATGGATGTGCGCGTGGGTGAGGTGCACGGCTTCCTCGGGCCGAACGGCGCGGGGAAGTCCACGGCCATCCGGGTGTTGCTGGGGCTGATGCGGGCCGACGGGGGTTCCGCCGTGCTGCTCGGCGGAGATCCGTGGCGGGACGGCACGGAGCTGCACCGGCGCCTGGCCTACGTGCCCGGTGACGTGACCCTGTGGCCGTCGCTGACCGGTGGTGAGGTGATCGACCTGCTGGGCGAGTTACGCGGGGGCATCGACGGCACCCGCCGCGCGGAGCTGATCGACCGGTTCGAGCTGGACCCTCGCAAGAAGGCCAGGACGTACTCCAAGGGCAACCGGCAGAAGGTCGCCCTCGTCGCGGCGTTCGCCGCCGACGTGGAACTGCTCGTCCTCGACGAGCCGACTTCCGGGCTGGACCCGCTGATGGAAGCGGTGTTCCAGCAGTGCGTCGCCGAAGCGAAGGCGGCGGGCACCACCGTGCTGCTGTCCAGCCACATCCTGTCCGAAGTGGAGGCGCTGTGCGACCGCGTCACCATCGTGCGCGCCGGCCGCACGGTGGAATCCGGCACGCTGTCGGAACTGCGCCACCTGAAGATGACCCGGATCACCGCCGAGGTGTCCGGCGTCGTGCCCGAGCTGCCGGGAGCGCACGACGTGGTGGTCGACGGCGGACGGATCACCTGCCGGGTCGACGACCGCGACCTCGCCAAGGTCATGCGCTGCCTGGCCGAGGCCGGGATCGTGCGCATCACCAGCCAGCCGCCATCGCTGGAAGACCTGTTCCTGCGTCACTACTCGGAAGCGAGCGCGCGATGAACGGCACCGGGACCCTCGTCAAGCTGGTACTCAGGCGCGAACGCCTGATCGCTCCACTGTGGATACTGCTGCTGACGGCGCTGGCGGTCGGTCAGGCCAAGCGCTACGCCGCGAACTTCCCGACAGCGCAGTCGGTGGCCGAGTTCGCCCGCGACATGACGGCGAACAAGGCGTTGACCGCCTTCGCGGGCGAGGTGCCCTCGGCGACCGTCGCGGGCATGGCCGTGTGGAAGAACGCCGACGCGATCTACACGATCCTCGCCCTGATCGTCGTGCTGACGGTCGTCCGCCACACCCGCAGGGAAGAGGACTCCGGCCGCGCGGAGCTGGTCGGGGCCGGTGTGGTCAGCAGGTACGCCCAGCTCACCGCGGCGCTGGTGGTCACGACCGCCGCGGTGGTCACGACCGGTCTGCTCACCACCCTCGGCATGGTGTCGCTGGGGTACGACGCCGCGGGCTCCACGGCGTTCGGCGCGGCGATCGTCGCCGTCGGGTTGGTCTTCACCGGTGTCGCGGCGGTGACCGCCCAACTGGCCGAGAGCGGGCGCACGGCGACCGGGCTCGCAGCGATCGTGCTCGGCTTCAGCTACCTGGTGCGTTTCATCGCCGACGGGTCCGGTCTGACCGGACTGAAATGGCTGTCCCTCCAGGGCTGGAGCCACCTGGTCAAGCCGTACGGCTCCGACAACCTGGCAGCGCTCGTCCCCTCGGTCGCGGTCACCGCGCTGACGTTCGTCGCCGCGTACGAATTGAACGCTCGTCGCGACGTGGGCCGGGGCCTGGTCGGGCAGCGCCCGGGACCCGCGGGTTCCACCCGGCTGCGAGGCCCGCTGGCGCTGGCATGGCGTCTGCATCGGGGATTGCTGGCAGGCTGGGTCGCCGGTTTCGCCGTCGCCGGACTGGTTCTCGGCGCATTGGCCCGCTCGATCCCGGAAGTGTCCCGGACCGGCGCGTCCGTGCAGGAGTTCCTGCGCCGCTACACCGCGTCCCCGGACGCCACCATGACCGATGCCTACCTGTGGCTGATCACGCTCAGCCTGGGCTACGTCGTCACGCTGTACCCGTTGCTGGCGTTGCTGCGGATGCGCGCGGAGGAAACCAGCGGGCACAGCGAACTCCTGCTCAGCACGCCGGTGCACCGGCTGCGCTGGGCGGCGAGCCACCTGGTGTTCGCGCTGGCGGGCCCCGTGGTGATCCTGGCCGTCGGCGGCCTGGCGCTGGGTTTCACCGCCGGAGCTCCGCTCGCCGTCCTCGGCGGTGCGCTTCTCCAGGTGCCGGCCGTGTGGGTGCCCGCGGGCGTCGGCATCCTGGCCTACGGAGTCGTGCCCAAGGCCGCCGCCACGATCGCGTGGGCGACGTTCCTGTTCGTCAACCTCTTCGGCGAGATCCTCGGCCCGATCCTGGGTCTGGACTACTGGGTCGCGAAATACTTCGTACCTTTCCCGAACCTGCCCATGGTCCTTTCCGGCGAGCCGTTCACCCCCGTCCCCGTCGCAGTGATGACCGCCCTGGCCGCCGCCCTCACCACGGTCGGGCTGACCACGCTGCGGAGGCGCGCCATCGGGTGACCCGCGCGCTGCTCCGGCAGCGCCGCGGTGCCCGGGCAGTTGCCGTGAAGGGCCCCTTCACAGTCGATATGACCGTGAAGGGACCCTTCACGGCCACCGTTGACGAGCGGTTGGTCACGTGCAGGCTGGGCGGTAGAACTGGTGCGGCAGGTACTTCTGCCAGCCATCGCTGGTCGCCGCGCCCCCGATCACGGTACACAGTTGCTGATACAGCGGATCCGGGCCGAGCGGCCAGACGATGAACAGGTCGTTTCCGGGGGACAGGATGCTCCGGCCGCCCGAGGAGGACGGGATTTCGGTGGCCAGGGCCCGGCCGTCGGGCCGGAAGACCACTTCGCTGCCCGCGGGCAGAGCGGCGAAGTCGTCGATTCTGGGCTGGTCGGTGCCACTGACGCGCCACAGGCGTTGCCTGTCGAGCAGAATGCTGGCCTGGCCGATCAGGAACTGCCCGTCCGGGCTGCCCGACATCTGCCGAGGCGCGTCGCCGACCCCAAGACTGTCGACGACGACCGGACGGGCGGGATCGGCCGTGTTCCAGAGCTGGATCAGGTTACTGCCCTGGGCCACACCCGCGAAGATCGTGCCGGACACGGGGAAGAGGGTCTCCGGGACGGCGTTGAGTTCGCTGGGGTGGCCCTGGTTGAGCGCCTCGTCCGTGATTCCGATCGGTCTGTCGAGATTGGACAGGTCCCATAGCTGGGTGTTGTTCTCCCCGGCTGGGCCTTTGCCGGCGAGCAGGTGACGGGAGCGGATGTAGGTGTAGACGGAGCCGCCGCGGGAAATCGTGCCGCGCCGGATCGGGTTCAGTGGGTCACGCACGTCCCACAGGATCAGGTCGTCGCCGTGGTGTACGCCAAGGATGCCGGGGTCGAGGAACCACATCTGCGCCGGATCCCTGACGGACCGGCCGTCCGATGCCTGTCCTGCCGGGATCGTCACAACCTGGGCCGGGTGCTGGATGTCGCGGATGTCCCACAGGGTGATCGTGTCGCGGTCCGCGCTCGCGATGGCAAGCAGGAGGCTGCTGTCGGCGGCGACGTTCCCCCCGGGCAGGGTGGCGCCGGCGCGGGGATGGCGCGCATCCGAGACGTCCCACAGTCCCAGTCCGCCCTCCTCGTCCCTGACCAGCAGGGTGCGTCCGTCGCCGAGAAAGGCCCCGCTGACCCAGGGAGCGGGCAATCGCGACTGCGACTCCGACCACGGGGGATTCCGCACGTCCCACAGCCCGACCCCAAGACCCCGGTTATTCGCATCGCCGGTGACGAGCACCTTGCCGTCGGCGCTGAAAGCCGTCCCGCCGTTGAGCCAGTCCTGAACCGACCCGGTCGGCATCGGTGCCGGGATACTCCACAACTCGACTTTGCCGTCGCGTCCCCCGGTGAGCAGGTGACGACCATCCGGACCGAACGCCACCGCCTGGAAACCGGCCGGGCCACCGACGTCGTCCATCGCCTGGACTTCGCCGTCGGTACCGCCGGTCGTCCAGAAGTGCACCGTCCCGGCCGCCCCCGCGGTGACGAAACCCCGGCCGTCCGGCCGGAAGGAGACGCTGAGCAGGTCCTCGTCCCGAGACCCGGTGGACTCGCCCGGGAAATCCCGGGGATGCTGCGGATCGGTGACATCCCACTCGTGCACGTCGCCCAGAGCACCCGCGGAGGCCAGGACGTGTCCGCTGAAGGCCAGGGCGATCGCCGAGTTCACGGTGACTTCCGCGCGCGGTGCCGGGTGGTGCGGGTCATGGGCGTCCCACAGCCGGACCCGCCCGCCGTTCTCACCGGCCGACATGGTGTTGCTGGCGACGGCCAGGATCCCGTCCGGGCCGAACGCGACATCGTTGACCGGCTGGGCATCCCCGGCGACGGTCGCCGCGATGCCCGGCCGGTGGGGATCGCGGACGTCCCAGAGTTGGACGGTGCCGTCTCCGGTGCCAGTGGCCAGAGTTGCCCCGTCGGGGGCGAAGGCGATCGCGGGGCGGATCGGGTCGTAGGAGGCGCGGTCCAGTGGTACCGCGGCCAGTTGGCTCGGATGGGCGGCGTCGCGTACGTCCCAGAGGACCAGTTGACTCTCGGTGTGCGCGGCGAGCAGGCCGCTGTCCGGGCTGAACGCGATCAGCGCGCCGCTGTCCACGGGCAGTATGGCTGCCGGCGCTGGGTGGAACGCCTCCGCCACCGTCCAGAGCCGGACCGTGTCGTCCTGCCCGGCGCTGGCCACAACAGCGCCGTTTGGAGCGTAGGCGACGCCCAATGCCGCACCCTTGTGCTGGTCCAGCAACGTCGGGTACGGCGTGATGTAGGAGGCGTAGAGGCTGCTGCGTGCCTCAGCCGTGGGTGCGGACCGGTAGGCGGTGAGGCTGAGCCGGAGTGCGGCCGCCGGATCGTTGGCGCGCAGGGCGTCCGCCTCGGCGGCCAACTGTTTCGAGGATTGCTCCGCTTGGCTGTCCAGCGCGGCCTGATGCTCCCGTTGCGCGTAGATCCCGCTCTGCACGGCGATGGTGCCGCCGGTGATGATCAGCAGCGCCGCGAGCAGCGCTCCCGCCCGCCGACGGCGCCGGCTTCGCGCCTGCCTGCGGGCCGTATCGATACTGGCGTCGAGGAACTCGCGTTCCAGCGGGCTCAGCGTTGCGCGCTGGACGGGATCGCCATACCGGCCGACGGCGTGGTCCAGCCGGCTGCCCGCGTACAGCCGGGCCTGTTCCCGGCCGCCGCGGTCCCAGGCGGTCGCGGCGTCGGCGAGTTGCTGACGCCGCAGCAACTCGGCGCGGTCGTCCTTGATCCATTGGCGCAGCAACGGCCAGGCGCGCAGCAACGCCTCATGGGCGATCTCCGCGGTGCCGTCGGCCACCGTGACCAGCCGAGCCGCCACGAAAGCGTCCAGCGCGGCACGAACAGCGCCGGGCTGGACACCGGGAGGATCGGTCAGCACCTCGGTGAGGTCGAGGCGCCGACGGGTGTCTTCGGTGCCCTCGCCGAGCCGTACCAACCGCAGCAGCATCGGCCGCGTCGCCGCCTGTTCCGCTGGGTTGAGCGCTTCATAGGTCTTGTCGGCCTGCCGGGTGACGGCCTGCCAGATGCCGCCGGTGGCCTCGTACCCGGCCAGTGTCAACGTGGTGCCCTCGCGCTGCTGCCAGGTCGCCAGCAATGCATAGGACAGCAGTGGCAGCGTCTCACCCGCTTGGTCGGTGTCTTCCCGGCCGAGCCGTAGGTCCTGCAGCAACCGCGCCACGAGGCCGTCCTCCAGGGTGAGACCGGCGGCCTCGGCCGGCTTTTCGATCACCTCGCGGAGTTGCCCGGGCTTCAACGGCCGCACCGGAACCTGCGCATCCCGAAGCGCGTCGGCCAGTTCGGGGTAGTCCATGCAGTGGCCGTAGAAGTCCGCCCTGATACCCAGCACGACCAGCAGCGGCGGAATGGTGCGGTCGGTTGCCCGCCCCGCGGAGGTGATCGCCTGAACGAACGCGCGCCGCTCGCCCTCGTCGGCGCACAGGGTGAACAACTCCTCGAACTGATCCACCACGAGCACCAACCGCCCGCCCGGTACATCCCGGTCGCCCGCGTGCCTGCGAAGCGTGTCCCGCACGATGTCCGCCAACTGCGATGGGGCGTCCCGCACCCGGTCGTGGATCTCGCCCTCCGGCACGGCACCGCCCCGCGCCAGCCGGTTAGCCAGGACACGCAGGGGGTGCCCGCCAGGTTTGACGATCAGCTGGGGCCACGTGCGAGAACCCGGGATGCGCAACCGGCCCGCCCGGATCGCCGGCAGCACTCCAGCCTGCAGCAGCGACGACTTTCCCGATCCGGAGCGCCCCACGATCGCGACCGGACCGGCGTCCTGATGCTCGACGAGGCTCGTCAGCACTTCGGCCACCAGGTCGTCCCGGCCGAAGAAGAAACCGGAGTCGACGGCGGTGAAGGGGGCCAGGCCGCGGTAGGGGCAGAACGTTTCGGCCGATGGTTCCGCACTGCCGCCCGCGATCGTCGACCGGCGCACGGTGACCGATGCCGCGGCCGGATTCGTGGCCAGCACCAGTTCTCCCGCTCGGTCACCCGCCCGGCGGTGCGGCGCGGGCAGGCCCCGCGCGGGCAAGGAACGGGCCAGGTGGCGAAAGGCGCCATCGGCGGTGAGGCCGCGCGGTTCGGCCGAATCGCCTTCGCGTAGAAAGCGCATCAGTTCACCGCTGAAGGCGGTGTAGGTCTCACCCTCCGGTGCCAGCGCCTGTTCCGTCGCGGAGGCCGAACTGAGCAGGAAACTGCCCCGCACATGGCTCAGCTCGAAGGCGTCCGCCACGGCGGTTCCGAACGAGCCATGGGCACGGCCGGAGAAACAGCAGTCCAGCACGACCATGATGGAACGTGCCGGGCATTCGGTGAGCGCCTCCCGCACCGTGGCGTACGCCAGGGCGTCGACCGCCAGTCCGATGCCCTCGTCCTCCGTCGCCTGCGTTGCCAGGTACAGCTCGTTGCCGGGACCGATCAGCCCGTGCCCCACGTAGTAGAAGAGAAAGACGTCCTCCGCCGCCGTAGCCTCGTCGACGAGAAGGCGCAGGAATTCCTTGGGGCCAGCCGGATCGACCCGGCTGGTGACGTGCCGCATGCCGCACCGGTCCACCAACGTGCGCTTCAGTCGCGGCACGGTCCTCCCGACGGCGGGCACGTCCGGCAACCGAGAACCCTCGGCATGGCGCCCGGTTCCGACGATCAGCGCGCGTGAACCCGGCAGGTCGAGCGCGAGGGAGGTCCGTTCCTCCGGCATCGTCAGTCCCGGCTCCCGGGCTTGTCGAGCGAACGACCTCGCGCGTCGACGGCGTCGTGAAGCAGGTCCGTGACCAGTTGGCGCGCCTGCTCGCCGTCGAGCGCGATATCGGCCGACAGTTCGACGGAGGTTCCGTCCGGCCGGCTCACCTTGAGCTTGATTTTGCCTCGCTGACGCCGAATCCAGGTGATCAACGCACCGGCCAGCACGGTCGCCGCTCCACCGGGCCCCAGCGCGATGGCCAGCGTTTCGGTCACCGCGCCGAGCTTGCCGGGCTCCGGCGGCGGTGTGATCAACCGGACCCGGCCACGGAATTCGTCCTCGGCCACCAGCCACGACCGCAACGCTCGCAGCTCGTCACCACCGTCGGCCGCCCCCACGACGGATACGGTCACGTCCACCCGTTCTCGCCCCCATGTTCCGGCTCGTCCAGACCACTCAGCAACGTACCGGAGAAGACGATGAACGCGCACCCGTCTTCGGGTGTAAACCGTGGGGCCCGCCGGTGATCGGTGACTGGCCCGATCGAGGTGGTGGCTGGCGGCTTCACCGGGAAGATCGCGGTGAGCCTTGGTGTCAATGAGCTGCTGAGCTTCCGTGCGGATTGGAGAAGGCTTACGAGGAGTTCGGCGCGTCTCGACTCGATGGAAGAATGGCTGAGCTTGACCGTGTGGGTGGAGAGGTCGGGCAGGGTCGAAATAGACGGTGAAGCGAAGGATCAACCAAGCAGTGATAACAGGTTATCGTTTCACAGCACTGATCTCGATCAGACCGGCCTACCGGCGTTGATCGACGCGCTCGAGAAGGCGTTCCCGGTTCTGGGGCAGCGCTGACGTCAGCTCTCGGCCGGGGGAAGGACCTGGCACAGCGCTTCCAGCGCGGGGCCGTAGCCGTGGTCCGGCGGGGTGGCGTAGCCGACGACAAGGCCGTCGTCGGCGGGCATGGTGGCGGCGGGGTGGCGGAAGCCGGCGAGCCCGTCCAAGGCGATGGACTGCCAGGCGGCGGCTTTCACGGCGGAATGCTCCGTGCCCGGTGGCAGGCGCAGCACGGCGTGCAGTCCGGCGGCGATGCCGGTGGGCGCGATGTGCGGGGCGTTGGCGGCGAGGGTGGCGACCAGCCGGTCCCGGCGGGCGCGGTAGCGCTGGCGCATACGGCGAATGTGCCGGTCGTAGTGGCCCGAGTCGATGAAGTCGGCGAGGGTGAGCTGGTCCACCACGCTCGCCCAGGCTTCCCGCTCACCCTTGGCCGCCAGGACGGGGGCGAGGAGGTGCTCGGGCAGCACCATCCAACCGAGCCGCAGCGCCGGTGACAGGCTCTTGCTCAACGATCCAATGTAGACAACCCGCTCCGGGTCCAGGCCCTGAACCGCGCCGACCGGTTCACGGTCGTAGCGGAACTCGCCGTCGTAGTCGTCCTCCAGGATCAGGCCACCGCGGGTTCGGGCCCACTCCACCGCACTGACGCGCCGCTGCGGATGCAGGGGGCCGCCGGTCGGGAACTGGTGCGCGGGCGTGAGCAGCGCTGCCCGTACCCCCTTGAGATTCTCCAACTCGCCGGTGCGGGCACCGCGTTCGTCGAGTGAGAGCGGGACCGTACGAACGGAAGCCTCTTCCAGCAGGGAACGGTGGAAGGCCAGCCCGTACGACTCCACCGCCAAGGGGCCGCGCAGAACTCGGCCGCCGAAGAGCAGCCGCAGCGCATGGGCGACGCCGGAGCACACCACGATCCGCTCCGGCGTCGTTCGCACGCCGCGGGCGCGCCCCAGGTATTCGGCGAGTGCCCGGCGCAGTTCATGGCGGCCCTGTGGATCACCCGGACCGAAAGCGTCGTTGGGTGCGGCACCGAGCGCGCGGCGGGCCGCGGCCAGCCAGGCCGTGCGGGGGAAAGAGGCGGCATCGGGCTGCCCCTGCCTGAGATTGTGCGTCGGCGGGGCCGCGCCCGCGGTCCGCTTTGCCACACGGGGGAGTCGGACTGGTTCGGTGCGGGGCGCCACCCGCGTACCCGAGCCCTGCCGGGCGACCAGCCATCCCTCGGCGACCAGTTCGGCGTAGGCCTCGGCGACGGTGTTGCGGGCGAGTCCGAGATCCGCGGCGAGGGACCGGTACGGAGGCAGCCGGGTGCCCGGGGCCAGTCGTCCGTCCCGGACGGCGTCCCGCAGCGTCCGGATGAGCAGGGAGCGGCGACCGCCGGGGCCGGTCAGCTCCAGATGCAGGTCGCTGCCGATCCGCTCCGCCAAATTGACCCACGAATCCGCCATGGAATTGAACTCTATCGAAGGTCTTTCCCCGCCCTAGCGTGATGACCATGACGAACGAGAACAACGCCCACCGGGTCGATTTCGCCAAAACCGCCCCCTCGGCGTTCCGGGCACTGATCGCCTTCGACGCCGCGGCGCGCCAGGACCTGGACCCCGCACTGGTCGAGCTGGTCCAGATTCGCGCCTCGCAACTCAACGGCTGTGCCTACTGCCTGCACATGCACACCTCGGACGCCCGCAAGGCCGGCGAGAGCGAGGAACGGCTCCACATGATCGCCGTCTGGCGGGAGGCGAAGAGTTTCTTCACCGCCAAGGAGCGTGCGGCGCTCGACCTGACCGAAGCCGTCACCCTGGTGTCCCACGCCGGTGTCCCCGATGCGGTGTACACCCACGCCGCCGCGCACTTCGACGAACACGAACTGGCCCGGTTGCTGGCTCTGATCTGCACGATCAACACCTGGAACCGGGTCGCCCTGAGCACCGCGAAGGTGCCGGGCACGGACGAGCGGGCGGCGCGGCGATGACCGGTGACAACCGCAGGCGCCGTCGGGTCGGCGTGGGCTGCGTTGCCGAGAGTGGTGCGGGGGTTGACGGCGTTCGCGGACCTCGTTGACGAAGCGAGTGAAGACCCTCAGCCTCGTCCTCGGCCTTCGGAACGGGCGGGACCGTCTCGTGGAGGTAGTGGAGACGGCCGCTCAATGGGTCTACACCCATGTACAGCTTGCCCCGGAGTAGCGCAGTTGCTTGATCTCGCCTCGCTGGCGCCCCTCGCGCCATCCCAGCGCCCGTCATGATGCGGGTTCAGACCACCATCCGCACCACGCAAGGCGACTCTGACCAGTCCAAACCGCCTCTGACCTGCGTGCCCCGGCAGGATTCGAACCTGCGACACCCGCTTTATGGCTGCACCATTGGCGATTGCAAATGACCGTCCTTGCGAGTCGTGGGTGGTCATTTGTCATTGATTGTCGGGGGTAAAGCATGGGAGATAGTCATGGTGCTGTCACATCAGACGGTGCACTGCGCAGCCGCGGTGGCATGCCGCGGATCTTCGATCAAACCAGTAGTAACACTCGACTCATGCTTCGTTGTCGCCGAACTGGAATGCTGCTCGGTCATCGTCGTCTGGCATGCTTCGCCAGTGCCAATGTTGCCTGGATGCGGTACCGAGGGTGGGAGATAGTGGTGGGTGACGACCAGCCGACGACCATCTTTGCGCAAGTCGAAGCAGTGATTGCCTGGGAGATGGAAGCTCAGGTTGGCATCGAGCGGCGGGTAGAGGCGATGCCCGGCTTGATCGCGGACACTCTGCTGGACTACTTCGAGATTCGCCTTAAGCCAGGTGTCACGCTGCCCCAGTAGTTGGTGAACTGCGTCTGGCCTGGTCGGATGCGCATGTGAGAGGCTGCGAGCTGCCAGTTTGTGGTGGCCAGTTGCCGTTGATGATGGTCGGTGTTCGCTTCCATCTGTACCCGATTTGTACCGGACAGCCCGACCACTCCTCCCCCTTCCCGATCCCAAGCCGCTTGAGCACTTATCCGGCCCTGTCAAGGCCCGCAGGTACATTTCAGCCTTGACAGGGCCGGATGGGTGTTTGAGCCTCGACGAGCGGGTAGGGGGAGCACGGGACTGGACCACGGCCGCCTTGAACTGGTCTGCCGCTCGGCGAGGTCACCCCTTCTTCTGCGACGGCTGTGGGGTCGCCCGGCCTGTGTCGAACCGCCGCGCGGGACCGGCGCCAGCCTCACGCCCGTGCCTGGCGGTTCGACAGACAGAGGGCCGGATCAGCGGCCCCGCAGGGGCCGCCTTGAAGAGGTGGAGAAACTTTGAACACACCCTGTGGGCCGCTTGGTGGCGAGGCTTGAGGCATGCCGCCGACGATCGTTACCGACCTGGTCGGCAGTCCTGCGTCTGGTCGCGAATCCAGGCGAGGTATTCGGGGTTACCGTCATCGATCCGACGGGTGCTGATACTGGGCACGTCGTACGGATGGTGGGCCTTGGTTCGCTCGATGATTTGGGGGACCAGGCAAGTGTGCGTATGGAGCGAGACTCGCCCTTGAAGCGGCGCTCCGTGGATTCGGAGTCGCCCTGGGTGTTCCCCTCGGCCACTGGAACGCTGCGGGACCCGGACAACACCCGGGCTCGGATTCGGCAAGTCGTCGCCGGTACTCCCTTCGAGGGGCTGCATCCGCACGATTTTCGGCACTACGTCGCTGGCGTCCTGGACGACGCTGGCTTGTCGGCGCGGGAGATCGCGGACTACCTCGGTCACGAGCGGATCAGCACTACGCAGGAGGACTACATGGAGCGCGGCGTCGTGGGGGAGAAGGCGGCCCCGGCGCTGGCGACGCGCCCCGAGGTCGAGGAACCCGAAAACGAGGGTTAAGCATGGTCCGGAAAGTACAAGGCCCCTGGTCGCCACTCCGACCAGGGGTTTTGTGCCCCCGGCAGGATTCGAACCTGCGACACCCGCTTTAGGAGGGAACTGAACGGCCGGTTCAGTGCTGTCTACCTGCGGTTTTGCTCTCGCTGTGGCCGCACCGCGGGTCGGGAGTGCCGGTCTTGCCGCGAGTTCGCACCACGACCCGCACCACGACCCGGCTGCCATCAAAGTTCCGCGCATGATCAGTCGAACTGCACTCCACGCACGCCCGCTGCCGTTCTCCAGGCAATGCGGTGAAACGCTGAATCTCACGAGGTCGGCCCCAGTATGATGAGCGCTACCCGTGGGTGGTAGAGCCATTGCGCGAATCCGATGGAGCGCGTTGGAGTGCTGTTCGCCCGGACGAACAGCGGATGCTCCTCAAGGGTGCTACGCCCATCCTCGGTACTTTGCCAGTTGATCGTGCGATGCATAGCGACCTATGCCCTCCTTGCGCGGTTGCAGTCCGGGCTGAAGACCGCAGAGTAGGGATGAACTATGCCGCACACTCGGGGCAAAGCTGACTTTCAAAAATGTGTCGAACTCATCGGGGGTCCAAAACACCTTCACCACGCTGCGCGCGCCGGCTGGCGGCGTGTTCTCGATACATCGATCCGTGGCCAGCAGCGTTTTCAAGCGTTGCTGTTTCAATGTCTTAATGCCCCAAGGGATGAGCACCCATGGGACACAATGTCGGGCCGTAGCTTTCGGGATCTGCCTCACTACTTTGGCTGGATTTCCCCGAAGCGTGACAGGTTGATCATCTGCACCAATGCAGCTGCGAAAATTGCCTCACTGTTGCTGCCAGTTTGTTGGACGCATCCCGATGGTGACATTGAATTCTCTGGAATTCCTGGTCTCCGTGTCGAGAAATGCGACGAGCGGGGGATTGTAATGAAACATCTCTCCACTGGTGGCATTCTCGAACTTTGCGAGTCTAGACGGCTTGACAAATGGTCAAGTAGGTTTGGTCTCAATAGAGAGGTCGAGCACCATTTGCACGGCAATGTGCGACGTAAATTCTGCGCGGCCAGCACCTATCGTGACGAGGGGTTGACTGAGCATGAGGAAGCCATGGCTGACTACTGGGCAGATCGTCCGGGCACCTTCTTGCTTAGCGCATTGATGGCGCGCAACTTGATCTTCTGGCGGCACAACAACCATAAAATGACTGTCCGAACGCCTCGGCGTAATAGGTCAGCGGTCCGTTTGACGTGGCTGAACGGCTACTCTGTGGACAAAATCGGCGATCTTCTAACGAGTCCGGCGATTGGCATCCGCGGAGCGGTCTTTGAACCCGGCAGAAGTGACTTCCTCCCTGCTCTCCTGCGGGTGGACGACGATCAAGTCGAACTTGATGCGCCGTTCGCTGGTCATCTAACTCGGCTTCGCCGCCGTGATCGGGAGATTAAAGGCAAGTCGTAGAGGCGATAAGAAGTTCCTTGCTCTCTGTTGCCGATGTGGTGTCGCTGGAGTGCGAGCCATACCTACTCTCCTGCGCAGCGACTAGTTTCGTGAGGCAGTGCCCTGCACACGGGTTGCACGGCACTGCTATACTGATCGCCGTGCCGCGTAGGTGCACTGCCGGCGTCGCCCCCCCGGTTTCGGGCGACAGAGGCCGCTGAAGGGTTGAACCAGCCCTCTACGTCTGAAAACTGCAGGATGGTAACGCGCCAGCAAGATCGTGGCGTGCTCGTTCGTGGCTGACATCTTTCGCTGAGCCGGGGCAGCGCACGGGAGGATGTCCTATGAACCACCACCCAACTGCGCAAGCCGCCTTCGTCCGTGCTAGGTGCACCGGTGAGAAGTATCAAGCGGCGCTTCAACATATAAAGTTCCGCGATCGAGGTCGATCTCTCCGAGTACTGAGCAGGTATCCGGCGCTCCTTCGGTTTCCTGCCGAACCGACCCTCGAACCCGCGGCGTTGGCCGTCGGACGATCACTCCGAAATATTGTGCTTCCGGACGCGCGGGGTGGTGAGCAGCAGCTTCTGGAAACGGCTCTGCTGCTCGCCGTCCGTCACGCGGAGCGGCCGATCTCAGACCTCCATAAGCTCGGACCAAACAGTCAGCGTTCTGCCGACCCCGTCATTCTCAGGGTTACTCCGCATGACGAACTTGTGGTGGTCGATGTGGAACCCGATGCTGCCTATCGTTTTCTGACTGCCCTCATCCCCACCACTACCGAAGATGGATATCTGGCCCGTGGAGTGCCCGGGTTGCGGATCATTCGTCAGGGCCGCGATGTCGAACTGCGTCTCTTTGGCAAGGACCGCATGCTCAACTCCGCGCGGGCACTCGTGCGTGGCGTACCGGTACCAAAATGGAGAGAAGTTCTCAAATTTATTGACGAGAACAGGTCAAACATCCCAGACGACCCTCGAATCGACCGTTCTCCGCAATCGTCGAGTCGGGAGGTGAAACGAATCGCTGAATACACGAAGTGTCCGGGGCCGATCGGATTTGGCAGCGCAATGCTGCGGCGATTTGGCCTGCTGGCTGACGCCGACCATGTGGATATCTGGCCCACGTCGGACACCACTGTCAACATCGAGATCGATCGGGGTCGTGGCGTCTGCGCCGTAGCCCGCGCCTTGCAACACCCCCTTGCCGGGATTGTCGACAGCCGATTTATAATCGACGAACCACTTCGTCCAACCGACACTCGGGTCACTGTTATCGACACCGCTCCCGATCCCGGCGTAAGCCGACGGTTTCCGTCCGCCGAACCCTTGGATCGCCCCCGGCTCGCGCTCCGAACGATGTATGCTGTCAGCTCGCGAGTTGATAGTCGCTCCGCATCTGGAGCGGAGGGCGAGCGATGAACGTCCAACGAGACACCGGCAGGCGTCCAGAACTTCAGGTTCTCGCTGAAGTACTCAACAGTGACGCTAGAACTCGACGTGCCCAGCGACTTCTGGTTACCACAGCCGCGAGCGTTTTGCTGGTACTATTAGGTGCCATCGTTTCGCT
Organism: Amycolatopsis rhizosphaerae; assembly: GCF_007713715.1. GTDB lineage: Bacteria > Actinomycetota > Actinomycetes > Mycobacteriales > Pseudonocardiaceae > Amycolatopsis_E > Amycolatopsis_E rhizosphaerae. The sequence continues at coordinate 16,994 of NZ_VJWX01000026.1, forward strand.
GGCAATCCTCGTTGGCGTTAGTGGTAAGACCGGGATTGCAAGCGCAGTCACAATTGCCATTTGCACGCTTGGCTGGATTATTCGCCGACTCCGGCGTCGAGCCTAGATGTGCAAGATTTCAATAGAGATAAGGTCGGTCGGTGGCGAGTAAGCCATTCGCGGTCTAGAGGGGCGATGAACGCATAATGCCACGAGTGCGCACCTTCTAAAGGAACTTCCCCTTACTGTTGTTCGCTCGTCGAACCCGTTTCAGGTGTACTGTCTGTGTTTCCGGCCTTCTTGTCGGACTCTGTTGGATGCACATCAACCTTGAGTAAGGTGCGGGCTAGTGTGGCTCTCGTCTGGTTTCGGAGTTCTTCATCGTCGATTGCGCCCGCCAACTCTCTTGCGGCATTGAGCCTGCGGTCCTCCTGACTTTCCTCTCTCAACATTGTGCCCTGTGTCGCCATGTTGGCCCTCGCGCGGTTCGACTGAACGAAGAAGACACCGGAGGTTAGGTTGGTGACAATTCCTGCAGTTCCCGCAACAATGCTAGCGTATTGCTCGCCATTTGATCTTGCGTAAAATACTGCCAGTCCAATTCCCAGTAGGAGTAGTGATGAGCCAATTGAGGCGAAGATGATACTCACCTTGAAGCTAACCTTCGCCTGAGCCAGACCTTGGGTGTAAATCTCTCGAAGAATAGCTTCCTGTTTCTCCAGGGAGGCGGAGGCTCGGATAGTGGCAGGATCTTGATTGATGGAATCAAGTCGAACTATCGCTCCATTTCCTTCTATATGAAAATGCATATTAGTTGACTCGCTAATTCGTCCGCGAATTTCCTCGGCGTACGAATCGAATGTCCAAGGTCTGCTGAATCTAGTTGAAAATGCCAGCAGTGTTACGCCGATAAGCGGTAGGCCGAGAACTGCAAACGATGACGGTTGAGCATTGGTTGCGGCAACTGCGATGCCTGAAGCTACTAGTATTGCGGATAAGGCAAAGATGCATATTTGTTGCCAGGCTGGAAGTTGGCGACTCTTCTCGCTGTGCGCCGGACGATTGTTTGCTGAGATGGAGTCAGCCATTGAAGATTCAAAATCATTGGACGGTATCGGCCCGAGATCTTTCTCGCCTGATCCTGTCATTTAATATTTCCTTGATATTCGGCAATGATGCAATCCCCAGTGGCTGTCAATTCAATCCGGCTATGCATGTGTCGGCATTGTGATGAAATCAAGACTGCAGGTAAGTGCAAAAATTCCTTCATTGCACCAGTGTGGGTTCGATGCTAGTGAAAGTAGGGTTGCTGCGTCCGGGTTATTGATCGTTTTTAATCCCTTCGCTTCCCAGTTGGCCTCAAGGCTGCCGCCAAACCTAGGCCAAAACTGTTGCTCCCTTATGGTGATCATGCATGCAAACTCGTAGTTTCCGCTGATCAGGTTCAAGCCTAGCCCGCCGCACTTGGTTTCTAAGCGACCTTCTTTGGTGGTAATCCACTTCATAGGGGTTGACAATCGACTTGGATGCATAGGGGATGCTGCTCGCTGTATCTCGTTGGTGGCGTCGAGATCATTGCGGCCGAATAATTCTTGCTCTAATTCTCGCAATAGTGAGCCGCGAAGGGATGTGTCTGAGCGATAGTCGCTCAGGGGTTGATGAAAACCTTTCGGCACCACTGAAAGCTGTCCTCCGGTATTCACGACCTGACTGGATCTCTGTTGAATGACGAGCCGCTGGTGGGCGAGGCTTGGCGAAACAGCCGAGTCGGCGACGGTGAATAGGGCGAGCACGCCTCCGGCACAGACGCGTTCGCCGAGGCACGCCACGGAATCGAGATCAGGAAGGTACTGGTCACGCAGCGGCAGTGAGCCAGGATGAACGGCTCGCCCTTCGGTCAAGGCATCGAGGAGTTCCCCCTCAAGGAGGTCCATCGTCAGTGCGTACTCAAGGAACGAGGTCAATGCAACCGTGCCGCAGATCGAGCCTTGCTGTAAATCGATGCTCAGCAGCCGATAGAGCGGCTGGTCTGTGAGGCGGATGCCGAGCGCTTCCGCTTCGGCGAGACGTCGAACCGCCCGAGCCTCATCGATCTCGATCCGCGGGAGCGTGCTCGTGGTCGACAGTCGAAGCCGGTCCCGGTCCGGAGTCAGGGGGATGTTGAGGTTGAACCACTCGGGGCGAGTGAGGATGCTGGTCTCGAATTCCTGGCCGCCCAAGCGAGCCGTGTAGGTCTCGTACGGCGAGTTGTCGACGTCGTAGTAGACCTTCAACGCCCGAGCTATGTCGCTCCGCTTGACGCGGGAGCGCCGCGCACGCCGGGTCTGGAACTCGTCGCCTGCCCTGTCCAGGAGTGCGTTGACTTCCCGCCGGACCGTCCCGAACTTCCTGCCGAGCCGGTCGTCAAGCCAGACACACGCCGCGTCGATGTCCGGGCTGAGTTCGCGCCGTGACGTGTCGGGGCCGTCCAGGAACTCGGCGAGCCGAGCTGGTGTCTGCTGTAGGAGTCGGGCGAGCTTCGGCCGGAGGTAGGGGAGGGGGGCGTACTCGCCAGCCTCCCAGCGGATGACGGTCGAGCGGTCGACGTTCAGGGCGGCGGCAAGGCTCTCCTGGGTGTAGCCAGCCGCTTTCCGGGCGGCCGTGAGGCCGGTGCGCCTGATAGCCATGTGTTGTCTCCCCAGTCTGGCTCAGTGTCCGCCACTGTAGCGGGCCGCCGCATTGTTTGCCCAGGTGAAAGGCCGGACTGCCACATTTCTTCGACGAAAGTCCGACGTTCCTGCTCTGTGTCGGGTGGGCCGTTTCCGCTTGGGTCTTGTCCCGAGAGATGTGCGGTTGGACTCGGTAGGGCGGGGTGGTTAGCGATGGCAGTTCGGGTGCTGCTGGTACGTCCAGCGGCCGGAACGGTCGGCGAGCGTGCACGGGTGGTGCACGTCGTGACTGCGGCAGTAGCGGCGGGGCGGCTGAAGGCTTGCTGCGGAGCGGAGTTCGCTCCCGGCGAGGTGGAGTTGCTTGGCCAGGTGACCGGGATGCCGTGCGAGTCATGCCTACGGCAGGCGCCGACGCCCGAGCCGCCTGCGCCGCGTCTGGCAGCGCGGGACGACGTCCTCGCCAGGTTGGCGGCTGCTGAGTCGGCCGTGGAGCGGCTGGCTGCGGAAGTCGAGGCACTGAGTGGGCAACTGTCCCGTGCCCTCCGAGTCCTGGGCGCGAGTGAAACAGAGAAAGGGAGTTCTGATGTCCGTTGACATTCACAGGAGTGGCGAGCGTGAGCCGGTCTTCGATCCGGGCAGCAACCCGATCGGCGGCTACGTCTACGAGCAGTTGGCCGATCACCTTGCCGACTTGATCGCGCGGGGCATCCTTCGTGCGTACACGGCGTTGCCCTCGGAGCGGCGGCTTGCAGAGGAATACGGGGTGTCGCTCGGTACAGCGCGGCACGCGACGAAGCTGCTGCGCGAGCGTGGCTTGCTCGTCACGGTGCGCTCGAAGGGCACATACATCGCGCCGCGCCCGGACGGGGAGGGAGCGGGCGGAGAGTCCGACAAACCCGTCCAGGAGGCTGTTTTGTCGATGTCCGCAGACCTCGAAACCGCTTCCCTGACCTGACTTTTCGCAGGTCAGCGCGGGGAAGCACGTGAGGGAAGGGCGTGGGGAGAACTCCCCACGCCCTTCCTGCTTCCCCCTCCGGTTCACCTTCGACTCGCGAGGGCCGCTGCGACGTCTTCGGCGCGGATGACTTGGAATCCGCCGGACTTGCGCGGGCCGAAGCCGTGGGCGGCCAGCATCCCCTTGAGGTCGGAGAACGTCCACCTCTCGTACTCGGCCGGGTTCTGCTCGGCCAGCCGCGCGAGTACCACCCGAGTCGGCACCCGGTGCTCGCCGCGCATGACCCGCTCGACGTCCGCGAGGTGATCGACCGGTGCAGATTCGATCTCCGCAGATGCGATTGCCCGCCCGGCCTCATCGACGAGCGCGACAGCGCGTTCGATGACCGGTGTCACCATGTCGACTCCATCTTCGAACGGGACGTAGAACGTGCGTATCAGCTCGAAGCTCGCGTCGGTGACGCCCACAGCCACACAGGTGCCCCGGTCGGTCTTCATCCGCAGGTCGGCCGCTCGGATACCGGCCCGGTACTTGCCCGAACCCAGTAGCCCGTCGTTGGCGATTTGGTCGGCCACGGAGAACGCCACGCCGCACGAGACGTTCCGGGTGACCTCCCGTGGGATTGAATCCTTGGTCGGGGACTGCGTGGCCAGCAGCAGGACGATGCCGTACTTCCGGCCGCGCTTGATCAGTCGCACCGCGAGTTCAGCGGCCCGCTTGCCGAACTTGGGGTGCTGGAACAGTTCGTGGCACTCGTCGATGGCACACACCAAGGGGTGCAAGGCAAGCCCCGGTCGATCGGCCAGCTTGCGAGACACCTTCGGTGGGCGACCGGGCTGGGAGCCGAGCACCTTGCCCCGACGCTCCATCTCGGCCAGTAGCTCTTCCAGCGCTTTGACGGCCGCCTCTGCCACGGCATCGTCCATGCCCATCCGGTAGCGGGCAAGGCGAGGCCGGAACGGATCGAAGTCCGGCGACTCGCCCATCACGAACACCCACAGTTCCGCGGTGGGGTCGAGCGCCGCGCCCAGCAGCAGGGTTCGCAAGGCGGACGACTTGCCCTGTCCCGGCCTGCCACCGACGAGCCAGTTCGCCTCGATCAGTGGCGCGTTGACGATCACGCCGCGCTGGGTGAGCCCGAACGGCACACCGTCGAACACGTCGACCTGGCCGTCATGCTGCAACGGCCATACTCCGGCCTTGCTGGCCAGCACGCCCTTGTCCGCCACCCACAGGTCCAGCACGCCGGCCTCGTCGCCCTCGGTGGGCCAGGTTTCCAGCTTTGCCCGGCCAAGGTTGGCCGCGAGTTTGTCCCGCCGATCGGCCACCATGTCGGCTGTCGTGCCGAGCGGCAACCGAACCTGCACGTAGGTGCCCTTGCCGTCACGACGTGCCGGGACGCTGTAGTGCAACTCGCCCCCGTTCTTGAAGAAGGCGTTCAGCGGAGCGATACCAAGGTGAGCCAGCGCCTTGGACACCACCCGTTCATCCACCCACGAGTCCGTGTCATCGCGGTCCGGCCGAGTCAGCCAACCCTCGCCGGAATCCTTGTTTCGCCCTTCCCACGCGGCCGCAACGAGCCAGCCGACCGGCGCGATGGCCAAGAGAATCCAAGCGAGCGTCAGTAGCACCTGCCCGGTCACCTCGATGGCGCGCAGCAGTCCGGCGAGCCACGGCCACATGTCCGCCCGCGCCATCCATGAATCCACGCACCACAGCACGAGCGCCACAGGACCCACGAACGCGGCCGTGACCACGCAACGGTGGAGCACGATCGCCACCCGACCCCACCGGGCCTTCGCGTCCGAGCGGATCAACTCCTGAGCCCTACGGCGGGCCTCCGTGTCGCCCGCCAGGCGTGCCGCGCGGGCATCCGCCCGCAGGTCTCCATAGGTCGCCCACGTCCACGCCTTGGCCGCCCAGCGCCCGTGACCCCGGATCACGAACCACACGAGCCGAGCGAGGTCACGAGGTAGCTTCCGCACTCGGTACGCGGCCACCAACCGGGCTCGTGCCACCCAAGCCCTGCGGACCCTGGCGCGGTCCTGGCTGGGTTCGTCGTTCACGAACTCCGCGTCGAACACCTTCCGTTCCAGCTCCCGGCCGTTCATGGAAGCGTTCATGGCCTGCCTCCACTCTCGGCGATCTCAGCGGCGAGGGCGGCGGCCAGCCGCGACGACAGGCCACGTGAACAGCCCGTGACCTCTCGCACCCACGCCGGGGTGACCTCGATGCCCGGTGCCCACGCCTTCCGTGCGTCGGCCAGGAAGTCACTGAAGAGACGGCGACCACGGGCCACACGGGGGCGAGGCTTGGCCGCTTCTACAGCGGGCTGTTCCTCCGTCGTCTCCGTGAACGCAGCGGCGGCCGCTTCGGCGAGCTTGTCCCGGAGATCTGTGACTGCCTCGGCGGCCGTGAACACCAACAGCGGCGGGACCGAGTGCAGCACGATGCCCGACCACGAACCGGCAGCGAACGACGCCCAGGTGTTCATGACGTAGGTGGCGCCGAGCGTGAACCACTTCGCCCGCCGCACCCACGGTCCGGTCCGGATGCGGTAGCGCGCGGTCAACTGCTCGGCCCGCAGGATCGCCACCAGCACGAGGGACACCGTGGGATCGAGCAGCCACGCCGCCAGCCACGGCAGCGACCACACGGCCGCCCCAGCAGCGGCGAAGTGCTGGACGTTCGTCATCGTGAACGCCAGCCCCAGCGTGATCCCGGTCCAGCACAACCGGTCGACCTGCCTGCGCACCTGCTCCACTCGCAGGGCGACCGCATCCGGACCGTGGGCGGGGGTGGCGGGTGGCCGCCCGAAGGCGGCCACCCCTTTCCCAACGCTCCCGCTCATCGCCGACCACCCCGGGGAGGGACGAACGCCGTCACGGTCAGCGCCCGCGTCAGAGCGTGCGCCGCGAACAGCGCCGGAAGGCCCAGCACCCCGAGCATCAGCCCGTGGTTGTCGGCCGCCTTCGTGACCACGATCCATTGCACGCCAACGATCAGCGCCGCCGTGAACACCACTCGCCCGAACAGCGACAGCAGCCGAGCACCGCCGATAGCCGCTTCCGCCCTCCGGCGATTCCGACGAACACGGCCACGCCAGAGCACCAACGGCAGGAGCAGGCAACCCATACCGACCAGAAGTTGCGCCGGAGTCAGAGCGATATTCATTCCTGCTCACCTCCTTCTCGGTTCTCGCGGCGAGCCAGCCACACCGGGTACAGAGCACGACGGTCCTCTTCGGACAGCGCACCCCACACGCCCAACGTGAACAGCCCAGCCGTTCGCAACTCCAGCTCCAGGCAGGGCAGCCGAACCGGGCAGTCCGCGCAGATCCCCGCGGCCAGTTGCCGGTCAGTGCGATCGTCACACGACCATTCCGGCACCATGCCGTTCGTGTAGAGCCACATGCAGGCGCCGTCGCGGTTGACGATGTCGGTCAGGACGTCGTCCGGAACCTGCTCGTAGCGGTCAAGCTCTGTAGCAAGCGACGTCAAGTAGTCCTCGAAGCTCTCGAAGTCCTCCGGGTTCACCACAGGTCACCCCCGCCGATCCGAGCGCCCTCGCGAGCGGTCCGCCGAGCCGCCGCGATGCGGGCCGGGTCCACGACGCTCCCGGTCGCCTCCGCCTCGGCAAGCAGCCGATCGAGTGCGGCGGCGGGAACGACATAGCGAGAGCGGAGGCGAATGGCCGGGAAGTCGCCCTCGCGAATGATTCGGTATAGCGTCGAAGCTCCCACTCGCAGCAATTCTGCTGCCTCTCGAACTGTGTAGAAAGCCGGACGCGAACTGATTTTCGAAGTTGCCTTGTTGTGAGGCGTTCGGTGGTTGTTTTCCATGGCTTCGATTCAAGGAAAAATCGAAGCCGTCAACCATGCACATCCAGTGCAGATCAAATGCAACACCAATGCAGAACCAGTGCGGTTCGTCGATTCTCGGCGCTATTCTCGCGGCCGGCACCTGGCTTGGAGCGCCTTCTCGGTCGCTTGCGACTGTCGACAATTTCATCGATTCTGCAATGAAATCATCGATTGTAAGTGATCTTCCCTCCGGTCAAGGTGGTGTTGCCACCCAAGGTCAGGCGAATCCGCTAACGTCGGCGCGGGAACGGTGGTGGAGGAGCTGGGTGGCAGAGGACTGGGCTGCGGTCGCAAGGGCCATTAATGAGCGCGTGAAAGAGCTCGGCTGGCGCCAGCGAGAACTCGCGGAACGTTCACACGTCTCGTCCGCGATAGTTCGCGAGATCCAGCGCAACACGGTCAATCGCAAGCGAAGCCCTCGCACGCTGGAATCCCTGTCCGTTGCCCTTGGATGGCACTCGCAGCACCTCGAAGCCGTACTGAACGGCCGCAAGCCTCCAAAGCCAGAAGACGGTCCAAGCAAGCAAGAGATGGAATTCTCGGCGCGGTTGGATGCCCTGGAACGTCGGTTGGATTCCATTACAGATCGATTGGACGACATGAAGGCCGACCTCGCCATGGTGGTCGACTACATCCGGTCCGAAGTCCAGGCCCGTGCCACTGAGCGGAGGCGTTCCTGATGGCGGTGGAACCGTGGACCGGGCGTACCGCGTGCGTTCTCCAGAAGGCGATGCGGCTCAGCAACGAACTCTTCGCCGAACGTCTCGGCATCGGCGTCCGCACGGTCGCAGGCTGGCACCAGAAGCCGACCCTCACGCCAAAGTCCGAGATGCAACAACTTCTCGACACCGCCTACGAGCAAGCTTCGGCCGCTGTGCGGGCACGCTTCGCCGAACTCGTCGGCGAGCAACCAAGCGAGCCGGCCGAACCAGCATTCGACAGCGCTACAACCGATCAGGCCAGGGCCGCCGCCGAGCAGCGCCTCAGCGCTGACCCACACCTCGGTGACGCGCTCGAATGGCTGGACGAACACGCCGGGTGGGAGCCCGGCACCAGCCGCCGCAAGGTCGCGGCCAGGCTCGCCACCGTCGACGCCCAGGCGCTGCGTGACCGCGGAGTCCTGCGCGGGAAGGTGAGCCAGCGTCAGGTCACGCAGGCACTGACTGACTACTACGGCACCAACCTGGCCGGACACGGGCTCTACTCCGCCAGATACGGCGAGAGCGGCCAGGCAGCAACGTGCATCCTCACCCGGCCCGAATGGCTCGATCTCGGAACCCACCTCAGAACCGAGGCCGATCGGCTCAAGCTCGGGCAAGGCGCAACCGACGCACCGACACGGCTCGATGGACCCGCGACCGACGCGGCCGTCCGGCGGCTCGCCGAGACGCTCGAACTCGGGACGAGACTCGTCAATATGCCGCTCTACCGGCTCCGCGCACTCGACATCGAACGGCCGAACCTGGGGGGAACGCTCGGGGTTGCCCCGTTCGTGCACTACGCACTGACCATGGACCTCCTCGAAGGCGAGCTGCTGGACGCACTCGCCTCCGGCGCCCCGACGACTCCCGGCCAGCTACCCCTACGAGACCAATACCTTCCGGACCTTGCTGCGGTCACGGCTCTAGACGACCGGCTCTGCGCGGGAGGCGCCCTCGCGCTCTGTGCGATCGCCCGGCCCTCCGGCTGGCACGGCCCCGCCGATTACGTCCTTCTCGTGCAACAGCGATCCGGGAACGTGCTCAACGCGAACCGCCAGCTCGCTGTCATTCCGAAGGGCTTCCACCAGCCGGTCACCGACCTCCGCGCAGACACCCCCGTCGGAGCGACCCTGCTGCGCGAGATGGAAGAAGAACTGTTCGGCCGAGACGACATCGACAACACCATCGGCGACCAACGCAGCGCCGACCCGATGCACCCCAGCCGGTTGTCCGAACCGATGCAATGGCTCATGACGCGCCCCTTCGGCCAGCGGTTGTGGCTGGAATGCACCGGATTCGGCCTCAACCTGGTAAGCGGCAACTATGAATTCGCCAGCCTCATCGTCATTCAGGACGAGGAATTCTGGGACCTTTACGGCGGCCAGATCGAAGCCAACTGGGAATCATCTAACCTGCGACGTTACTCCACCCTCGATCCCGAGCTACTGACCGAGCTTCTCGACGATGTAACCTGGAGCAACGAAGGACTGTTCGCCATCCTGCAAGGAATCCGAACCCTTGCGGAGATCGGCGGACAGCGAGTGAACCTGCCGTCCGTCGAGTGGGAGTTGAAGTGACCGAACGCTGGCACACCGGGAACGCAGCGGAGGACGGCGCGGACACCCGCGGCTGGTTTGTCGGTCACTTCATTGACCCATCGCAAGGTGTTCTTTCCTCGAAAGACGTTGAAGTGAAGTGGGCTACGCATCCCCAGGGCGACAAGCGGATCGAATGGACCAAGGGTGATCAGCGAACTACCCTTGTGATGCTCATTGACGGTCATTTTAGGGTGGAGTCGACAGCGGGGTCAGCCACGTTTACTAAACAAGGTGACTACGCCATGTGGGGGCCGGGGGTCGACCATAGCTGGGAAGCCTTCGCTGACTCGGTAGTCTTGACGGTTCGCTGGCCATCTTCTCTGAATTTGTGATCACGTTTTTGTGATTTCTGGGGGTGCTCGGTGCTTGGCGTGTGGGCGGCTGTAGCTGCAACACTTTCGGCTATCGCCGCGACAACTTCGGCGATATCCGCACTGCGCGGACGCAAATTTCAACTCGAAGAACGAAAGAGGGGGGACAGGGAACTTGCCCGAGCGTTACATTCTGAGTTGACCAAGGACATCGCGGATGCTCGCGACCGTTTGGGTAGCTTGGTGCGGAACAATGAGTCGGCCTTTGGGGGGTCCGATCCGGCTGTTCGGCACGATTATTTTCGCTTGTTGTGGTGCTTCGAGCGTATCTGGTCGGGCTGGCAGGTCATGGGTGACGATGGGCGAAAGTTTTTGTCTCATTTGATCGACTGGCACGTCGATGAGTGGAGTTTTGCCCTCCCTGAAGCGCGTCGCAGGCTTGGTATGATAAACGACGACGATTCTCGTAAAGGTATAGATAAACTGGTTGATGCCATGAAGAAAGATCCGATTTCATGGAAGCTGTAGCACTCATGAATTCGGTCTCTGCTGGATGATGTCACCCGGAACGTTTCGAGTCGAGCTCGACTCGTTTGTCTTCGAGGCGATGATCATTGGATCAGCGACGACGGCTCGGCGTCCGCGGCTGGCTTTCACGAGACCGGCCTTCTTCAACTCGCTGATCGCTCGGTGCGCAGTCCCTGCGGCTACGTTGTAGCGGCTGGCAAGCTCGGTAACCGGTGGGAGTCGGTAACCAATGCGCAGGACACCGGCAGCGATCGCGCCCCGTAGATCGGCGGCGATCTTCTGATACGGGTTCTCCGCCTCCGGGACCAGCGTGGTCCGCGCGTTGCCCTCCCCGTCGATGACGATCGGCGCTTGCGGCATTCGGCCGGTGAGCTGCTTGGCGGCCCTCTGGTCGGCCTCTGAGACCCATGCGGAGTACACGCGGAGCGTCGTCGTCCCGCCTCCGCTGTGGCCGAGGCGACCGGCGACGGTGCGGACGTCGACGCCGGAGGAGATGAGTTCGGTTGCGGAGTAGTGCCGTAGCTGGTGGAGGTGCATGTCCCAGCCGAGCTTCGTGCACATGCGCCGGTAGCGCTGGGAGACCGTGCTCGGCTTGAGCCAAGTCGTGTGGTCGACGGAGGGCGAGAAGACACGGCCATCGGGGGCGATGGCGGTTTCGGCCAGGGCGGCTTGAGTCTCGCAGTGCTGCCGGTAGGCCCGCAGCAAGCCGACGGTCTCCGCGTCGAGCGCGATGCGCCGTTGCTGGTGGGTCTTGGTGTCCTTCTCCCACGTCTTCGAGCCGTCCTGGGCGATGGCGGTGCGAATCCAGAGCGAGGCGTTGTCGAGGTCGAGCAGGTCCCAACGCGGCGCGCACAGCTCTCCGCGGCGGGCGCCGGTCGTCATGGCGAGCCACACGAGCACGCCCCAGGAGAGGTCTTTGAACGCCCTATTGACGATGGCGGCCGCTTCGGCGGGTGTTGGGGGCTTCGGGTCCGGTGTGGGCGCTTTCGGCGGCTCGGCCTGCTCCAGGGGGTTGACCGTGATCCACTTCCAGCGCATCGCGTCCTTGAGCGCGCCGCTGAGGCACCAGTGCACCTTGCGGATGGTGGACGACGCGGCGAGCGGCTTGCACTTGTGGGCGCGGCACTTCTCGTTGCACTCGTGCGGCCCGGCGACGCGGTGTTCGATGAACTTCTTGCCGCCGCAGTGGGCGCGGCAGGTGCGCAGGATCTTGTAGAACGAGTCGAAGGTTTCGCCGTCGAGCCTGCCGACGCGTGTCTGACCGAGCAGTGGGCGCACGTGAGTGCGAATGGTGCCCTCGTAGCGCTGCTTGGTCGTCGTGTCGACGTCGAGCAGTTCCAGATAGCGGTCCATGAGCTGGTTCAGGGTCGCGCTGGTGCGCGGGTTGCGGCGTTCGTTGACCTCGTTGACGAAGCGGGCGAGGACCTTCTTGGCCTCAGTCTCCGCCTTCGGGCCCGGTGGGATCGTCTCGCGGAGGTAGTGCCGACGGCCGCTCAAAGGGTCTACACCGGCGTAGAGCTTGACCCGAAGTGCCCCGCTCGCCAGTTGCTCGATCTCGCCTCGCTGGCGCCCCTCGCGCCATCCCCCAGTGCGCTTCATGGTGCGAGTCTAGGCCAACTCGCACCATGTACCGCACCACGCGAAGCGGTCCTGACCAGTCCAAACCGCCTCTGACCTGCGTGCCCCCGGCAGGATTCGAACCTGCGACACCCGCTTTAGGAGAGCGGTGCTCTATCCCCTGAGCTACGAGGGCTTGCCAGGGACAGCGTAGCGGTTCGCGGCGGTGTTCGGTGAGTGGGACCGGGCGAACGGCGTATCGACTCTTTCGCTACCAACCGGTAACCTTCCGTGACCGGGCGCGGAATCCCCGCTCCACCGAGCGCCGGAGGGCTAGTTGATCAAGCTGCTGTTCGCCGACGATGAAGAGTTGGTCCGCTCGGGGCTGCGCGGCATGATGGCCGGGGCTTCGGACATCGAGGTGGTCGGCGAGGCGGTCGACGGCAGATCGGCGGTCGAGGCGGTACGGCGATCACACCCGGATGTGGTGCTCCTCGACATCAAAATGCGCGCTCCGGACGACGGAATCAGAGCCCTGCGCGCGATCCTCGCGCTCCCCTCGCCGCCAGCGGTGGCGATGCTCACCACCTTCGACATCGACGAGTATGTCAGCCTCGCGCTGCGCCTCGGCGCCAACGGCTTCCTCCTCAAGGATATCGAACCCGCCGCCCTGCTCCGGGCCATCCGCGATCTCGCCCGCGGCGGGGCGGTGCTGGACCCGGGGGTGGCGGCGCGGAT
>NZ_VJWX01000270.1 GCF_007713715.1 Amycolatopsis rhizosphaerae
CTCCCCTCCCAGGAGACACGATGAGCAAGCCCGTGAAGCAGATCCACCTTGCCGCGCAGTTCCCCGGTGTGAACAACACGACCGTGTGGAGCGATCCCCGCTCCGGCAGCCATGTCGAGTTCGCCTCCTTCGTCCACCTGGCACAGACGGCCGAGCGGGCGAAATTCGACTTCTTCTTCCTGGCCGAGGGGCTGCGGCTGCGCGAGCAGAAGGGCAAGATCCACGACCTGGACGTGGTGGGCAGGCCGGACACCTTCACCGTCCTCGCCGCGCTCGCGGCGGTCACCGACCGGCTCGGCCTGGCGGGCACCATCAACTCCACCTTCAACGAGCCCTACGAGGTGGCGCGCCAGTTCGCCAGCCTCGACCATCTTTCCGGCGGGCGCGCCGCATGGAACGTGGTGACCTCCTGGGATGCCTTCACCGGCGAGAACTTCCGGCGCGGCGGGTTCCTCGCCGAAGAGGACCGCTACGAGCGGGCCCGCGCGTTCCTCGACACCGCCCTCGAACTGTTCGACTCGTGGCGGGGCGACGAGATCGTCGCCGACAAGGACGCCGGGGTGTTCCTCGCCGACGCCCAAGCGGGCCGGTTCAAACACCACGACGCGCATTTCACCATCGGCGGCCGGTTCACCGTACCGCGCAGCCCCCAGGGCAGGCCCGCGATCCTGCAGGCGGGCGATTCCGGCCAGGGCCGCGAATTCGCGGCCGCGACCGCCGACGCCATCTTCAGCCGCCACAGCACCTACGAAGCGGGACGCGCGTTCTACGCCGACGTCAAGGGACGGCTGGCCCGGCACGGGCGCCGCCACCAGGATCTGCTGATCATGCCCGCGGCCACGTTCGTCCTCGGCGACACCGACGCCGAAGCCGCGGAGCTCGCCCGCGAGGTGCGCTTCCAGCAGGTCAGCGGGCCGACCGCGATCAACTTCCTGGAGCAGGTCTGGAACCGCGACCTGTCCGCCTACGATCCCGACGGCCCGTTGCCCGGGATCGACCCGGATCCGGGTGAGCACACGGTCACGCGGGGGCGGGCCGCGGTGCGGATGTACGGTGACCGGCTCGCCACGGCCCGGGAGTGGCGTGCCCGCGCCGAGGCGGACAACCTGTCCCTCCGCGAACTGGTCGTGGAGGTCACCGCGCGGCAGTCGTTCGTGGGCACCGCGGCGTCGGTGGCCGAGGAGATCAACCGGTTCGTACAGGACGACGCCGCGGACGGGTTCATCCTCGTCCCGCACATCACCCCCGGCGGCCTCGACCCCTTCGCCGACACGGTGGTGCCGCTGCTGCAGGAACGCGGGGTGTTCCGTGCCGACTACGAGGGCACCACGCTGCGCGAACACCTCGGCCTCACCCGCTGACACCCCCCGAGAAGGAAGAAACCACCATGTCCCGCGTCCCCCTCGGCATTCTCGACCTGGTGCCCGTCTCGTCCGGCTCGACGGTGCCCGAAGCCCTGCGCAACAGCATCGATCTGGCACGCCGGGCGGAAGAATTCGGCTACGCGCGCTACTGGTTCGCCGAGCACCACCTCAACCCGGGCGTGGCGGGCTCTTCCCCCGCCGTCGTGCTCGCGCTCACCGCGGCCGCCACGTCCACGATCCGGATCGGCGCCGGGGCGGTTCAGCTCGGTCACCGGACACCGCTGTCGGTAGTGGAGGAGTTCGGACTGATCGATGCCCTGTACCCGGGCAGGCTCGACCTCGGACTGGGCCGATCCGGGGGCAGGCCCCCCACATCGTCCACGCCGTCCACAGTGTCCATATCGTCCACAGAGGACACTGGAGGGCACGCGCCGAACGGGCTGCGCATCCCGCCGAAGTTCTCCCCCGCGCACCTGCTCGAAGCGCCGCTGTTCAAGCTGCGCCAGCAACTCCTGCAGCAGCCGGGGGCGAAGACCCCGGACTACGCGGCCCAGATCGACGACATCCTGGCCCTGCTGGCCGGGACCTACCGCAACGCCGAGGGGGTGGAGGCGCACGTCGTGCCCGGCGAGCACGCGGACGTGCAGGTCTGGATCCTGGGCAGCAGCGGCGGCGAGAGCGCGAACGTGGCCGGGGCGAACGGACTGCGTTTCGGCGGCAACTACCACGTCGCGCCCTCTGGAGTGCTGGAGGCGGTTCAGGCCTACCGGGCGGCGTTCAAACCGTCGGCCGAACTCGCGCGCCCGTACCTGTCGGTGTCCGCCGACGTGGTGGTGGCCGAGGACGAGGCGACCGCGCGGGAACTGGCGACGGGCTACCCGTTGTGGGTGCGCAGCATCCGTTCGGCCGAAGGCGCCATCCCCTTCCCCAGGCCGGAAGAGGCCCGTCGGCACCAGTGGACCCAGGAGGACCGGCGGCTGGTGGCCGACCGCGTGGAGACCCAGTTCGCCGGCTCGGCCCGGCAGGTCGCGGACCGGCTCGAACAGCTCCAGGAGGCCACCGGCGCCGACGAACTGCTGATCACCACCATCACCCACGACCACCGCGACCGCGTCCGCTCCTACGAACTGCTCGCCCGGGAGTGGGCCACCCGCTGACCCCGGCCCGGGATCGCGGCCAGCAGTTCCTTCGTGTACTCGTGCCGCGGGCGCGTCAGCACGTCGTCGGCGGGACCGTACTCGACGAGCCGTCCGGCGCGCATCACGCCGACCCGGTCGGCCACCTGCCGCACCACGGCAAGGTCGTGCGAGATGAACAGGTAGGCCAGCCCCAGTTCGTCCTGCAGTCCCGCCAGCAGGTCGAGGATCTGCGCCTGGATCGAGACGTCCAGCGCCGAGACCGGTTCGTCGCACACCACGAGATCGGGCCTCAGCGCGAGCGCGCGGGCGATCGCGACGCGTTGCCGCTGCCCGCCCGAAAGTTCGGCGGGCTTGCGGGCCAGCATGGTGCGCGGCAACGCCACCTGGTCGAGCAGGCCGGCCGCCTCGGCCCGGCCCCCGGCCCGGAACGCGCGCAGCGGCTCCGACACGATGTCCGCGACGGTCAGGCGCGGATCGAGCGAAGCGTAGGGATTCTGGTAGATCAGCTGCATCCGCCTGCGCAGCCGCCGCAGTTCCTCCCCGGTGAGCCCGGTGATCTCTCGCCCGCCGAAGGTGATCGTGCCCGCGCCCGGCGTCTCCAGGCGCAGCAGCAGCCGCGCCGTCGTCGACTTGCCCGAGCCCGATTCCCCCACCAGTGCCAGGGTTTCGCCGCGGAACAGCTCCAGCGACACGTCGTCGACGGCACGGAAGGAACCGAAGTCCTTGCGCAGCCCCGTCGCGGTGACCAGGGGCGGGCCCGCCGCCTGCCGCGGACGCCGGGGCCGGTGGGACAGGCTGGGTGCGGCGGCCAGCAACCGCCGCGTGTAGGCGTGCGCCGGGGCGGCAAGCAGCGCACCGGCCGGTCCGCGTTCCACCACACTCCCGGCCGAGAGCACGGCGATCTCGTCGGCGCGGTCGGCGGCCACCCCGAGATCATGGGTGATCAGCAGCAGCGCGAGGCCGTCCTCTGCCGCCAGTTCGTCGAGGTGGTCGAGGACGCGGCGCTGGACGGTGACGTCGAGCGCGCTGGTCGGCTCGTCGGCGATGATCAGCTTCGGCCGCCCGGCCAGCGCGGCGGCGATCAGGGCGCGCTGGCGCAGTCCGCCGGACAATTCGTGCGGATACTGCCGTGCCCGCAGGGCCGGTTCCGGGATGCCGGCGCGCGCGAGGAGTTCCACCGCCTCACCCGGCGCGGTCCTGCGCGTGGCCAGACCGTGGATGAGCAGGGTTTCCGCGACCTGGTCGCCGATCCGGCGCACCGGGTTGAGCGACATCGCCGGGTCCTGCGGGACCAGGGCGATGTCGCGGCCCCGGATCCGGCGCCACCCTCGCTCGGACAGCGTGGTCAGCTCCCGCCCGCCGAAGGTGATCGAGCCGCCTTCGATCCGCCCGCCGCGCGGTAGCAGGCCGAGCACCGCGTGCGCCGTGGTGCTCTTGCCCGATCCGGACTCGCCGACGAGGGCGAGCTTCTGTCCACTGCGGACGGTCAAGCTGACGCCCGCGACGGCCGTCACCGGACCGGAGCGCGTCCGGTACGACACGTCGAGACCGGCGACCACCAAAAGCTCACTCATGACGTCCTCTCTTCCAGCGCACGGGAAAGCCGGTTCGCCGACAGCACCACCGCGGCGATCACCAGCCCGGGCAGGGTGGTCATCCACCAGGCGCTCGCCAGGTAGGCGCGGCCACCCGCCACGATCGAGCCCCATTCCGGGGTCGGCGGGGTGGCGCCGTAACCGAGAAAGCTCAGCGCCGAAATCTCCAGAACGGCCGTACCGAGCGTCAGCACCGACAGGGCGGTCACCGGGCCCGCCGCGTTCGGCACGATGTGCCGCGCCAGCACCCCGAACCAGCGCACCCCGCCGGCCCGGGCCGCCTCCACATAGGCCGCGGTGCGGACGCGCAGCACCTCCGCCCGCATCAGGCGCGCGAAGTTCGCCACATTCGCCACGCCGACCGCGACCGCCACCTTCGTGGTGCCGAACCCGAGCGCCGTGACCAGTGCCAGCGACAGCAGGATCGGCGGCACGGCCAGCAAAACGTCCGTGATCCGCATCAGCGTGGCGTCGAGCCACCCGCCGCGCACGCCCGCGGCCAGTCCCAGCAGCGAACCGGCCACCAGCGCGATCAGCACCGCCAGCACGGTCGCGCCGAGGGACAGCGCGGCACCGTGCACCATGCGGGCGAACACGTCGCGCCCGGTCTCGTCCGTGCCGAACAGGTGCGCGGCCGACGGTGGCCGCAGCTTCTCCCTGGGCACGCCCGCCAGCGGGTCCTGCCCGGTGAACAGACGGGGGGTCAGTGCCCAGCCCGCCGCCAGGACCAGCACGAGCCCGGCGAGCACGAGCCCCGGCCGTCGCAGCACGAAGGCGGCGCGGCCACGCGACACCACGAGGTCAGCCATGCACGAGCTCCTTCCGCACCCGGCCGGGGACGTCGCTCCGCACACGGGGGTCCAGCAGCGGATACACCAGGTCGACCACAAGGTTCACGACCACGAAGAAGAACGCCGCGAGCACGATCACCGCCTGCACCACGGGAATGTCCTGCGTGTTGACCGCGGTGGTGGTGACCCGGCCGACGCCGTCCCGCGAAAACACCGTTTCGGTCACCACCGAACCGGCCAGCAACTGGCCGGTGATCACGCCGATCATGGTCAGCGCGGGCATCGCGGCGTTGCGCAGCGCGTGTCGCCAGTGGACCCTCGCGCGGCTCGCGCCCCTGGCCTTCGCGGTTTCGACGTAGGGCTGGTCCAACTGGGTGCGCAGGCTCTTTTCCAGCACCTGCCCGATCACCGCGCCCGTGGGCAGCGCCAGCGTCACCGCGGGCAGCACCAGCGACTGCGGCCCGTGGTTTCCCAGTGCGGGCAGGATCCTGAGCTGGAACGAGAAGATCTGCACCAGCACCAGGCCCACCCAGAACACCGGCAGTGACGTGCCCAGCGGCGGCAGGGACGACAGCAGGGTCCCCAGCCACCGGCGCCGGGTGTAGGTGGCCGCGAGCGCGATACCGCCACCGAGGACGACGCCCAGCAGCAGGCCCAGCCCGGCGACCGCGGCGGTGGCCGGGAGCGCGGTGAGCACCATGTGCGTCGCGGTGTCCCCGGTGATGACCGACCGGCCGAAGTCGCCGTGCAGCGCCGCCAGGAGGCGCTTTCCGTACTGCACCGGCCACGGGTCGGACAGGCCGTATTCGGCGCGGGCCCGCGCGAGCTGGTCCTGCGTGACGGTGAGCGCCGCGTCGCCGCCGCCGAGCTTCGCGAGCACCGCGTCGCCCGGCAGCAGGTAGAGGATGGCGAACGACAGCGTGAACGCCGCCCACAGCACGATCACGGCCTGTCCGAGGCGGCGCAGCAGGTAGCCGCTCATGCGCCGGACACCCAGGTGTCGAACAGTTGCAGGCGCGAGGAGGCTTCGAAACCGACCTCGTGCGCGTCCGGGCCCGAGGCGACCACCTGAGTCAACTCGAACACGGGAATCGCATAGGCGTGCTCCACGATCAGGCGCTGCGCCTGTTCGGCAGCGGGCTTGCGGACCGCTGGGTCCGCGGTGGCCGCCTGCTCGTCGAGCGCGGCATCGAGCGGGTTGCCCGCGGGCAGTTTGCTGCGGTTACCCGCCTTGGTGGAGAAGGTGTTGCGCAGGATGTCCGGGTCGGCCCGGGTCACGTTGTACCAAAGGAACTCGTAGTCGCCCGCCTGCTGGATCTGCAGCGTCTCGGCCGTGGTGTGCAGTTCGAGCCGCAGGTCGAAACCGATCCTGCGCAGTTGCTGCTGAAGGAGTTCCAGGACACTCTGGTTCTGGTTGAACACCGCGGCGAACACGACGCTCGCGCTCAGCCGGACACCGTCCTTGACCCGGATGCCGTCCGGGCCGGGCACCCAGCCGCCTGCGTCCAGCAACCGCGCCGCGCCCGCCGGGTCGAAGGCGAGTTCGGCGGAAAGGTCGGTGTACAGCGGCGTGGTGGTGGCGAGAATGCTGGTGGCGGGCTTGTAGTTCGGGCTGAGGACGGTGTCGGCGACCTCCTTGCGGTCGACCGCCTTGCCGACCGCCTGGCGCACCTTCTCGTCGGTCAGCACCCCCTTGGTCACGTTGGCGTGCAGGTTGAACACGATGCCCGGGTTCGGCCGGGTCTGCTCGGTGAACCCGTTGCCCTGGAACTGGGCCTCGTCGACCGGCTGCACCTCGGTGGTGGCACCGAGCTGTCCGGACAGCAGGCTTCCGGTGCGCACGCCCGGTTCCGGCACGATCTTGTAGTCGATCCTGTCGAGGTAGGCCTCGCCCCGGTGCTTGAACAGCGGTGAGCCCCAGTTGTAGCCTTTGCGCCTGGCCAGCACGATATCGGCGTTCTGTTTGAAGCTTTCGAAGACGAACGGCCCGGAGCCGATCAGCCCGTCGCCGTGGCAGCGCTGGTCCGCCGTCTTCCGGTACGCGGCGGGGGCGAGCACTCCCAGCGACATGGTGGACGAGGCCTGCAGGAACTGTGCGCTCGGTGCGGAAAAGTCCAGCCGGACGGTCTGCGGGTCGACGACGGTGGCCGAGGTGTAGGCGGCGAGGTAGCCGGAACCGAGCTGCGCCCGGGCACCGAGGGCCTTGATGCCGTCGAAACTGGTCTTCACCGCGGCCGCGTCCACCGGGGTCCCGTCGGAGAAGGTCGCGCCGGAGCGCAGGTGGAAGGTGAAGCTGGTGGAATCGGCGCCGACCTCCCAGCGGTCGGCCAGCCACGGTGTGATCTCACCGGTGGCGGGGTCCTGGTCGGTCAGGGAGTCGACCAGTTGACGCCCCACGTTGAGGCTGGCGTTCGTGCCGGGCTGCTGGGGATCGACGCAGTCGGGGTTCGACCCGATCGCGAGGGTCAGCGTGCCGCCGGGGGCGGGCTGCCCGGAGCCGGCGGTCGCCGCCCCGGAGGAGCAGGCTGCGAGCGCCAGGCTCGCGGCCACGGCGAGGGAAAGGAGTTCGAGCGGGGATCTGGAAGACACGCGGACACGGTAAACGGATTTCGGCGGCCATCCCCCGTTTCCCATCAGGTGAACATTTCTTCGGAGAAACAAGAAGAAGCCCCGCGCGAGGACCACTCGCGCGGGACTTCTTTTTGTTCGGAAAGAAACAGGACACGGTCTACAAAGGACAAGTCAGAGGGTCGAGCGGATCGGACACCGGATGCAGCAGCTCGCCGGGCCGCATCAGCGGATCCGACCGCAGCGCCGCGCCGGGTCGGCGGCGTCCCAGGTCCTGAGCCGGAGCCGGATTCCGATCGTGGTCACGACGCCGCGGCCAGCCGCGCACGGGAGTGCAGCGCCTCGGAAAAGCCGTCGACGACGGTCAGCAGCGGACGTTCGGCCTGCTCGGCCAGCGTCACCCCGCGGTCGGCGACGGTGATCCACTCCTCCAGCAGGAAATAGCCCGGCACGACCCGGTCGGCGCCCAGAGAGTGCAGCATCGGCCGGAATGCGTAGTCGATCGCCAGCACATGGGCGAGACTGCCCCCGGTGGCCAGCGGCAGGACCACCTTGCCCGCGAGGGCGAACTGCGGCAGCAGGTCGAGCAGGGCCTTCAGCAGCCCGCTGTAGGCCGCCTTGTAGACCGGCGAGGCCACGATCACGCCGTCGGCGCCCTCGATCGCGGCGGCGAGCGCGGCGATGTCCGCCTGCCGCGCGTCCCCGGCCACCAGCGCGGCGGGCGGCAGGTCCCGCACCGGGGCCACGGCCACCCGGTGTCCCTGCCCCCGCAGGCGCGAGGCCAGATGCTCGACGACGGCCTCCGTGCGGGAGGTGGGCGAAGGGCTTCCACTGAGCGCGACGATCCTGGACATGCTGGCCTCCAAACGAACGGCGGGAAAAAGGGGCGGCGGGGTCACGCGGCGTCGGGCAGGTCGCCCAGACTCGCGTACTCCCTGGTCGGCAGGAGCGGCGGCGAGTAGGCGTGCACGCTGGCGGCCGGGGTGTCGAAGGTGTTGCGGACGATGTGCGCGCGGCCGGGACCGAAACCGGTACTCGCCCCGGTTTCGCGCTCCGCGACGCGGATGCGGCGCGACGGGTAGCGGTAGGTCTCGGTGAGCCTGCCGGTGAGGACCGTGAAAGCACCCGAAGCGCCGCCGTGGTCGTGCGGCCTGGTTCCCTGGCCGGGCAGCCAGGACAGCAGCCACACCTCGACGCCCGGGGTGAGCGCCAGCCGCGTCCACCAGCGCTGCCCGGGCACGTACCGCACCAGCTCCGGCAGCCCGGCGGCGAGTTCACCCGCCAGGGCGGCGGTCAGGGCGCGGAGCTCACCCGCTGTCCACTGAGGACGGCGGGAATCGAGGAATTCCCGCGCGCCGCACGTTTCGAGCCGGGGGTGGAGATCGATGTCCACAATGGTCGAAGTCATGGATAACCCAGTTTTCCGTATCGGTTCCTTGCCGCATCATCGCAGTTCGCCGGAAGGAAAGTAGGGCGTCCCAGTGAACGGGAAGAACCGCATTACTTTCTCTCGGCGCGAAACGAATTGCGTCACCGTCCCAGGATCCGGTACGGCACCGGCGGCGGGGTTAGGCTCGGAGACGACACCCGACCTCGTAGGGGAGCTTGTGATGACGACACGGGAAATCGACCGAGTGGCCTTCGCCGAGCAGTGGCGGCAGTGGCACGCCGACCACGAGAAGCGGCTCGCCGACCCGCACGGCTTCCTCGCGATCACCAGTATCCGGTGGCTCACCGAAACCCCTGAACGCTTCGAGGACGCGCCCGGGACCTGGTCGGCCGGCCGCGGCGGCGTGACCGTCGTCCTGGACGAGGGCGAAGAACTGGTGGTGGACGGCGTCGCGGTGCACGGGCGGCACGATTTCGGCGTCATCCCCGAGCGCGGCGGGGTGTTCGCCGGATTCGGCGACGCCGTGGCCGAGGTCGCCAAGAGGGGCGGCCATCACATCCTCCGGCCCCGGCATCCCGATCACGCGCTGCGCACCCGGTTCCACGGGGTTCCCGCCTACACACCCGATCCCGCCTGGGCGATCCCGGGCCGGTTCCTCGCCCACGAC
>NZ_VJWX01000271.1 GCF_007713715.1 Amycolatopsis rhizosphaerae
GGGTCGCCCTGCTCAACCCCGTGGTATTGCCCGCGACCATCGTGATCGGCCTCGGCGCCGGGTGGTGGATGGCGCGCACGCGCAAGCACGCCGCGGACAAGCAGCACATGAAGCAGTGGCTGGTGGAGTCGATCGCCGACGGGCGGTCTACTTTGGACCAGCTGGTGGCCGAGCAGCTGATCGAGGCCGAGCAGCAGCTGACGCTGGCCCTCGACGACGCGCTGGGCCGCCGGATCGACGCGATCGAGGCCGATCTCAAGGAAGTCGACAAGGCGATCAAGATGGACGCGCAGGAACGGTCCAGGAAACTCGCCGAACTGGGCAGACGGATCAAGGAGGTCGGCGACGGGCGGGATCGGGCGGAGGTCCTGCTCGGTCGTATCCGCGCCCTGCGCGACCAGCACTGACTCGGACCGCGAGTTCGGTTGTGCCGGGGAACCGAACCGGCCTACGGTGAGTCCAAGCCGTTGTTCAGAGAGTGGAGAGTGGGGAGACAGGCCGTGTGGATCGACGACACTGGGGGCGCGGACACTGCCGACGCCGGTCACGAAGGCGAGATGGAGATCTCGGTCGACGGCCACAACTACACTGCTGAGGAGAATTACGACCTCAATCACGACGGTGTGAACGACACCGTCAAGATGGAGAACTCCGACGGCACGATCACGGCCTACGTCGACACCGACGGCGACGGGCACGCCGACGAGTACGTGCACACCGACACGCAGGGCAACGTCGTCGAGATGGCCCGGTTCGACGCCTCGACCGGCACCTGGGTGGACGACCACGATCAGTCCGGCGGCGGCTCCCACACGCCGGACAGCCAGGCCGGTCACCAGGGCGACATCATGGTCGACACCCCCCAGGGCACGGTCGACGCCGGTCACGCCACGATCGACAGCAACCACGACGGCACCCCCGACACCGTCCAGGTGACCGACGAGCAGGGCGACACCATTCTCTTCACCGACACCAACGGCGACGGGAACGCCGACGTCGAGACGGTGGTCACGCCCAGCGGCGAGCACCACACCTACGAGCACACGGGCCCGGGCCAGTGGACGGAGACCGGCGGCGGCGGGCACGGGGTCGCGGCCGAGGTGCCCGCCGACAGTGACCAGTTGTGGGGTGGCGGGCACGACACCGTGGTCGAGGGGGTCGCGAAGATCGACTCCGTGACCGGGCAGTGGATCTCGCAGAACTGAGTCGCTCGTCCCATCGACGGGCCCCGGCCGCCATAGGCGCCGGGGCCCGCTTCGTTTCCGCCCGGCGAACGAAGTTGAACGCCGAAACAACGCCGGGGAACGTAACCATGGCCACTCCGAGGTATCGGGAAGATCACGGCCACGCCGGAAACCTTTTTCCGCTAGGCCGGTCCAGCGATATCTGAATCGATTCCCTTATCGTTCCTGTGAGAGAACCGACAGGCCAGGCCTCGGTTAGCCGGGCGGAGCGCGGCTACCCTCAAGGAATCCCAATTTCCCCGTACGCCGGTCGCCAGCCGGCGTGCGAAGCCATTCGGTCGCCGGCGATGGAGCCCGCTTCCGGACAACCAGATACGTCCGGGCGCGGGCTCCTCCCGTCGAAGTCAGGAGACAAGGAATGACTGCAGTAGCCATCCCGGGACTGGATAAGGCGCCGACCTCGCACAGCGGAGTCCTCGCGTGGGTGCGGGAAGTCGCCGAACTGACCACTCCGGACCGAGTGGTGTGGTGTGACGGCTCCGAGGAAGAGGCCGCGCGGATCAATTCCGAACTCGTCGAAGCCGGCACCTTCGTTCCGCTGGAGGCGAAGCCGAACTCGTTCTGGGCCGCTTCGGACCCCAGCGACGTCGCGCGGGTCGAGGAACGGACCTTCATCTGTTCCGAGCGCGAGGAAGACGCCGGTCCCACCAACAACTGGGTGGCTCCGGACGAGATGAAGGCGACCATGACCGAGCTCTACCGGGGCTGCATGCGGGGTCGCACGATGTACGTGATCCCGTTCTGCATGGGTCCGCTCGGCGCGGACGACCCCAAGCTCGGCATCGAGATCACCGACTTCGCCTACGTGGTCGCGTCGATGCGGGTGATGACCCGGATGGGCGCCGCCGCGTTGGAGAAGTTCGTCGCCGAGGACGGCACCGAGCGCCCGTTCGTGCCCGCCCTGCACTCCGTCGGCAAGCCACTGGCGCCGGGCGAGAAGGACGTTGCGTGGCCGTGCAACGACACGAAGTACATCACCCACTTCCCGGAGACCCGCACGATCTGGAGCTACGGCTCGGGCTACGGCGGCAACTCGCTGCTGGGCAAGAAGTGCTACTCGCTGCGGATCGGTTCGGTGCTCGCCCGTGACGAGGGCTGGCTCGCCGAGCACATGCTGATCCTGAAGCTGATCTCGCCGGAGAACAAGGCCTACTACGTCGCCGCCGCCTTCCCCAGCGCCTGCGGCAAGACCAACCTCGCGATGCTGCAGCCGACCATCCCCGGCTGGCGTGCCGAGACCCTCGGCGACGACATCGCGTGGATGCGGTTCGGTGAGGACGGCAGGCTGTACGCGGTCAACCCCGAGTTCGGCTTCTTCGGCGTGGCGCCGGGCACCGACTGGCACACCAACCCGAACGCGATGCGCACGATCGAGAAGGGCAACACGGTCTTCACGAACGTCGCGCTGACCGACGACGGCGACGTGTGGTGGGAGGGCATGGACTCCAAGCCGGAGCACCTGACCTCGTGGAAGAAGCAGGACTGGACGCCCGAGTCGGACGAGTCCGCCGCGCACCCGAACTCGCGGTACTGCACCCCGATGTCGCAGTGCCCGATCCTGGCGCCGGAGTGGGACGACCCGAAGGGCGTGCCGATCTCGGCGATCCTGTTCGGCGGCCGCCGCGCCACCACGGTGCCGCTGGTGAACCAGGCGCGCGACTGGCAGCACGGCGTGTTCATGGGCGCGACCATGTCCTCGGAGAAGACCGCGGCCGCGGCGGGCAAGGTCGGCGAGGTGCGCCGCGACCCGATGGCGATGCTGCCGTTCCTCGGCTACCACGCCGGTGACTACTTCCAGCACTGGCTGGACACCGGCAAGAACGCCGACGCGACCAAGCTGCCGAAGATCTTCTACGTCAACTGGTTCCGCCGGGGCGAGGACAAGCGCTTCCTGTGGCCTGGATTCGGCGAGAACTCGCGCGTGCTCAAGTGGATCATCGAGCGGATCGAGGGCAAGGCCGGTGCGGTCGACACCCCGATCGGCTTCGTCCCGCGCGCCGAGGACCTGGACACCGAGGGGCTGGACCAGCCGCTGGCGGACATCCAGGCCGCGCTCGACATCGAGCCCGAGGAGTGGCGCCAGGAGATCCCGCTGATCGAGGAGTGGTTCGACAAGATCGGCGACCGCGTCCCGACCAGCCTGCGTGACGAGCTCGACGCGCTCAAGGCGCGCCTGGGCTGACACGTCTGTGCCTACGGCCGGTTCCCCACCTGGTGGGGAACCGGCCGTTCGCCTTTCGGGTGTGCGCCGTTAGCGCCTTCGCATCAGCTCGGCGGGGTCGATCGTGAGCGGTACCGGTTCGGCGAGGTCGATCGGGCCGGTGGACTTCGCGACCGCCTTGTAGCGCCCGGCGACCAGCTCGTGCACGGTCAGGCTCGGCGGATTCGCCAGGTCGATCAGCCAGTAGTGCGCGATCCCGGCCTCGGCGTACTCGGACATCTTCGTGACGCGATCGGTGCGGGCGGTCCCCGGGGAGATGATCTCGACGGCGAGGAGGACATCGACGGGCTCCAGCCGCGCCTGGTTCAGTCGCACGACCTGTTCGTGCGTGATCACCACGTCGGGTGCCCGCACCGTGGGCGGATACCGGGCGTCGATGATGACCTCGACGTTGACCAGGGCGGTCAGGTCGTCGGGAAGCTGCCGGTCGAGGAGCGACGCCAAGCGCGCCATGGCTCACTGGTGCCTCGGAGCCGGTCTGGGGACCGCGGAAGGCACGCCTTCCGCGAGTTCGTAACGACGACCCATGTCGTCTTCGGGCAGCTCAGCCCACTCGGCGAGGGTCAGCGGATGGTCCGGCCGTGCGGCAGCGCTCATTCGGATGCCTTCCGGTGAGCCGGGCGTTGTCGCTACTCACCGTAAGGCTCCCGTTCCCCGGTCAACCGGCGCGGACGCTCGTCACCGCGCCACGGAGCGCGTCCAGGGGCAGGCCGACCGCGTCCGCGAGGGCCACCACGGTGAAGAACGCCGGGGTCGGGATGCGGCCGGTTTCGATCTTTCGCAGCGTTTCCACCGAGATCCCGGCCTGGGCCGCGATTTCGGTCATGCTCCGGGAACCGCGTGCTTCGCGGAGGACGGCGCCGAGCCGTTCGCCGCGCGCACGTTCGGCTTCGGTCAGCGGCACTCGCACCATGGCCCAAGTCTATCCGCCAATTTCTCCACAGGCTGTGGACAACTCTGTGCACAAGCTGGGGACAACTGTGGACAGGCCCCGCCGAGCGGGCTCGGCGGGGCCGTTGTGCAGGGCGGCTAGGCCCCCGGGGGGACCGGGAGCGGACGGCCCGGCAGGGTCTGGTCGGCCGGAACCACCCCGTCCACGAGGTAGTCCTCCACAACCTTGTCCACCGCCGCGTTGCCTCCCGCGTAGATGCCGTGGTCGCCCTCCCCGGTGACCGTGATCATCCGGGAGCCGCGGAAGGCGGCGTGCGCCCGCTGCGCACCCTCGATCGGCGTGGCCGGGTCGTGGGTGGACTGCACCATCAGCACCGGCGGGACGCCCGCCCCGTCGAGCACCGGCAACGGCTCGGGGCGGTTCTTCCAGAAGATGCACGGCTGCACCACCCAGCCCCAGCCGAGCAGCGGATAGCGCGGGCCCAGCTCGGCGGACTGCCGGATCACGCTGTTCCGGTTGCCGAACCACGGGCCCTCGTTGCAGGGGATCGTCCAGAAGCTCGCGTCGTAGGCGTCGCCGTCGCCCGGCACCATGAGCGGCTGCGGGCCAAGGCCCGGCTCGTCGGCCCTGGCGGCGTCGACCCGCTGCTTCGCCACCGCCTGCTGCGCGGCGCTTCCACTGTTTTCGGCCAGCGTCCGCACGTTCACCAGGTACTCCGCGAGACTCGGGAAGTACCGCTTGTTGTAGAGCTCGGAGGCGATGAAGGAGTCGAACTCGTTCGCCGACAGCGGCGCCCCGTCCACCTCAACCGGGCTCTTGGCCAGCGCCGCGCGCACCGATTCGTAGGTCAGCCGCGCCGCTTCACCGGTGGTGCCGAAGTGGTAGAGGCCGTCGTAGCGCGCCATCCACGGGAGGAAGTCCTCCCGCCAGCGCCGTTCGAAGCCCAGCGGCTGCCCGTCGAAGGACTTCTGCCAGGTGGTGGTGAACTCGGTGTTCGAGTCGAGGACGAAACGGCCGGTCCGGTTCGGGAACGCCTGCGCGTAGTGCGCGCCCAGCCAGGTGCCCGCCGAGTAGCCGACCCAGTTCACGCGGTGCCTGCCCAGCAGCACGCGCAGCAGGTCCAGATCGTGCACGGTCTGCTCGGTGTTGATCAACGGGCCGAGGTCGCCGGACTTCACCTGGCACGAGTCGGCGGCGTACTTCGTCGCCTCCAGGATGAGATTGAGGTTCCGGCGGCTGCGGTCCCTGGGGTCGAGCGCCGCACCGGTGCCGATGGCGCCGCCACAGGTGATGTTCGTGCTCTTGCCGGTTCCGCGCGGGTCGAAGCCGACGATCTCCTGGTGCTCGCGCAGCCGCGTCTGGTTGCGCAGCCTGGCGGGGAACATCCGGCCGGGGGCGCCGGGACCGCCCGGGTTGACCAGCACGCTGGCCGTCGCGTTCCCGGTGGCCTTGAGCCTGCTCACCGCGATGGTCAGATCGGCGCCGGCGCCCGGATCGCGCCAGTCCCGCGGCGTCAGGTAGGTGGTGCATTCGATGCCTTCGGCACCGGGCGGCGGCGTCTGGCCCGACAACTCCTCGGAGGTGCAGGGATGCCAGCCCAGCACCTGGTTCGCGTACCGGCCGGGGATCCCGGTCGAGTTCAGTGCCTGTTCTGCCTGGTCGGACTGGGTGGACCGATCGGTCGCACCGGCGTGGACCGGCGCTCCCGCGGCCAGCAGGGTGCCGGCCAGAGCCGGGATCACCACCGCCCGGCGGAGTCGTTTCATGCTCGCCCCTTCGTCACTGGCTCCACACGCCTCGACCACCGTCGAGGGCGATCATTTGTAGCCAGCCGGGCGATTCGTGCCTACCTGCTTAAGTTGGGTATTCCTGCCCAAATCGATACATGAGACCCCCGTGACGCAACGCCTGTGACGAATTAGGGTCGTCCAGGCTGTCCGAACGTTCTAGTGAGGTCCGATGTCTGGCAAAGCCGCCGGAAGGGCGCGGGGGTTGGTCTTCAACCCGTGGAATCTCTTCCTGCTCATCCCTCTGCTTATGTTGATCACTCCGTGGTTCAACTTCGACAAGCCGAGGTTGTTTGGTCTCCCCTTCTTCTACTGGTACCAGTTCGCCTTCGTGCTGGTCGGGGTCGCCTCCGTGGCCGTGGTCTACGTGATGACCAGCGAAAAGCGCGTGACCGGGCCCGATCGTCTCTCGGTGGACGACCTCGACGAAGGGGAGAAGAAGTGAAGACCGAACTGGTCATGGCGGCCCAGGCGCCCGGCGGCGGCCTGCAGTGGGTCGAGTTGAGCGTCTTCATCGTGCTGTTCGGCGTGGTGACGGTGCTCGGTTTCGTCGCCGCCCGCTGGAAGGCCTCGGCCTCACTCGACCATTTGGACGAATGGGGTCTCGGTGGCCGGAAGTTCGGTTCCTGGATCACCTGGTTCCTGGTCGGCGGTGACCTCTACACCGCCTACACCTTCGTCGCGGTGCCCGCGCTGGTCTTCGGTGCCGGGGCGCTCGGCTTCTACGCCCTGCCCTACACCGTGATCCTCTACCCGATCGTCTTCCTGCCCGCGCTGCGCATGTGGTCGGTTTCGCGTTCGCGCGGCTACGTCACCCCGGCCGACTTCGTGCGTGG
Source organism: Amycolatopsis rhizosphaerae (assembly GCF_007713715.1). Classification (GTDB taxonomy): domain Bacteria; phylum Actinomycetota; class Actinomycetes; order Mycobacteriales; family Pseudonocardiaceae; genus Amycolatopsis_E; species Amycolatopsis_E rhizosphaerae. Next base: position 6,981 of record NZ_VJWX01000271.1, read on the forward strand.
CCGGTTCGGTTCGCCGACGCTGGCGCTGCTCATCGCGATCACCGGGATCGTGGCCACGATGCCCTACATCGCGCTGCAGCTGGTGGGCCTGGAGGCGGTGCTGCGCACGATGGGCCTGAACGGCAGCGGGATCGTGGGCCATCTGCCGCTGCTGGTGGCCTTCCTCATCCTGGCGCTCTACACCTACCAGTCGGGTCTGCGGGCGCCGGCGCTGATCGCGTTCGTCAAGGACGGCCTGATCTACGTGGTGATCCTGGTGGCCGTGTTCTACCTGCCCGCCAAGCTCGGCGGCTGGTCGCACATCATCGACGTCAGTGCGGCGAAGTTGTCGCAGCCGAACCCGAAGACCGGCAAGCCGTCGGGCTCGATCGTGCTGACCGCCACCAACCAGCTCCAGTACATCACCCTCGCGCTGGGCTCGGCGCTGGCGCTGTTCCTGTACCCGCACTCGCTGACCGGTGTGCTGGCCTCGCGCGGGCGCAAGGTGATCAAGCGGAACATGATGGCGCTTCCCGCCTACTCGTTCCTGCTGGGTCTGCTGGCCCTGCTGGGCTACGTCGCGATCGCCGCGGGGGTCAAGCCGATCACCAACGCCGCCACCGGGAACGCCGATTCCAACACGGTGGTGCCGGTGCTGTTCGACCTGAACTTCCCGTCGTGGTTCGCCGGAATCGCGTTCGCCGCGATCGGCATCGGCGCACTGGTGCCCGCCGCGATCATGTCGATCGCCGCGGCGAACCTGTGGACCCGCAACATCTACAAGGAGTACCTCAAGCGGGACGCGACCCCGGCGCAGGAGGCCAAGCAGGCCAAGCTCGCCTCGCTGGTGGTCAAGTTCGGCGCGGTGGCGTTCATCCTGTTCATCGACCCGCAGTTCTCCATCGACCTGCAGCTCATCGGTGGCGTGCTGATCCTGCAAACGCTGCCCGCGGTCGCGATCTCCCTCTACACCCGGTGGTTCCACCGCTGGGGTCTGGTCGCGGGCTGGGCCGTCGGCATGGTGTGGGGCGTGCTCATGCTCTACGGCATCCCGAACCCGAACACCGGCAAGGCGCACTTCGGTGGCTCGGCGCTTCCGCTGGGCAAGCTGTCGATCTTCGGCTGGCACCCGTTCCCCGGCTCGCTGGTGCAGATCTACCCCGGGTTCGTCGCGCTGGTCGGCAACCTGGTGGTCGCGGTGGTGGTCACCGTGATCGCGCGCCGGTTCAAGGTGTTCAACGGCACCGACGACACGGAGCTGTCGGACTACCACGTCGACGAGCACGACGAGGGACTCCGCCCCATCGGCGCCCACTGATCGAGGAATTGTGTAAGCGGCTTGCATGGCGGTGCGGGTAGCGGAACCTGATGTGGTCCCTCGCTGTGGGATCTCTTCCTCATGAATGTCCATCCGAACCGCTGGCAGTGCTGTTCTTGCGAGGAACCACATCAGAACCCGCGGCGGTGCAGGCTGACGGTCCACCGCAAGCGGCTCCGCCGCTTCAAATCACAAGCTAGCGTGAGGGTATGAGTGAAGCAGTGAGCCGATTCCCGGTCGTGGAGCTCGACGGGCTCCCCGACGATCTCCGCGACCGGGTTGGTGCCATCGCCGAGAAATCGGGATTCGTCCCGAACATCTTCCGCGCCCTCGGGCACCGTCCGGCCGAGCTCCGGGCGTTCCTCGACTATCACGACGCGTTGATGGAGCGCCGTGAGGGGCTGACCAAGGCCGAGCGGGAGCTGGTGGTGGTCGCGACCTCCGGGGCGAACCACTGCACCTACTGCGTGGTGGCGCACGGAGCGATCCTGCGGGTCCGCGCGAAGGATCCCCAGCTGGCGGACCGGGTCTCGGCCAACCCGTGGCAGGTGGAGCTGGACGCCCGTGGCCGGGCGATCGTCGAGCTGGCGCTGGCGCTGGCCCGTGACTCGCACCTGTTCGGTGAGGCGCAGTTGGCGGCGGCGCGCGAGGCCGGGCTGACCGACGACGAGATCTGGGACGTCGGGGCGATCACCGCGCTGTTCGCGATGTCGAACCGGCTGGCCCATCTGACGGCGCTGCGCCCGAACGAGGAGTTCTACCTGATGGGACGCCAGGCGCGGTAACGGACAACCGCTATAGCTTCAGCCGCCAGGTTTCTCCGACCAGGTCGTGCCCGAAGCTGTGGTGGGGTTCGCTTTCCACCAGTCGGAAGCCGGTTTTCGCGTAGATGTGGCGGGCCGCGGTGAGCACGTCGTTGGTCCACAACTCCATCGCGGTGTAGCCGTGCGCGCGGGCGAACGCCACGCATTCCTCGACCAGTCGCCGGCCGAGCCCGTACCCGCGTGCGCCGGGTTCGACGAGCAGCAGCCGCAGTTTCGCGGTCCGCTCGTCGGATCCACGCACGCAGAACACGCTGCCGACGCGCTCGCCGTCGATCTCGGCGATCCACGCCGCCTCCGCGCGAGGGTCGTGCTGGTCCACGTAGTCCGCGACGATCCGGGCGACGAGTGCTTCGAAGCCGCTGTCCCATCCGTATTCCCGCGCGTAGATCGCGCC
>NZ_VJWX01000272.1 GCF_007713715.1 Amycolatopsis rhizosphaerae
GGGTGAGCCGTGAAGGGGCCCTTCACGGTCGATTCGACTGTGAAGGGCCCCTTCACGGCATAACGCCGAGGGTCAGCGGCGGCGGATGGCGCGGACGATCGCGATGATCGCCAGCAGCACGGCCACCCCGGCGAGCACCGGGCCCAGCCGCTTCGCCACCGAAGAACCGGCGTACTCGAGCAGGTCGATCGCCTCGGCTTCCTTCTGCGGCGCGGGCGGGACGGCCTCCAGCTTCGGCTTGGCCTCCTCGCCCGGCTTGGCGGCGGCTTCGGGCGCCGCCGCGGCCTCCGCCGCCGTAGGAGCGGGAGCCGTGAGCTTCTCCGCCAGGTTCGCCGCGAACTGGTCGAGGATCTTGCCGCCGACCTCGGAGATCATGCCCCGGCCGAACTGCGCCGGGCGCCCGGTCACGTTGAGGTCGGTGGCGACCGTGCCCTTGGTGGCGCCGCCCTCCTCGGTCAGCGTCACGGTGACCGTCGCGGCCGCGGTGCCCGCGCCGCGAGTGTCCTTGCCCGACGCCTTGATGACGATCTTGCGTGCCTGCTCGTCGGTCTCCAGGAACTCGCCGGAACCCTTGTACAGCAGGGAGATCGGCCCCAGCTTGACCTTCACCGTGCCGGTGAAGGTCTCGCCCTCGACCTTCGTCAACGTGGCCCCCGGCATGCACGGCGCGACGCTTTCCGGATCGGTGACGGCCTTCCACACCTGCGCGGGCGGCGCCGGAACAGTGAATTCATGGTCAAGCCGCACGGCCCGACTCCCTTCTGTCGCTTTGGCGCCGGAGGCCACCACTTCCTGTGGCGGTGGTGGCCTCCCGCGCCCCTTGGCTAGGCGCTTACCACGGCCGAGACGGCCCGGCCCGTCAGTACCCGTGCCAATTCTTGCCGATATTCGACGTCCGCGTTGCCGTCAGGGGTCGGGCTGGTGCCCTCGGCGGCGTGCGCGGCGGCCGCGCGAATCGTCTCCGCCTCGGCTTTCCGCCCGATCAGGGCCTGTTCCACGGCGGTGGCGCGCACCGGGATGGCGGCCATGTTCGTCAGCGCGATGCGGGCGTCGGCGATGGTGTCGCCCTCGGTCCGCACGGTGACCGCCACCGCCACCATGGACCAGGCCTGCGCGACCCGGTTGAACTTCTCGTAGTGCGCCCGCCAGCCGGTGTGCTTGGGCACCCGGACCTCGACCAGGATTTCGTTCGCCGCCAGGGAAGTGGTGAAGAAGTCCTGGAAGAACTCCGCCGCGGGCACCGTGCGCCTGCCGCCCGGCCCGGCGATCACCATTTCCGCGTCGAGCGCCAGCGCCGGTGCCGGCAGGTCGCCCGCCGGATCGGCGTGCGCCAGCGAACCGCCGAAGGTGCCTCGGTGGCGGACCTGCGGGTCGGCCACCGTGTCGGTGGCCCTGGCCAGCAGCGCGGCGTGCTCGGCGACCAACTGGTCGCGCTGCACGTCGTAGTGCGTGGTCATGGCCCCGATGACGAGCGCGTCGCCGTCGTCGCGGATCCCGCGCAGCTCGGGGATCCGGCCGAGGTCGATCACCACGGACGGCGCCGCGAGGCGCATCCTCAGCACCGGCAGCAGGCTCTGCCCGCCCGCCAGCACCTTCGCGTCCTCACCGGCTTCGGACAGCGCCCGCACGGCCTCGTCCACGGTGGTGGGCGCGGCGTAGTCGAAGGCCGCGGGAATCACTGGGCACCTCCAGAAGCGTCGATCGAACCCAAACCGCCACCGGGACCGGTGACGTCACCGGCGGCCCGCTGACCGCGGTGGATCGCCGCCCACACCCGCATCGGCGAGCAGGGCATCTCGATGTCGTTCACCCCGAACGGCCGCACCGCGTCGACCACGGCGTTGACCACCGCCGGGGTGGAGGCGATCGTGCCGGCCTCGCCGACCCCCTTGACGCCCAGCGGGTTGCTGGTCGCCGGGGTTTCCGTGCGATCGGTGACGAAGCTCGGCAGGTCCATCGCCGAGGGGAGCAGGTAGTCGGCGAAGGTGCCCGTGGTCAGGTTGCCGCTCTCGTCGTACACCGCCTCCTCGTACAGCGCCTGTGCGATGCCCTGGGCGAGCCCGCCGTGGATCTGGCCTTCGACGATGAGCGGGTTGACCACCGCGCCGACGTCGTCCACGCAGACGTACTTCCGCAGCGTCACCCGGCCCGTCTCGGTGTCCACCTCGGCGGCACACAGGTGCGTGCCGTGGGGGAACGAGAAGTTCTCGGGGTCGTAGACCGCGTCGGAGTCGAGCGAGGGCTCCACGCCGTCCGGCAGGTTGTGCGCCATGAAGGTCGCGAACACGACGTCCTGGATGGTGGTGGACTTGTCGGTGCCCCGCACCGTGAACTTGCCGTGCGCGAACTCCAGGTCGTCCGGCGAGCACTCCATCAGGTGCGCGGCGATCGTGCGGGCCTTCGCGACCACCTTTTCCGCCGCCTTGACCACCGCGATCCCGCCCACCGCGAGCGAGCGCGAACCGTAGGTGTCCAGGCCCTTCGGCGAGGACTGCGTGTCACCGTGGATCACTTCCACGTCCTCGAAGGCCACGCCCAGCTGGTCGGCCACGATCTGGCTCCACGCCGTCTCGTGGCCCTGGCCGTGCGCGGAGGCTCCGGTGATCACCTCGACCTTGCCGGTGGGCAGCATGCGCACCGAGGCCGCTTCCCAGCCGCCCGCGCCGTAGTCGAGGGAGCCGAGGACCCGCGACGGCGCGAGACCGCACATCTCGGTGAACGTCGAGATGCCGATGCCCAGCTGGATCGGGTCCCTGCGTTCGCGGCGTTCCCGCTGTTCCCGGCGCAGGCCCTCGTAGTCGAAGAGTTCGAGCGCCTTCTGCGTCGCGGCCTCGTAGTTCCCCGAGTCGTAGGTCAGGCCCGCGACCGTGGTGTACGGGAACTCCTCGTGCTTGATCCAGTTCTTTTCGCGCAGCTCCAACGGGTCCATGCCGAGTTCGGCGGCGAGCTCGTCCATGATCCGCTCGATGCCGAAGGTGGCCTCCGGCCGCCCGGCGCCCCGGTAGGCGTCGGTCAGCGTGGTGTTGGTGAACACGTTGGTGCAGGCGAAGTGGTAGGCCGGGATCTTGTAGATCGCGTTGAACATGAACGCGCCCAGGATCGGCACCCCGGGCCCGACCAGGCCGAGGTAGGCGCCCATGTCGGCGAGCAGTTCGACCTTGAGGCCGGTGACCGTGCCGTCCCGCCTGGCCGTGATGGTGATGTCCTGGATCTGGTCCCGCCCGTGGTGCGCGGTGAGCATGGTCTCCGAACGGGTCTCGGTCCACTTCACCGGCTTGCCGAGCTTCTGCGCGATGAGCAGGGTCATCGCCTCCTCCGGCAGCACCGCGATCTTGCCGCCGAAGCCGCCCCCGACGTCGGGGGCGATCACGCGCAGCTTGTGCTCGGGGATGCCCAGCGTCAGCGCCGCCATCGTCTTGAGGATGTGCGGCACCTGGGTGGCCGACCACATCACGATCTGCGGGCCCGTCGGGTCCACGACGCAGGAGCGGGGCTCCATGAACGCCGGGATGAGCCGCTGCTGGCGGAAGCGCCGCTTGACGACCACCTCGGCGTCGGAAATGGCCTGCTCGACGCTGCCTCCGGTGCCCGCCTCGCCGGAGTCGAACACCCACAGCGCGTTGCGGTTGGTGCCGAGTTCCTCGTGGACCAGGGGCGCGCCCTCGGCGAGCGCGTTCTCCAGGCCGAGGACGACGGGGAGTTCTTCGTAGTCGACGTCGATCGCTTCGAGCGCGTCCCGGGCCTGCGCGGCGGTGCGCGCCACCACCACGGCGACACCCTCCCCGGCGAAGTTGACCCGGTGGGCGGCCAGCACCGGACGGCGCGGATGCTTCATGTCGGGGGTGACCGGCCAGGCGCAGGGCATGCCGATCGCGCCCTCGGGGTCGAGGTCGGCGGCGGTGTAGACGGCGATCACCCCGGGCCTGTCCTTCGCCTCCGAGGTGTCGATGCCGTTGATCCTGGCGTGCGCGAACGGGCTGCGCAGGACGGCGAGGTGCAGCAGACCGGGCAGGACGGTGTTGTCGGTCCAGCGGGTGCGGCCGGTGATCAGCCGCGCATCCTCCTTGCGGGTGCGCGCCTTGCCGACCTCCGGTTCGATGGTCGCGGTCACGTCACTCGCCCCCGCCCGCGATCGCGCTGGGGACGTCGCTGATCCGCTCGGCCTCCGGGCCCGCGCCGGGGCTCATGTGCCGGGCGGCGTCCTGCACGGCCCGCACGATGTTCTGGTAACCGGTGCAGCGGCAGAGGTTGCCCTCCAGGCCCTCGCGCACGGCCTTCTCGTCCGGGTCGGGATTGTCGGCCAGCAGGTCGATCGACTGCATGATCATGCCCGGCGTGCAGTAGCCGCACTGCAGGGCGTGGTTGTCGTGGAAGGCCTGTTGCACCGGGTGCAACCGGCCCTCGCGCGCGAGCCCTTCGACGGTGGTGACCTCACCCCCGTCGGCCTGCACCGCGAGCACCGAACAGGATTTGACGCTGCGCCCGTTCAGGTGGACCGTGCACGCACCGCAGTTGCTGGTGTCGCAGCCGATTACGGTGCCGACTTTCCCGAGCGTCTCCCTCAGGTAGTGCACGAGCAGTGTGCGGGGTTCGACCTCGTCGGTGTACTGGGCTCCGTCAACGGTGACGGTGATTCGCATGAGCCCTCCAGTGTGGTGGGAGCTGGGTGATCGGCTTCACAAGGGAGCGTGCTACTTCTGTCGCGATCGGACAAGTCCTGCCCGGGTGACACTCGCGCGGCCGATCCGCAGATGCGGTTTCTCCCAGTAAAATACTCCGCGAATGCGGAGAGCACCGTAAAAAAGGGAACCACACGATTTTTGCGGCCGTCACAGCCATGTGGAACGAGTCACCGTCAGCGACGGCACCGGGATCATCGAGACCGGTGAAACGCAAGGAAAAACCCTGCGGATCCCGCCGCTGACCGAGAGCCTGAGGATCGCGCTGGCCACCGGGCAGCTGCGCCGTCCGCTGGGCGAAACGCTGGGGTCGCTGCTCCGCCTGCTCGCCAGCGGGCACTACGAACTCGCCGGACCGGAACCGCTGTTCGACGACCGGCGCCTGGTGGCCACCGGCGGCGACTGGCCGCGGGCCGAAGACGGCCGGGTCGCCTACTACCGGCGGGCGATCCGGTCCGGGCTGCGCCCGGTCGCGGTGCTGTTGCGGCCCGGCGGCCGCGCGCGCGACCTCGTGCTCGACGGCCACCACAAGATCGTGGCCTACCAGGCGGAACGGCTCGCGCCCTCCGTCGTGCGCATCGGCGTGCTCAGCCGTGGATCCGGCCCGACAGCTCCGCCAGGCGACGGCCGCCACCACCCCAGCGCAGCGCGATGATCTCGGCCGCGATCGACACCGCGGTCTCCTCCGGCGTGCGCGCGCCGAGATCCAGCCCGATCGGCGAGGACAGCCGCGCGAGTTCCTCCTCGGTCATGCCCGCCTCACGCAGCCGCGCCAGCCGGTCCTCGTGGGTCCGGCGCGAACCCATCGCACCGATGTAGCCGACGTCGAGCCGCAACGCGACCTCCAGCAGCGGCACGTCGAACTTCGGGTCGTGCGTGAGCACCGCGATGGCGGTGCGCCGGTCGATGCGGCCCGCCTCCGCCTCGGCCTTGAGATAGCGGTGCGGCCAGTCGACCACCACCTCGTCCGCGAACGGGAACCGGCTCGCGGTGGCGAACACCGGGCGCGCGTCGCACACCGTCACCTGGAAGCCCAGGAAGGAACCCATGCGCGCCATCGCGGCGGCGAAGTCGATCGCGCCGAACACGAGCATCCGGGGCGGCGGCTCGAAGGAGTTGACGAACACGCTCATGCCCTCGCCGCGCCGCTCGCCTTCGAGGCCGTAGTGCAGGGTCGCGGTGCGGCCGGTGGCCAGCAGGCCCCTGGCGTCGTCCACGACGGCGTCGTCGACCCGCTCCGAACCGAGGCTGCCCCGCACCCGGTCCGACCAGATGATCATGTGGCGGCCCTTGCGGTCCGGATCGGCGTGCTCGATCACCGTCACCACCGCGACCGGCTCGCCGCGGTGCACCGACTCGACCACCTCGCCGAGTTCGGGCAGGCTCTCCTTGTCCACCCGCTCCACGTAGATGTCGATGATCCCGCCGCAGGTCAGCCCGACCGCGAAGGCGTCGTCGTCGCTCACGCCGTAACGCTGCAGCACCGGCTTGCCGTCGGCGATCACCTCCTGCGCGAGTTCGTAGACGGCGCCTTCCACGCAGCCGCCGGACACGCTGCCGATGGCCTCACCGCCCTGCGTCACCAGCATCGAGGCCCCGGGCGACCGGGGTGCCGACGAGAACGTGGAGACCACCGTCGCCAGGCCGATCACCTCGCCCTCGGCCCAGCGCTTGGCGAGTTCGTCCATTACGTCATGCATCGCGTATCTCCACCAGCAGTCGTTCCAGGGTGGCCAGGCTGTGCCCGGCCAGCAGGCGATCGAGGTGCGGGAGCGCGGCGGCGATCCCGGATTGCACCGGGGCGTAGCCCTCGCGTCCCGCGTGGGGGTTGATCCACAGCACAGCGTGCGCCAAGCGGCGCATTCTGGCCAGCTGCTCGCCCAGGAGCGAAGGATCACCCCGCTCCCAGCCGTCGGAGAAGACAACGACCACGGCACGCCGTGCGATTCCCCGTTGCCCCCACCGATCCAGGAAGACGCGCAGCGTCTCGCCGAGCCGGGTGCCGCCCGCGTAGTCCGCCACCGCCTGCCCGGCGGAGAGCATCGCGCGCTCCGGGTCGCGCTGCCGCAGCTGCCGCGACACCCGCGTCAGGCGGGTGCCCAGGGTGAACACCTCGACATCGGCGGGCGCGCTGCGCACGACCACGTGCGCGAAGCGGAGGAGGGAATCGGCGTACGGGCTCATCGATCCGGACACGTCGATCAGGAACACCACGCGGCGCGGCCTCGTGGAACGCCTCTGGTAGGCGAGGTCGACCGGCTCGCCCCCGCCGGCGAGCATCCGGCGCAACGTCCGCGAAGCGTCGAGCGACCCGCGTCCGGCGGGACGGCGCCGCAGCGAGGCGCGGGTCGGCGGGAGCGGGCGCAGCACCGCGAACAGCTCGCGCAGATGCCGCCGCTCGGCGGCGGTGAGCTCAGCGAGATCCCGGTGCCGCAACACTTCCGTATCCGTCGCGGCGACGCGCAACTCGTCCGCCTTCGCCTCGCCCTCGCCCCCCTCGGACCGCTCCTCGGACAGCGCGGCCATCCGCGCCTGCTTCGGCCGGGCCACCGTCACCGGCTTCGGCGCCGGGGGCTCCGCCGCGAACCACTGCGCGAAAGCGTCGTCATACCGGGGCAGGTCGTCCGGCTCCCCGCACAGCGTCACCCGCCCGGCCCAGTACAGCTGCCCGGCGTCGGCGAGGTCGACCCGTTGGAGGGCGTCCAGGTACGCCTGCACCCGCTGCGGCCCCGCCGCCACTCCGGCCTCCCGCAAAGCCGTCGCGAACCCGACGAACCCGGCCAGGGGATCTCGCTCGTCCATTCCCCCATTGTCTCCGGTACCGGCGAGGACGGGGGATCTTCCTGCCGCTCCTGATTGTCGGAACTGTCCGCTAAGCTGCGACGTCAGAGGGTCACCGTCATCGTCGGCTACTGGGGAGGCAGCTTTGAACGAGTCGGGCAGCGCGGCCATCGGCGCCGCCGCGGCGGCCGCGGCCGCCGTCTGGGGCAGTCCCGTCGCCGGGGCCGTGGCAGGCCTCGCCGTGACCGAAGCCGCCAGGGCGGCCGCCCCCGGCGCCTCCGGCGGGTTCGAATTCCCCAGCGTGGAAGAGATGAACACGGTGCTGGGCATGTGGAAGGACCGCCAGGCCAGCCTGCTGCGGAAGAAGAACACGATCGAGCAGATCCGCATGTCGTTGCAGGAACTGGCCGAAGACCCCGAAAGCGAGGGGTACCTGAAGCGGTTCTCGGATTCGTTCGACCTCTTGTACGAGCAGCACGATTCCATGGTCGCCTACGTCGGGGACTACGTCCAAAAACTCACCACCGCCACGAAGGCCAAACAAACCGACGAAGAAAACGTCCAGGCCGCACTCGGGAAGCACACGGACAGCTGATGAAGTTCCGCCGAACACTCCTCCTTGCCACCACCGCATTGGCCCTCGCCGCAACCGCTTGCACCGAAACGAAGACCGGATCGCCGAGCGTCACGACGTCGACCGGCACCTCCTCCACCGCGGAAGGCGGCGGCACGACCGTGCCGAAGGTGCAGCATCCCTTGCCCAACATCGCCGCCTTCGCCGCCAAGCCGTGCGATCTACTGTCCTCGAGCCTGATCGCAAAGATGGGCTTCTCGGACCCGAGTCCCAACACCGGAAGCGACGGGCGGCGCGGTGTCGGCTGCGGCTGGATCGACACCGAGAACGCAAGGAACATCAACATCTCCATCGGCATGTCGGACGGCAAGGGGTTCGGCGGCATGCGCAACGTCTATGCGGGCAAAGGCACGCTGCTCAAATTCCTGGAACCGGCAGAAGACGTGTCCGGTTATCCGGCCGCCTACGGAGGTGTCCAGGATCGCCGTTCACGTGGAGATTGTTCGCTCTACTTCGGCGTCACCGACGACATCGCATTGAGCGCCGACGCCGGTGGTTACCACAACGCACAGGATTCGTGCGCGGCGGCACGGCAGATCGCCACCGCCGTGATCGCGACGCTGCAAGGGGGCTCGTGACATGGGGATGAACGGCACCCAGATCTACCAGAACTTCACCAAGGGCGATTCGAGTCAACTGCAGGCGGCTTCCGACGCGATCGCGGAACTGTCCAGGAGCTACCAGGACGAGGCCCAGCAGATCAAGGCGCTGCAGGACAAGATGGCGGCCTACTGGACGGGCGGTTCCGGTGACGCGGCGAACGCCGGGGCGAACCCGCTGGCGCAGACGTTCCAGGCCTCGGCCACCCCGCTGGACCAGACCACCGGTTCCCTGCGCACCCAGTCGGACGTCTTCCAGCGGTCCAAGACCAGTGTGGTGCCGGTCCCGCCCGCGCCGGAGAAGCCCAGCGGGTGGTCGCTGGGGCTGAAGGCGGCGATCCCGATCGTCGGGCCGTCGATGGCCGTGAGCGACGTCAACTCGTATCAGGAAGGCGTGGCGAAAACCAACGCCGCGAACGCCAACAACGTGCGCGTGATGGACCAGTACACCTCGGTCACCGGCAGCACGAAGACCCAGATTCCGATGGACTACCAGCCACTGTCCCCGGACGGGGCGAGCGTCGGCCTGAAGGCGAAGCAGGTCGGCACCATCGGTTCGGTCATCGACACCTACACCGACCGGACGCGCGCCTCCTCCTCCACCGGACAGCAGACGGTGAGTGGCGTTCTGGCGGACAGACCGGTCAGCGCCCCGCCCGCGCTGAGCGAATCGAACCAGGTGACCTCCTCCAGGCCCACCGCCGACGGGCCCGTCGGCACCGTGCGCCCGGGGCCGAACCTCCCGTCCGTCCCCTCCGGCACCGGCCCCACCACCAGCA
>NZ_VJWX01000273.1 GCF_007713715.1 Amycolatopsis rhizosphaerae
CACCACCGCAACCTCCCACACCGGACGTTGCAACCACCCCTAGAACCCGCGGACCCTTCACGGCCGACACGCACGCGACCGTGAGGGGCCCCTCACAGCACCCGCTGGAGCAGCGGGTCAGCCCTGCTGGTCCAGGATGTGGGCGAGTTCGGCGGGCTTGTCCAGCATCGGCCAGTGCCATGTCGGCAGTTCGGCGAACTCCCACTGCTCGTCGGCCATGTGCCGGAACAGCGGCATCGCCGCCATCGCGCGCGCCTGTTCGGCGGTGAAGCTGGAGAGGATGCCCAGCCGCGGCAGCTTTTCCCAGGCCCCGGTCAGGTGCACGGGTGAAGTCGCCGTAGCCCACGGATGCGGCACGGACCGTTCCTCGAGCGCCTTCAGCAGCGCCGGATCGAGATCGGGCACGGCCGCCGCGACCTCGGCCCACGGGAGCGGCGGCAGTTTCCAGCCCTCACCGGCCGAGGCCACCAGTTCGGCGTTGCGTGCCCGGTCTTCCGGCGAGCCGAACTCCGCCTGGCTGGTGCCGTCGGGCAGCGGGCCGGTGTCCACGAACACCAGTTTTTTCACCCGCTCCGGTGCCCGGTCCGCCGCCGAGGTGATGACCACGGCACCGGCGTAGCTGTGGCCGACCAGGACGACGTCGTGCAGATCCTCGAAACGCATCAGGTTGAGCACGTCCTCGACGTGCACCTCCAGGTCGGTCTCGGGCCGGGCCAGGTGGACCCGCTCCCCCAGGCCGGTCAGGCTGAGCGGGTGCACCTCGTGCCCCCGGGCTCGCAGGTCTTCGGTCACTCCCCGCCAGGCCCAGGCACCGAGCCACATGCCGGGAATGAGTACGTAGGTTTTCGTCATGCCCCGACCGTAAGGTGAATACCGGGCAGAACCCGCCCGCTTTCGGGGAAAAGGACTCCATCGTGAACCGACCGACCGCCCGCGTGCTCGCCCTGCTGGAGATCCTGCAGGCCGGGGGCACCCGCACGGTGCCCGATCTCGCCACCCGGCTGGGTGTCGACGAACGCACGGTCCGCCGGTACGCCGGGCATCTGAGCGACCTCGGCGTTCCCGTCGAGGCACGGCGCGGGCGCTACGGCGGCTACCGGCTCGCACCCGGCTACAAACTGCCGCCCCTGATGTTCACCGACGACGAAGCCCTCGCGGTACTGCTCGGGCTCCTCGCGGGAAAGCAGGCCGGGCTGGTCACGACCGCAGGGGAAAGCGCCTCCGCCAAGGTGCGCCGCGTGCTGCCCGCCGCGCTGGGACGGCGGCTGGCCGCGCTGCTCGACACCGCCGGGTTCACCTCACCGCCGCGCGCCGTCGCCCCGCCGGGCACGGACGTCCTGCTCACCCTGGCCGAGGGCGCGCGGCGCGGGCAGCCGGTCACCATCACCTACACCAGTTGGCACGGCACACCGAGCGAACGGGTCCTCCACCCCTACGGACTGGTGTTCCATTCCGGACGGTGGTACACCACGGGCGCCGACGCGTCCCGTGGCGAGGTCCGCACCTTCCGCCTCGACCGCATCGGCTCCGCCACCCCCGCCCCGGGCCGGTTCGACCCGCCCCCGGACTTCGATCCGGTGTCGCGGGTGCTGTCGGGACTGGCCGGGGTGCCCTACCCGCACGAGGTGTCCGTGCGGCTGCGCGCCGGGATCGAGGAGGTGCGCCGCCGCGTCCCGCCCGGCATCGCGACGCTGACCGAGACCGCCGACGGGGTACGGCTCGTGCTGCGGGCCAACCGCCTCGACTGGGCGGCCGGGGTGCTGGCCTGGCTCGGCTACCCCTTCGTCATCGAGGGCCCGGAAGAGCTGCGCGCCGAAGTGCGCGGCCTCGGCACCCGGCTCACCGAGTGGGCCGCGGAGTGAGCGGCACCGCGGTCCCCCCCGGTCATTTCCTGCTCCTGAGGCCCTCGTCGAGGAACCGGATCATCCAGTCGAAGCTCTCCTCCGGATCGCCGCTCCACCGGAACGCCCGGGAAGCCTGCAGCGTCGCGAAGCCGTGCAACGTGCAGCGGATCGTGCGCATCGCGTGATCCAGCTGGTCCGGCTCGAGGTCGTAACTGCTCAGCATCGCCTCGACGGAACCGACCACCCGCGAGCTGGCCCGGAAGAGTTCGTCTCCAGGCCCGGCGAAGTCGATGCTGATCGTGGCCGTGTACCGGCCCGGATGCTCGGTCGCGTAGGACCGGAAGGCCTCCGCCAGCGCGGCGAGCGCGTCGCGGCCGGCCTTTCCCTGCATCCGGTCGCGGATCTCGTCGCCGAGTTCGGACACGGCCAGCACGGCGATGCGGTGCTGCAGGTCCGCCAGGCCGTCGACGTGCTTGTACAGAGACGGAGTGCGGATACCCAGCCGCTCGGCGAGCAGCCCCATGGTGAGTTCGCGGTAGCCCACCTCGTCGACCAGCTCGGCACCGGCACGGACGACGTCGTCGAAGGTCAGACGCTTTCTCGCCACCCGGCTCACCGGTCCGAAGCGGACATCGCGTGCTCACTGAGAAAGGGCACCACGGCCGCGGCGACCTCGTCGGGGAACTGGGTGTGCGGGTAGTGACCGGCACCCTCGATCGCCCGCACCTGCCCGAGCCCGGCAGGCAGTCCGGCGACGATGCCCGCCGCTTCGGCGAGGGGGTCGGCCCAGTCGGGGTCGAGCGTGCCCATGACGATCAGCGCCGGGCAGCGCATGTTAGCCAATTGCGCTCCGGCGTCGGTGGGTTTCGCGGTCGCCATCTTCTTCAGCACGGCCATCCTGCCGGGTTCGCTCATCTTCGTTCGCAGCGCCTCGATCGCTTCGGCGTAGTCGGCCGGCTTGGCGCCGGGGTAGGCGTGGTCGAGGTAACGGACCCACTGGCCGAGGCTGCCGCCCAGGGTAGAGAGCATCACCAGCCTCAGTCCCTTGCGGTACCTGCCGTTGCGGAGCAGCCCGCCGAGGTTCAACCGCTGCGCCCGGGTGAAGGAGCCGATCTCGACCACCGCACTGACCAGTCCGGGTTCCTTCGCCGCCGCGATCGTCGCGGCGCCACCGGAGAACGAATGCCCGACGATCGCGGCCGGACCGCCCAGCCGCCGGATCAGGGCCAGCAGGTCTTCGGCGACGTCGGTGCGGGTGTAGGAGCTCCATCCGGTGCTCGACTCCCCCTGGCCCCGCAGGTCGGCGCTGGCCACCCGGAAACCCGCGGCGGCCAGGCGGGGAGTGAGGAAGCGGAACGCCTGGCGGCGGTCGCCCATGCCGTGGGAGAGCACGACCAGCGGCCCCTCGCCGGTGACCTCGTAGGCGATCCGCTCTCCGTCGCGCTCCAGGAACTCCGTCATTTCGATCCTCCCAGTTGGCTAATCTGTGTAGCTAAAAGCTAATCCGATTAGCCTCAGAGGTCAAGGCCCCCCGCACCCCAGCGCCCCCGTGAAATAAAACGAAACTGACTATCGTTACCAACAAGTGAATACGGGAGGACCACTGACAACGAGGAGATCGAGCGTCAGCAGGTCGGCTCGGTGAGCGGTGAGCGACCCGCCGACACCCGCAACCAGCACCAAGGAGGCATCGATGAAGGTCCGTAACTCGCTTCGTTCGCTCAAGCGGAAACCCGGCGCTCAGGTCGTCCGGCGGCACGGCGAGGTCTTCGTGATCAACAAGCGGGACCCGCGCTTCAAGTCTCGCCAAGGCTGAGCGCGGTCGACGGGCCCGTGCGCCACGACGATCGGACTCGTCGCGAGGCACGGGCCCCGGCCGACCTCGACCGGGTTTCGGCGATCCTTTGCCACATCCAGTCCGCCATCTCAGGCACGCGACTCCTCGGGAACCGGAAAACCGTTGTCCCCGGCCAGAATCCGCAGCGCAGTGCGCAATCCCTCGCGCTGTTCGCGCGTGAGCGCGGCGGTCAGCTCGGCGTCGACGGCGTGCGCCGCCGCGACACAGCTTTTGAGCAGGGCCCGCCCGTCCCCGGTCAGCGACAGGACCTGACGCCGCCGGTCACGGGGATCCCGCTCGCGGACGATCGCCCCCAGCTCGGCCAGCTGATCGGCGAGCGTGACCACCAGACTGGGCGCCACCCGCATCCGCTGGGCGATTTCCTGCTGCGATGCGCCGCCTCCCTCGTCGAGCACGGCCAGCAGGCCGACATGCTTGAGCGTCAGCGCGTGCTTCTCGAAACGCTCCGCGACCGCCGCGTTGGCAGTGGCACCGAGCACGCCGAGCCGGAACGCGATCGTGCCGGTCAGCGGAAGACCCTTGACATCCTTCACGCCAAGAATGCTACTCTCAGCCAATCATTCAACGCTAGAACGATTCGAGGAGAGAACAAATGGCCGCGAAGTCCACCAGAGGGTTCCTCGCCATCGCCAACGCTCTCGGCACCGCCCTCTCCATGGCTTCGGCCGTGGCCGGTCTGATCAAGCCCGAACTCGCGTTGCCCGGCGCAAGCGGCAACGCCCTGTCCACCTTCTACACCCAGGCCTACGTCGCACGAGCGGTTCCGCTCGGCCTCGGCGTGCTGTGGCTGCTCGCCACGCGCCATCGCGCCCTCAAACCGGCGCTCGTCCTCGCGGGGGTGGTACAGGCCGGTGATTCCGCCATCGGCCTCGTGCACCACAACCCGGGCATGACGGCCGGCGCGGCCGCCGCGGCCGTGCTCCACCTCGGTTCGGCCTGGTGGCTCGCCCGCGCGGACCGCACGGCCGCTCCCGTCCCCGCCACCGCATGATGTCCACAGTGGTCACCGGCGCGGGGATGGTGCTGTCCCTGCTGCTGGAACTGTCGGTGTACGCCGCCACCGGATACTGGGGTTTCACTCTTCGGAAACCGCGGCCCGTGCGCTGGCTCGCCGGCCTCGGCCTGCCCCTGCTGCTCGCCGGCGCCTGGGGGCTCTTCGCCGCGCCCCTCGCGACCTTCCCGCTGCACGGTTTCCCCCGCGGGGTCCTGGACGTCCTGTGGTTCGGCACCGGTTGCGCCGCCCTCGCCGGGCGGCGGCGCCGGGCGCTCGCCGCCGCGTTCGCCCTCGCCTCTCTGGTCAACCTCGCACTCTGAGCCCTACCCCTTCGGCTCCGGCGCCTCCTCGGGGTGGTGCCGGTCGAACTCGTGCGCCGCGGTCCGCTGGGTGCGCACACGCAGCAGCCCGTCGTACGCCTCGTCCTCGGTTTCGTGCAGGCCGAGCTGCACCGCCCGGCGGATCTGTTCCCGGTTCTCCCGCACCACGGAAGAGAAGAACTCGTCGACCCGCGGGTCGAGCAGCACTTCGAGCAGCACGCGGAACGAGGTGTCGACCACGGCTCGCACCACTTCGCCGTGGAACGGCAGCCGCCGGAGCTTGCCCAGCTGCGGATCCTCGGACAGCTTTTCGGTGATGATGGCCCTCAGCTCCGCCCGGTGCGCGGTGAGGGATCTGGCCAGGTTCTCCGGATAGTTGCCCGTTTCGAGCACCTTCACCACCTCGTCGAGCACCGCGATGGTGACCGGCTTCTTCACCGCCCGCACGATCGGATCGGACAGCTTGTCCACCAGGCGGTAGGTGAACTGCTCCCCCACCGTGCGGTCGATCGCCCGGCCGACGCGCACCAGCAGCAGCACCGCGAGGACGAACCGGTGCCCGATCAGCGCCGGGTTCGTGACCGGGATCATCGCGAACAGCTCGTACCAGTTGCGGGCCAGGAAACCCCGTGCCCACCCGCGTTTACGCCACCGCCACAGGAAGTCCCCGAGGAACACCGCGCAGACGGCGGAATCCGCGGCGAAGATCCACCACACCGTCCCGCGGTCCGGCTGGCCGAACAGCACGTACCCGAGCAGGCCCACCGACAGTACGGACAGGGCGAACATGACCCAGTCGTCGGCGCGGACATTGCCGGGAAGGACCCCGCTGTTCAGCTCCGGCTCGACGGCCTCGCTCAGGTTGGGCATGCCCGATGATCGCATGCCCCGGCAGGCCGCCGGGGCGGCCCAAGATCATGCCGCGCCGGCGACCAGAGGATTGCTCATCTCAGCTCCTCACCCAAAGCCTTCAACGCCTGCGCATGCGCCTGCTCAACCGATTCGTAACTCGACACCGCCTTGGTCACCGCATCCGAAATCGAACCGATCGCCTGCCGCGACAACCCCAACGTCACCAAACCCGGCGCGGACACCGCCAACACGATCGGCACGAACAACGGACCACAAATCATCCCGTAAGCCTGAACACCCATCGTGACCTGCTCCGCCGCCGACAACGCCTGCCCCAACTCCCCCGCAATCCGCTGCACCGCCTGCGCATGCGAGGCCAGCTCACCGGTCTCGACCGTATAACCCTCGTTCGCCATCCCGCGCCCCCATGCTGTACGGACCGGACCCCTTTTCTCCGACCAGCATGACCGCTCAAGGGTTCCCAGTGCGCCGTTCCCGCACGGAATACGGCCGAACAGACCAACGCCGGAGGCCGCAATTCCGCCCATTTCGAGCAGTATGACCGTTTCCACGACCCCAGGATGCCATATCTATCCCTGATATTATGAGTTTCATACTACTTCGGGTACGGTGTGGTCATGGCACAGCAAGAAGCACAGAGCTACCGGCGCAGGGTCAACCGCATCAACAAGATGATCACGGGCCTCCAGCGGATCGGGATCGCGTTCGGGCCGATGTATCTGCTCACCGTGCCGGGCCGCCGCTCCGGCGAGCCCCGCACGTTCCCGCTCGCCGTCCTGTCCCTCAGCGGCGGGCGCTACCTCATCCAGGCGTTCCCGAAGGCCGCCTGGGTCGCCAACGCCCGCGCGGCGGACACCGCCGTCCTCACCCGGGGACGGCGGTCGAGGACGGTCCGTCTGGTGGAGGTGCCGGTCGAGGAGCGGCCGCCCCTGTTGCACGAGGTGGTACGGACCAGCCCGCCCAGCGTGGGCAGGCGATACGTGACCACCGGTCTGGCCGAATCCCCCACCCCCGACGGTGTCGCCGCCGCCGCGGAACGGATCGCGGTGTTCCGGGTCGAGCCGGTGTGAGCGGCGAAAGACCCAAGGCGTGGCGGAAAGGTCCTCAGGGCAGCCACGCACGCAGGCGGTCGAGGACGCGGGTTCGCGCCAGAGCGAAGGCCGCGGCATCGAACGCGGGCGAATCCCGTTCGGCGAACCAGTGCCCGGCGTGGTAACGATACGTCCGCACCTCGGCCCCTGCGGCGCGGAAACCGTTCTCCGTCTCGGCGATCTCCTCTTCGGTGAAGTACTCGTCGCCGGGAGCCACGTGCAGGTGCACGACGCGGGTGCGGGTCCCTTCGCCACGAGGCGGTGCCCCGCCGTAGAAGAGGATCAGCTCGTCCGGCCCGGCCTGACCGCGCCCGGCGAGGGAGCACGCGAAAAACGCACCGAGGGAGAAGCCCATCGCCGTCCACGGACGCTCCGCCGCCGCGAGTTCGTCCGCGCAGGCGCCGATCAACCGCAAGGCCGACTCGGTGTCCATCCCGTCGCGGGCGGCCTCGGCCTCTTCGACCGTCGTGGCGATCTTCCCGCCGTACAGGTCCGGCACCAGCACCCGGCGGCCCGCCTCCGCAAGGCTTTCGGCCCACTCGACGACCGCCGCCGTCACACCCCACCACGGGTGGAGCAGCAGCACTCCCGGCCGGTCGTCCATCCCGAACCGGCGTACCGAATCCCCCGCCACTGCCCCTCCTCGACCCTGACCTCCGCAGACCGGCGGATCGTATCAGCGGAGTCCGACAAAACCGGGCCGCTCGGCGCCGGTGCCCCGCCTGCCGGAAGGAACGGCCGCACCCCGGGCGAGCGAACTGTCCCGTTTCCCGCCGCGGGCACCGTCTCCTGTCCTACCCTCGACCACCGTGACGCACGGCACCGAGTACCCCCCGGGAGCGGCGGAACGGGAACTGGCCTACCTGATCCGCCAGGCGCTGGAGGACGAGGAACTCCGCCAGGCCCTCGACGAAGAACTCATCGGGGAGGACGAGATCCGGGAACTGGCCGTGGCCGACGGGGTGATCCCGGCCCGGTTGCGCGACGAGCGCGAGACGTTCCTCCGCGACCCGGACCAGACCTTGGTCGTGACCACCGGACTCGCCCGGCCGGGGCCCAGGGAAACGGGTGTGCTGACGATCGCCCTCAGCGCGGTCCTCGGATACCACCTGCTGCTTTTCGGGGCGTGGCCGGCGATGCCGCTGTGGCCCGCGCTGCTGGGCCTCGCCGGTTATGCCGCCGTCGTGCTCACCGCGGGGCAGTGGGCTCACCGCCGGGTCCTGCCGCTGCGCCAGGCGGCCGACCTCATCGTGTCCGGGAGCGACGGCCGGCTCTGGCAGAGCTTCGCGGTGGCCGGCATCGTCCTCCCCGAACTGCACAGGATCGTCCGGAACGAGCGGGACCCGCACTACGGCACCGAACTGACCTTCCGGGGAGTGCGCGACCTGTACTCGGAACCGACGGGAACGGCACCGGTGATCACGGCGGGGCGGGCCCGGTTGTGGCGTGCGGTCGCCCGCTCGGACACCGGCGCCATCGCGCTCGCGGGACATCGCGGGGTCGGCAAGACCACGGCACTGCGGCACGTCGCGTCCGGTGTGCTCGGGGAGCCGCACGGCCCGGGGCCACTGGCGGTCATCGCCTCCGCCCCCGCCCGGTACGACGCCCGCGACTTCGTGCTGTACCTGCATGCGTTGCTGTGCAAGGAAGTCTCGCACCGCGTCGCGGGCGGGGGCGGAGAAGCCGGAGAGCGCCGTCCCGCCTTCCCGGGCGTGACGGGGCCGGTGCGGCACCGGGAACGGGCCCGTCGCGCGTTGCGCCGGGCCCTCGGCCACGCGAGCGCGTTCGCCGTCGTGGCGCTTCTCGGCGTGTGGTCCTGGGGCGGGCCCGCCCCCTTCGCCGCCGGGCTGCGCCGCCTGCTGGCGGGCTTGCCGTCGTCGGTCTGGGAGGAAGTGCCCCGTCTTTCCGCCGGACGGATCGCGGTGCTGGCCGCGGCGGCGCTGGTGGTGCTGGGACTCGCCCGCGACCTCGTGCTGCTCGGCGTGTCCGCCCTGCGCCGGCTGCCCGGGAGGAGGGCGGGCGGCAGCCGCCCGCCCGCGGATCTCCGGCTGCGTGAACTGCAGGCGGTCGCCACCCGGGAACTGCGGCACATCCGGTTCCTGCAGACCTTCACCACGGGCTGGTCGGGAAAATTCGCGCTGCCGTTCCAGAACGAGGCGGGCTGGACCTCCTCGTCGCAGAGCGCGGAGCAGCAGCTCACCTATCCCGAGGTGGTCGACCAGTTCCGGGCGTTCGCCGAGTACGCGGCCGAAGTGCTCACCCGCGCCGGGGCGGCCCAGCGGCTGATCGTGGCGATCGACGAACTCGACAAGATCGCGTCCCCGGAGCACGCGCAGGAGCTGATCAACGACATCAAGGGCATCTTCGACGTGCGGGGCTGCCTGTTCCTGGTGTCGGTCTCCGACGACGCGATCATCGCGTTCGAGCGGCGCGGGATCCCGGCCCGCGACGCCTTCGACAGCGCGTTCACCGAGATGATCCGCCTGGAGAC
>NZ_VJWX01000274.1 GCF_007713715.1 Amycolatopsis rhizosphaerae
GCACCCGCACCGACCAGCTCGCGTCACGGAAGTGGCGGCGCACCTCGCCCATGATCGTGGGCACCGCGAAGGACAGGAAATCGGTGCCGCGGTCGGGTTCGAAACGGTCCACCGCGTTGATCAGGCCCACCCGTGCGACCTGCACGAGATCGTCGTACGACTCGCCGCGGCCGCTGAAGCGGCGCGCGATGTGCTCGGCCACGGACAGGTATTCGGTGACCAGTTCGGTGCGCAGACGTTCCCGCCGCGGGTCACCGGGTTCGGTGGCGGCCAGCTGGACGAACTTCGAGACTTCTTCGGTTCCCGTGTCGGCGACGGTCTCGGCGGTCCGTGACTCGGTCACCGTCGGCTGCTCCGCGCGGTCGCGATTCGGTCGTCAGGTCGCATGGTCCCGGTTACCCCGGTGACCGGTTCTTCACACCTGGTTCGCCCGACACACGCGGGGGAACCCGGTGACGGGCAACCGGAATCGAGCAGGAGGTGGCGGTATGGCCGAGCGAAGCGGCCAGCGTGGCGCGGCGGTCGCGCAGATGCTGTCCCTGGTGATCGGGGTGGTCTACCTCGCACTGGGCATCGGGGGGTTCTTCGCGGGCGGGCAGAGGTTTCTGGGACTGCACACCGATCCGATCCTGGATCTGGTGCGCACCGCGATCGGGCTGGTCGCGCTGGGATGCACCCGTCGCCGGATCTATTCGCAGGTGCTCGGGCTCGTGCTGTTCTTCGGCATGGCCGGGTTGACCGTCTACGGAGTACTGTCCACTGGCACCGGTCAGGCCGAGAATCTGGAGTACGGAGTCGCCGCGCTGGGCTGGGAGGACGACACCCTGCACGGCCTGACCGCCGTGGCGGGCTTGGCGATGGGGCTGTGGCCGCAGCGAACCACCCCTGATCGTGTGAGCTCCGGTCACAACGAGTAGCAGTGCTGCTCACGGTGTTTAACTCCTTCGCTGTCGGTGAATGACTCGAACATGAGGTGGGTGAACGAAAAGCGGCTCCGTGTGCTCGTCTGGCACGTTCACGGTTCGTGGACCGGTGCCTTCGTGCGAGGCCGCCACGAGTACCTTCTGCCGAAGCTGCCCGCGGGCGGCCCGTGGGGGCTGGGCCGGGCCGGACGGCACTGGCCAGGGCAGGCTCGCGAACTCACGCCCGACGAACTCCGCGAGGCCGGTGCCGACGTGGTCGTGCTCCAGCGGCGCGAGGAGATCGACCTCCTCCGGCGCTGGACGGGACTGCGGGCCGGGCGGGACGTGCCCGCCGTGTTCGTGGAGCACAACACCCCGGCCGGCGACGTGCCGCGCACCCGGCACTTCCTCGGCGGCCACGACCACATCACCCTGGTGCACGTCACGCACTTCAACCGGCTGATGTGGGATTCGGGGAAGGCACCCACCACCGTCATCGAACACGGGGTGGTGGATCCCGGCGAGCGGTACACCGGTGAGGAGCCGCGGGCCGCGGTAGTGGTCAACGAGCCGGTGCGGCGGGGCCGGGCGGTCGGCACGGACCTGCTGCCCGCGTTCGCCGAGGCGGCACCGCTGGACGTGTTCGGCATGGGCGTGGGCAAGCTCGCCCTGGGCGAGCGCGTGCGACCGCGCGGCGACCTGCCGCACCCGGACCTCCACACCGCGCTCGGGCGATGCCGCCTGTACCTGCACACCCCCCGATGGACCTCCCTCGGCCTCTCGCTGATCGAGGCGATGCACCTGGGGATGCCGGTGGTCGCGGTCGCCGGCACCGAGGTCAGCCGTGCCGTGCCGCGAGAGGCCGGGTTCGTCTCCGCCGACGTCGCGGAGCTGACCCGGGGGATCCGTGAACTGATGGCCGAACCGGAGCTCGCCCACCGGATGGGGAAGTACGCGCGGGAGTTCGCGCTGGCCCACTACGGTCTGGACGCCTTCCTCCGCAACTGGGACGACCTGCTGGACCGGGTCACCGCCGGGTGATGCCGACCTCGGGAGGTAGTGCATGAAGATCTCGATGGTTTCCGAACACGCCAATCCGCTGGCGATGCTCGGCGAAGTCGACGCGGGGGGCCAGAACGTGCACGTGGCCGAGCTGTCCTCGGCGTTGTGCCGCCAGGGACACGAGGTCACCGTCTACACCAGACGGGACGACCGGCACCAGCGCGAGCGGGTCCGCACCCGGGGCGGCTACCAGGTGGTGCACGTGCCCGCGGGGCCGCCGGAACGCCTGCCGAAGGACGAGTTGCTGCCGCATATGGCGGACTTCGGCCGGTTCCTCGCCGACGAGTGGCGTCGCGAGCAGCCGGACGTGGTGCACGCGCACTTCTGGATGTCCGGACTCGCCTCGACGCTCGCCGCCAGGGAGACCAGCCTGCCCGTGGTCCAGACCTTCCATGCCCTCGGGGTGGTCAAGCGCCGGTACCAGGGCGCGGCCGACACCAGCCCGCCGGAACGGGTGCAGTTGGAACGCCTGATCGGCAAGAGCGCCACGCGCGTGGCCGCCACCTGCTCGGACGAGGTGTTCGAGCTGGCCCGGCTCGGCCTGCCGCGCCCCCGGATGTCCGTGGTCCCGTGCGGGGTGGACCTGACCCGGTTCACCGCGGAGGGGCCGAAGGCGCCGCGGGGCGCGCCGCACCGGATCGTCAGCGTCGGCCGCCTGGTGCCGCGCAAGGGTTTCGCGACCGCGATCGCCGCGCTGCCCGGGGTGCCGGACACCGAACTCGTCATCGCGGGCGGGCCGGGGCAGGGCAAGCTCGCCGACGATCCCGAGGCCCGCCGCCTGCGGGAACTCTCGCGGCGCTGCGGCGTGGGCGACCGCGTGCACCTGCTCGGGCAGGTGGGCCGCGCGGAGATGCCGGAACTCCTGCGCTCGGCCGACCTGGTCCTGTGCACCCCGTGGTACGAGCCGTTCGGCATCGTGCCGCTGGAGGCGATGGCCTCCGGCATCCCGGTCGTCGCGGCCGCCGTGGGCGGGCTGACCGACACCGTGGTGGACGGCGTCACCGGCGAACTGGTGCCGCCCCAGCGGCCCGACGTGCTCGCCACCACCCTCCGCCGCCTGCTGGACGATCCGGCGGTCCGGGAGGCCTACGGCGTCGCCGGGATGGACCGCGCGCGCTCGCGCTACTCCTGGGACCGCATCGCCACCGACATCCTGCGTGTCTACGAAAAGGCGCTGGCCGAGGCGCCCGCCTCCCCGCACGCCGCCGCCGGGCGGGCCTGAAGCGCCCGCTCCGCGGCGGTGCACGACCCGTCCGCCGGGCGAGTCCCACACTCAGGCAGGACTGGGGCAAGCCGTGAAGGGTCCCTTCACAGTCGTATTTGCCGTGAAGGGACCCTTCACAGCCAACATTCACGCGACTTTGCCGGCGCGCGGTCCTCATAGGACGGGTGGAAGAAGGAGGAGGAGGAGAAGAAGTGCCTCCGCTCGGTTTGCCGGTACCGGCGTCGGGTAAGCGAGAGATCATGGGAAAAACGTTCACGCACGCCGTCGTCACCGGAGGAGCCGGGTTCCTCGGCTCGCACCTGTGCGCGTCGCTGCTGGACGACGGGATTTCGG
This sequence comes from Amycolatopsis rhizosphaerae, assembly GCF_007713715.1. GTDB lineage: Bacteria > Actinomycetota > Actinomycetes > Mycobacteriales > Pseudonocardiaceae > Amycolatopsis_E > Amycolatopsis_E rhizosphaerae. The sequence goes on from NZ_VJWX01000274.1 coordinate 3,523, forward strand.
TGACCTGTGTGGACAACCTTTGCACCGGCGAAGTCCCGGCCCTCGCCGGGCTGCTCGGCCGCCCGGGGTTCCGGTGGATCGAGGCCGACGTGAGCCGGGGACTGCCGGCCACCGGGCGGGCCGATCTGGTGCTGCACCTGGCCAGTCCCGCCTCCCCGCCCGACTACCACCGGTTGCCGCTGGAAACCCTGCGGGCCGGGGCTTTCGGCACCGAGCACGCACTGGAACTGGCCAGGGCGGGCAAGGCCCGTTTCCTGCTCGCGTCCACCAGCGAGGTCTACGGCGATCCGCTCCGCCATCCCCAGCGGGAAACCTACTGGGGAAACGTGAATCCGGTCGGTCCGCGGAGTGTCTACGACGAAGCGAAGCGTTACGCGGAGGCACTCACCGAGGCCCATCGCCGGGTCCACGGCACCGACACCGTGATCGCCCGGATCTTCAACACCTACGGTCCCGGCATGCGCGCCCACGACGGCAGGGCCGTGCCCACGCTGATCCACCAGGCGTTGACCGGGGCCCCGATGACGATCACCGGGGACGGCACGCAGACCCGCTCACTCTGTTATGTCGACGACACCGTGCGTGGACTGCGCGCACTGGCGGAGTCCGGTATGGCCGGTCCGGTCAACATCGGCAACCCCGGGGAAATCCCGTTACGGGAACTGGCCGGGAAAATCCGCAGCGTGACCGGGAGCGGTTCGCCGGTGAAGTATCTGCCGAGCCCGCAGGACGATCCGCGCCGCCGGTGCCCGGATATCACGCTGGCCCAACGGAAACTGGGCTGGTGTCCGGAAATCGGCCTCGACGAAGGCCTGGCCAGGACGGTGGCGTGGTTCTCGGCCCGGTTCAGTCCGGTTTAGACGTCAGGGCCCAGGGTAGCGGTAGCGGAAGAAGTGGAGGTGACCATGCGGATTCTCGGGATCAACGGGGTTTTCCACGATCCGGCGGCCGCCCTCGTGGTGGACGGCCGGGTGGTCGCCGCCGCCGAGGAGGAGCGGTTCAGCAGGCGCAAGCACGGCAAGCGCCCGGTGCCGTTTTCCACCTGGGAACTGCCGGAGCAGGCGGCGCGATGGTGCCTGGCGCAGGCCGGGCTCTCGCCCGCGGATCTCGACCTGGTCGGCTACTCCTACGATCCCGCCTTCGTCGAACCGGGGCTCGCCGGGCACGACGCGGATTGGGAAGAGCTGCGCACCACCTACGCCCAGCGGGCCCCGCACTTTCTCCGTACCGCGCTGCCGGGACTGGATACCGGTATTGTGCGGTTCGTCCGACACCACGTCGCGCACGCGGCTTCGGCCGGACTGGCCGCGCCGTTCGGTGACCCTGGTGACCCTGGTGACACAGCCGTGCTGGTGGCCGACGGCCGAGGTGAGAGTCTGTCCTCTTTGGCCGGTGAGTACCGGGACGGCAAACTGGTCGAGCTCGCCACGCAGAGGCTGCCGCATTCCCTGGGGCTGCTCTACGAGGAGGTCACCGAGCATCTCGGTTTCGCGCGCTCCAGCGACGAGTACAAGGTGATGGCGCTGGCCTCCTACGGCGAGCCGCGGTTTCTGCCCCGCCTGGCCGGTCGCGTGGCCGCCACCGGGGACGGCGGCTTCCGCACGGACCCCGTGGCGTGGGAGGACTACGCGCCGCGCCGCACCGGCGAGTTGCTGCCCGAACACGCGGATCTGGCGGCCAGTGTGCAGCGGCTCGTCGAAGGGGTGCTGCTCGAACTGGCGGGTTGGCTGCACGAGCAGACCGGGCAGCGCAGGCTGGTCATGGCCGGGGGCACCGCACTCAACTGCGTGGCCAACACGCGGCTGTTCGCGGAGGGACCGTTCGACGAGATCTGGGTGCAGCCCGCGGCGGGGGACGCGGGTACCGCGCTGGGCGCGGCACTGCACCTGGCCGCGGAGTTCGGCGAGCCCGCCCAGCGGCTGTCCGGAGTGGACCTCGGGCGCGGCTTTTCGGACGAGGAGATCCACGCCTGGCTGGAACGCGCGAAGGTGCCCTACGAGCGGCCGCGCGATCTCGCCGCCACCGTGGCCCAATCCCTTGCCGCCGACGAAATCGTGGCGTGGTTCCAGGGAAGGGCCGAATACGGCCCGCGCGCGCTGGGCCACCGGTCGCTGCTGGCGCATCCGGGACACGCGGAGAACCTGGAGCGGCTCAACGACGTCAAGGGCCGTGAGCAGTTCCGGCCGGTGGCGCCGATGGTGCCGGTCGAGCGGGCGGCGGAGATCTTCCGTCGCGGCCCGATTCCCAGTCCCTACATGCTTTTCGTGCACGAGGTGGCCGAGGACTGGCGGCCGAGGATCCCCGCGGTGACGCATGTGGACGGTACCGCGCGGATCCAGACCGTCGACGCGGCGCGGGAACCGTTGCTGGCGGGCATGCTGGGGGAGTTCGAAGCGCGGACCGGACTGCCGGTGGTGGTGAACACGAGCCTCAACACGGCGGGCCGCCCGATGGTCGACGATCCCCGTGACGCGCTGGAGTGTTTCGGCGCCAGCCCGATCGACCTGCTGGCCATCGGCCCGTTCGTGGTGCGGAGGCAGCGGTGACGCCGCGGTACTCGGTGGTGATCCCGACGACCGGACGGCCGTCGCTGGTCACCCTGCTGTCCTGTGTGGACTCCGGGGAGGGGCCCGCGCCCCTGGAGATCATCGTGGTGGACGACCGCCGCTCCGGCCCGCCCCTGCGGCTTCCCCCGCTTTCGGTGCCCGTGCGCGTGCTGCTCTCCGGCGGGCGCGGGCCCGCCGCGGCCCGCAACGCCGGCTGGCGCGCCGCACGCGGCGAGTGGATCGCCTTCCTGGACGACGACGTGCGCACCCCGCCGGACTGGCCCGCGCGCCTGGCCGCCGATCTGGACGGCCTGCCGGGCCGGGTCGGCGGTTCGCAGGGCCGCATCGTGGTGCCCCCGCCTCCCGGCGGGCGCCGCCCGTCCGACGACGAACGCGGCACGGCGGGACTGGCGGCCGCGTGCTGGATCACCGCGGACATGGCCTATCGCCGCGCCGCGCTGGTCGCCGTGGGCGGTTTCGACGAGCGCTTTCCGCGCGCCTACCGGGAAGACGCGGATCTCGCGCTGCGCGTGCGGATGGCGGGCATGGAGCTCGTGCGGGGCGCCAGGATCAGCGTGCACCCGGCACGGCGGTCCGGTTTCTTCGCCAGCGTCCGCGCCCAGCGCGGCAACGCCGACGACGCGCTGCTGCGGAGGAAGTTCGGCAACGCGTGGCGCCAGCTGACCGAAGCGGGTCCGGGACGGCTGCCCTGGCACGCGGTGTCCACGGCGTCGGGACTGGCGGCGCTCGGGCTGGCGCTGCGCGGCAGGGGACGAGCGGCGGTTGGGGCGGGCGCGGTGTGGCTGGCGCTGACCGCGGAGTTCGCGCTGCGGCGCATCCTGCCCGGCCCCCGCACCGCCGAGGAGATCGCGCGCATGGCGGTGACCAGTGCGCTGATCCCGCCCGCGGCCTGCTGGGCCCGGGCCAAGGGCGAGTTCGCCGCCCGCCGCCCGCCGAGCGGTCCGGACGCGGTGCTGTTCGACCGGGACGACACGCTGATCGTCGACGAGCCCTACCTGTCGGATCCGAAGCTGGTGCGCCCGATGCCGGGTGCGGAGCGGGGACTGCGGCGGTTGCGGGCGGCGAGGGTACCGATCGGGGTGGTGAGCAATCAGTCCGGGGTGGCCCGCGGGCTGATCACCGAACGGCAACTGGCCGAGGTGAACGCCCGCGTCGACGAACTGCTCGGGCCGTTCGGCACCTGGCAGGTCTGCCTGCACGGCGAGGCGGACGGCTGTGCCTGCCGCAAACCGCGGCCGGGGCTGATCGAGCGGGCCGCCCGCGCGCTGGGCGCGGACCCGCGGCGGTGCGTGGTGATCGGGGACATCGGCGCCGACGTGGAAGCCGCGCTGGCCGCGGGCGCGAAGGCCATTCTGGTGCCCACCGCGCGGACCCGCCAGGAAGAGATCGAGCGGGCCCCGTACCTCGCCAGGGACCTCGACGAGGCGGCCGGACTGGCACTGGGGGAGCGGGCATGGTGAAGGCACTGGTGGCGCGGCTGGACAACGCGGGCGACGTGCTGCTCACCGGCCCGTGCGTGCGGGCGGTGGCCGCGGGCGCGGACTCGGTGACCCTGCTCGCCGGCCCGCACGGCCGGGTCGCGGCCGGGCTGCTGCCCGGGGTCGACCGGGTGATCGAGTGGTGTGCCCCGTGGATCGACCCGCAACCCCCGCCGGTCACCGCCGCGCACCTGGCCGCGCTGACCGGCCGGATCGCCGCCCGGTCGTTCGACCTGGCGCTGATCAGCACGTCGTTCCACCAGTCGCCGCTGCCACTGGCGCTGCTGCTGCGCCAGTGCGGCGTGCCGTGGATCGGCGCGATCAGCGAGGACTACCCCGGTTCGCTGCTCGACCTGCGGCACCGGATCGACGGCGATCCGCCGGAGGCGGAGCGGGCGCTGTCACTGGCCGAAGCCGCCGGGTTCCGCCTGCCGCCGGGTGACGACGGCAGGCTCGCCGTGCGCGGGCCGCTGCCCGACGTGTCGGGGCTGGTCGGCGAGCCGGGATACGTGGTGGTCCACCCGGCCGCGTCCGTCCCGGCCCGGCAGTGGCCCGCGCACCGCTGCGCGGAGGCGGTGCGGATGCTCGCCGCCGAGGGCTACCGCGTGGTGGTCACCGGCAGCGCCGCCGAGGCCGCGCTGACCGCCGAGGTCTCCGGCGGTGCCGCCCTCGACCTCGGGGGCCGGACCGGATTCCGCGAGCTGGCCGCGGTGGTGGCGGGCGCGCGGGTGCTGGTCGCGCCGAACACCGGTCCCGCGCATCTGGCGGCGGCCGTCGGCACGCCGGTGGTGTCGCTGTTCGCCCCCGTGGTGCCCGCCGCCCGGTGGGCGCCCTACGGGGTGCCGGTCGTGCTGCTCGGCGACCAGGAGGCGCCCTGCCGCGGTACCCGTGCCCGTACCTGCCCGGTGCCGGGCCATCCCTGCCTGGCCGGGGTGCTGCCCGACGAAGTGTGCCAGGCGGTGGTGAAAGTGGGAGGTGCAGCGTGATCGAAGAGCGGTTTTCAGCCCTGACCGCCGTGCTGGAAAGGCTGGGTGCGCAGGTCCCGAGAATCGAGGGCTGGGGCCGTCACCTCGCCGCGGTGCTCGACGGGGGCGGCAGGCTGCTGGCCTGCGGCAACGGCGGGAGCGCGGCCGAGGCGCAGCACCTGACCGGTGAGCTGGTCGGGCGGTTCGTCAACGACCGGCAGCCGCTGTCGGCCATCGCACTGCACGCCGACACCTCGGCGGCGACGGCGATCGTGAACGACTACGGCGAGCACGAGGTGTTCGCCCGCCAGGTGCGCGCCCACGGCAGACCGGGGGACGTGCTGGTCGCCCTGTCGACCAGCGGGCGCAGCCAGAACGTGTGCGCCGCGGCCAAGATCGCCCAGAAGGCCGGGCTGACCACCTGGGCGCTGACCGGTCCGCTGCCCAACGCGCTCGCCGCGGTGTGCGACGACGTGATCGCGGTGGACGCGCCCCACACCGGCACGGTGCAGGAGGCACATCTGGCGGTGGTGCACGCGCTGTGCGCGGCCCTGGACGAGGCGCTGGGGGTCCCCTCGTGAGGCCGGCGCTGGTCGTGATCGGCGATGCCGTGCTCGACGTGGACGTCGAGGGCACCGCCGACCGGCTCTGCCCGGAGGCGCCGGTGCCCGTGGTGGACGTGGCGGGGCAGTGGCAGCGGCCCGGGGGAGCGGGGCTGGCCGCGCGGCTGGCGGCGCGCACGGTGGGCGAGGTCGTGCTCGTCACCGCGCTCGGCCGGGACGAGGCCGGGATACGGCTGGCGGGCCTGCTCGACGGCGAGGTCGAGTTGTGCGCGTTACCGCTGCGGGGGGAGACCCCGTGCAAGACCCGCGTC
>NZ_VJWX01000275.1 GCF_007713715.1 Amycolatopsis rhizosphaerae
AGCGCACACCGTCCTCCGGCCTCCCGGAAAAGGCGGGACGCACCGACACGATCCCCGCCCGCTCCCAGCCCTTGAGCTCGTCGCGGTAGATCAGGTCCCGCTCGGGATGGTCACAGCCGAAGAACAGCAGGGCGGGTGCCGGCTCGACGCCCTCTTCGGTGGCGCGAAGCGCGCGGTCCTGCAGGAACCCGCGGAACGGGGCGATCCCCGATCCGGCGGCGACCATGATCATCGGAGTGGCCAGGGACGGCGGCGGGTGGAACGCGGTCTGCGACGGGCGCACGCTCACCGCGATCCTGGTGCCGGGCCGGGCGCTCGCGAGGTAGGTCGACGCCACACCCTCGTAGGTTCCGTTGCCGGACAGGGCGGGCGCGGACAGCACCGCGATGGTGAGCGTGACGTGGTCCTCGCTCCACCGCGGCGAGGACGAGATCGAGTACTGCCGTGGCGCCAGGGGCGGCAGCATCTGCAGGTACGTCCCGAACGGCAGTTGTACGGACGGAAAGCGCGTGAGCAGGTCGAGCACGCTGACCCGCCGGTCGAGGACTTCACGCGGGTAGGTGTCGTCGGCGGCGAGGGCACGCAGCGCATCGCGCTCGGGCGGGCAGGCCGTGCTGTCGGCGAGCTGGGCGATCTGGCGGCGCCCTGCGGGTGCGGAGAGCTCGACGTAACTGGACAGCAGCTCTCCCGCGGTGATCGGCTTCCCGACCGGCAGGAACGTGGCCCCGGCCCCGCCGAACCGCAGGACGAGCTGGGCGTCGTAGTCGAGGTCGAACCGGCTCAGTGCCCGGTCCACCGCGGCCGGGGGGTTGAGGGGGAGGACGGCGAGGTAGTCCCCGGCGCGGTAGGTCGTGCCTTCGGGGAGCGCGATCTCCAGATGCCGTTTCCGGCGATCGGGCGGCAGGCCCGGGCTGGTCAGTTCCCGGTTGACGACGACCGTGCCGAGCGCGAGGTCGTTGGCCCGCAGCAGCGGGTCGCGCGTGGGGCCGACGAACGTGACTTCGAGTTCGGCGGTGGGGGCCGGTTCGGCGGTGCGCTGGCCGAGCGCCGCGGCGACCGCGGGCCAGAACCGGTCGTACCAGCCGTCGAAATCGCCGAAGAAGTCGCCGCGCGCGTTGGCGGCGCCGCGGTCGAGGATCCGCTCGGCCCCGGCCGCGGCCAGCCGGGCGTCGATCAGTGTGGGCACCGCCTGGTAGGTCCGGGCCCAGTCGGTGTTGCCGCAGCCGAACACGGTGTAGCGGACGCCGTCGAGACTGCCCTCGTCGAGCGTGTCCAGCCAGGAGGTGAAGCGCCGCGCGTTGTCCGGCGGCTTGCCTTCGTAGGAGGCGGTGACGATGACGACGACGCCTTCGGCGGGCAGGTGACCGGCCGAGGAATCCAGCGGGGCGAGCGACGGGGAGTAACCGCGGCGGCGGGCGTCGTTGGCGATCCGCTGGGCGAACGCCTCGGAGGTGCCCGAGTTGGACCCGTAGAGCACCTGGATGGGGACGCCGTTGCCCGCCGCGGCCGGTTCGGCCTGCTCGCCCTGTTCGCGCCGGCCGCCCGGGACGGTTTCCCGGGCCGCGGTGTCCACCAGGGTGACCGGGCGGCGGCGCACCCGCATCGTGAACCCTTCGGGCTTCATCGTCAGCGTTTCGTGGATGACCAGGCGGTAGCCCGGATCGGCCGGTTCGAGGTCGAACCGCTGCAGCAGCATCGCGAGGAACAGTTGCGCCTCCTGCAGGGCGAAGCCGCGGCCGATGCACATCCGCACCCCGTTGCCGAAGGGCTTCCACGCGTCCGGGGGCAGGGCCTGCGCCTTCTCGAAGGCGAACCGGCCGGGGTCGAACCGCTCGGGGTCCTCCCAGACGGCGGGATCGCGATGCAGCATGGGGGTGAGCACCAGGACGATGTCGTCGCGCCGCACCGGATACCGCCCACCGAGGGTGGTCTCGTCGTCCAGCGGCGTCACGGCGAACGCCGGCGCGGTCGGCCACAGCCGCAGCGTCTCCCGCAGGATCTGGTCGAGGTACCCGAGCCGGGCCAGGTCCTCGAAGGCAGGACGGCGCCCGCCCAGCACCTCGTCGGCCTGTGCCCGCGCGCGGGCCAGCACCTCGGGATGGCGCAGGAGCTCGTAGAGAGTGAACGTCAGCAACCCGCTGGTCGTCTCGTGCCCGGCGATGAGGAAGGTGACGAGCTGGTAGCGGACGTTCTCGTCGGACAGGCGTTCGCCGGTCTGCGGGTCGGCGGCCTCGATCATCGTGTCGAGGATGTCGTGCCTGCCGGGCGGGGACGGATGCCGCCGCCGCTCGGCGACGAGCCGGTCGGCGAGGGAGTGGAGGACGTTCTTGTCCTCCTCGAACTGGTGGCGGGACAGCAGCATCAGCCGGTTCTGCAGCGGCAGACGGCGCGACCGTGAGCCGGATTCGACCAGCGCGCGCACCATCGCCTTGACGAACGGGTGCATCTCCTCCCGGTACAAGCTGTTGAACCGGTAGCTGAACGCGCAGAGCGCGATCGTGTCCAGCGTGAGCCGGGTGGTGTTGTCCGCGACGTCGATGACGTGGTCGGGCCCGAGCCGCTCCCACATGAGCAGCAGTTGTTCGGCGATGTCGGCCATGCCGCCGAACATCTCGCGCAGCGCGACCGGACCGAAGGCGGGCATGAGGATCCGGTGGGCGATCTGCCAGTTGTGTTCCCGCGTCTCGGCGGTGAACAGACCGTCTCCGGCGAACTCCCGCACCTGCCGCAACGGCTGGTGCAGCATCTTTTCGAACCGCTCCTGGTCACACACCTCGTGGACGAGTTCCTGGCTGCTGAGCACGACCATGCGCCTGCCGCCCGGCAGGTCGAGCCGGAAGATCGGGCCGAGCTCGCCCGCCAGCCTCATCAGGCCCTGCACCGGCTCGCGCTGATCCATCGCGGGCAGGTTGCCGACCAGCGGTGCCGGGTGCGGCTGCGGGATTTCCACGAGACTCACCGGCGTTCCCTTTCGTCCGGTCTGGTTTCGCACGGTTCGCCCCACCATCGTCGCTCCGCCCGTGCGGGGTCGCAGGACGTGCGGCGCCGGGGGGCGAGGAGTCGGCTTCACGGGGTGAACGCGGCGTGCGCGTCGCCGTGGGTGAACGTCGCGGCCGGTGCTGTTACCGTCGTCGGCGAGTCCGCACGGCCGGGGAAGGAGCGCGAGTCGGATGGCACGCGTCGCCGTTGCGCTGGGCAGTGGGGGCGCCCGCGGCTACGCGCATATCGGGGTCATCAACGAGCTCGTCGAACGCGGCCACGAGATCGTCGGCGTCGCAGGGTCTTCGATGGGCGCCGTCGTGGGCGGCGCCTATGCCGCCGGCGAGTTGGCGGCCTACACCGACTGGGTCCTCGGCCTCTCCCGGCGCGATCTTCTGCGGCAACTCGATCCCTCGCTCACCGCGGGCGGCGTGATCCGCGCCGAACGCGTCCTGGCCCGGATGGCGGAGATGGTCGGCGGCCGCCGGATCGAAGAGCTCCCCGTCCGGTTCACCGCCGTCGCCGTCGACCTGCTCGCCAGCCGGGAAGTCTGGCTCGACGAGGGACCGCTGGACCGGGCGATCCGCGCCTCCATCGGGATACCCGGGGTCATCACCCCGGCGATCGTCAACGGCCGTCTCCTCGTCGACGGCGGGGTGCTGAACCCGGTGCCCGTCGCGGCCACGGCGTCCGCGCACGCGGACTTCGTGGTCGCCGTCTCGCTGCAGGGACAACGGAGCAGGCAGCCCGCCGTGACCCCCACCAGCGAGACCGCCGAGCGACGTCCCGCCGCCGAGTGGTGGGATCGCTTCCGCACGAACGCCTCCGAGGTGCTCGGCTCGGAGCTGGCCGCGGCGCTCGGCCGGCGGTTCACCTCGCCACGTCCGGGCGCCGCGATCGAGGAGGACCTGGAGGCGGCGTCGCTGCCCCAGGTCGGCATGATCGAGGTGCTGAACCTCGCGCTCGACGCGTCGCAGGCGGCGCTCACCCGCCACTGCCTCGCCGCGCACCCGGCGGACGTTCTCATCACCGTGCCGAAAGACGCCTGCCGCACCATCGACTTCCACAGGGCCGCGGAGCTCATCGATCTCGGACGGCAACTGGCCCACGAGGCGCTCGCTCCCTGGTGAGCCGGGCAGCGTGGTGCCGTGAAGGGTCCCTTCACAGTCGATTCGACCGTGAAGGGACCCTTCACGGCTCGCCCCAGTCCAGGCAGCGGGGGTGAGGAGGGCCTCAGGGCCGCGGCGAGGGCTTTGCGGCGACTCCGCACCAGCCGAAGGGGCGCGCCTGGTCTTCCTTCTCGATGGTGGTCGCGCCGTCCGGGCGCCAGTCGGGCAGGTGCACCAGGCCCGGCTCCAGCAGCGGCCAGTCGCCGAAGAACGGGACGATCTCGTCGTGGGAACGCAGCCACCCGGGATTGGAGGTGGACTGGTAGGCCGACACGAACCGGGCCACCATGTCGCCCGCCTCGGGCGGCGCGTCGTCGTGGGCGATGTGGGACAGCGCCAGCCAGCTGCCGGGTGCCAGCCACTCGCGGTACTGGCCCAGCAGGTCGGCGGGGCGGTCGGCGGGGCCGATGAAGTGGAGGACGGCGACGAGGAGCAGGCACACCGGCTGCCCGGGGTCGATCAGCCGCTCGACCTCCGGATCGGTCAGGATCGCCGGGACGTCGCGGAGATCGCGCTGCACCAGCCCGGCCCAGCCGGTCGCCCCGTCCTGCTCCAGTGTGATGCGCGCGTGCACGGCGGCGACGTCCTCGTAGTCGACGTACACGACGGTTGCCCGCTCGCCCTCGGGAAGCGCATTCCTGACATCCGAATGCACGTTGCCGACGGAGGGCACCCCGGAACCCAGGTCGATGAACTGCCGGATCCCGGCGTCGACGGCGGCGCGGACGACCCGGTTCATCCAGGCCCGGTTGGACCGGGCCAGCGGCTTGATCAACGGGAAGAGGCCCTCGACCTGTTTGCCGAATTCGCGGTCCACGGCGTAGTTGTGGGTGCCGCCGAGATACCAGTCGTACATCCGCGCGGCGGACGGCCGGTCGACGTCCACCCTCGCCGGCGCCGGTGGCGCCAGCTCTTCACCTTGATTCACGTTTCTTTCTACCACGATCCCGATCGGTGGCCGTCAGCATTTTCCTTCGGTGGCGCGGTGTTCGTGAGCGCCGGCCGCCCACCGTGCCGTCGCCGGGCTCCCCTGACCGTCCACTGTGATCAAGTAGGTGGTCGGGGGCCGGTCACCGGCGGCGGGGCTTCCCGCGCTTGCCCCCCTGACCGGAACCGGTGCCGCGTCGCGGATTCTTACCGGCCGCGGGTTTGCGCCCGCCGTTCTCCGGCCGCTTGCGCTGTGCCTTTTCCGATGCCTTTTCCGATGCCTTCTGCGGCGCCTTTTGCTGTGCTTTCTCCGGTGCCTGCGGCTGGGCGGCGGGCCGCCCGCGCGTGCTGTTGACCGTGCGGCCCCGGACCACCCCGATGAACTGCTCCATCAGGTCCGTGGTCTCCTCCTCCGGCCAGGACAGCGCGACGCGCGACTGCGGCACGTCGGTGAGCGGCCGGTAGGTGAGGTCCCGGCGGTGGTGCAGCCGGGCGAGCGACTGGGGGACGACGAGCAGTCCCACGCCCGCCGCCACCAGCTCGATGGCGTCCGCGGTCGTGACGGGGCGTTCGATCGCGGGCCGTCCCGGCGGGCGCTCCCAGCCGAGCGTGTCGTCGAGGGGGTGCAGCACGATCTCGTCGGCCAGGTCCCCGGGGGTGACTTCTTCGGCCGCCCCGGTCGCGGCGAGGAGGTGGTCCTTCGGGACGACGACCACGGTCGTCTCGGTGTAGAGCGGGATCGCGTGCAGGCCCGTCCGGTCCGTCGGCAGCCGCAGGAGGACCGCGTCGGCGGCTCCGTCGCGCACGAGCCCGGCGGCCTCGGCCGGGACGACCGGGACGAGGGACAACGGGACCCCGGGGTAGCGCTCCTGCCAAATCCGCACCCATTTGCCGGGCGTTACTCCGGGTACATACCCGAGCCGGAAGGCGGGAGGTTCGTCCGAGCTGGTCACGCGGCCAGATTACCGGGTGTGACTCTCCGGGCCGCGTGCCCGGCCGATACCCTGGACGGCATGACGTCGCAGAAGACCCCCCAGACGATGAAGCCCGCGACCGCGGCGAAGAAGCTGGGTGTGTACCTCGAGGCCACCCCGGCCGAGTTCCGGCAGGGTGTCGTGTCCCGCGACGAGCTGAACGCCCTGCAGGCGGACCCGCCGGAGTGGCTGCGCGAGTTGCGCCGCAACGGGCCGCATCCGCGTCCGGTCGTGGCCGCGAAACTCGGCATCTCCATCGGCGGGCTCGCCCGCGGCGGGATCACCGAGGCCCTCACCACCGAGCAGATCGACGCGTTGAAGGCCGCCAAGCCGGAATGGCTGGAACGGGAACGCGCCACCCAGGCCGAGGTCCGCAAGGAAGCGCTCCACGTCAAGGAAAAGCACCACCGCTCCGATTCCTGATTTCCGTTCCGTCGTCTCGTCCAGCGGTGCTCGCCCCGATGATCTCCTGATTGCCCGAACGATCCTCCTTTGAGGACCGTTCGGGCCCACGTTCGGCCCAACGGGAACCGATCGTGGTTCCTCCGCTCTCTAGGATCAGTCAGGCCTTGACAGGGACGAGAACCGGGAGCGCAAGTACGTATGACCAACCCGTTGGTGGCGCAGACTAAGGATTCCACAACCGCGTTTTCCGGGGTGACGATCCTGGAAGATGCTCAGGGCCTGGTGTCCAGCATCGAGAGCGGCGACTGGGCTTCTGCCGTGATGGGGGCGGCGGGGACGGCGATGGACGCGTTGGCGTTCGTGACGGATCCGTTCGGTTCGATCCTGGCCGCGGGGGTCGGCTGGCTGATGGAGCATGTCGGCCCGTTGAAGGACATGCTGGACAAACTTGCTGGGAATCCCGACCAGATCACGGCGCATTCGGAGACGTGGAAGAACATCTCGACCGAGTTGGGTCAGGTGTCGGCGGATCTGGCGAACCAGGTCAATACGGATATCCAGTCGTGGACCGGTCCCGGTGCGGATGCCTATCGTCAGCAGGCCGGGGAGATGGCGAAGGTCCTCGAAGCCGCGGGCAAGGCGTGTGACGGCGCCTCGAGTGGGGTGAAGACCGCCGGTGAGGTCGTCGCGGCGGTGCGGCAGTTGGTGCGGGACACCATCGCGCAGGTGGTGGGGCACATGGTGTCCTGGGCGCTGCAGGTCCTGTTCACTCTGGGCATCGGGTTGACCTGGGTGGTGCCGCAGGTGGTGAACCTGGTGGCGAAGACCGCGAAGCAGATCGCGGATCTGATCAAGAAGCTGACCAAGGCGTTGAGCGAGCTGGGCAAGTTGCTGGGCAAGGCCGGTGATCTGTTCAAGGATGCGTCGAAGGGGTTGAAGGGGCTCAAGCCGGGTTCGGCGGCGAAGCCGGGCAAGGTGGACACGTTGCCGTCGGGGGCGAGGAACGTGGACCCGGTGGCGGGCAGGCCGACCACGTCCTCGGGTGCGGGCCACAACGGTTCGGTCGATCCGGGCAAGGTTTCCGCGCCGCCGAAGCTCGACGGCGGTGCGGGTGGGACCACGGCGTCGAGTGCGGGTAAGCCTGATGGTGGGAGTGTGGCGCTGCCGCCGAAGCTCGACGAGGGCGCGGGTGGCACCAAGCCGTCGGGTACGGGCAAGCCTGATGGTGGGAGTGTGGCGCCGCCGCCGAAGCTCGACGAGGGTGCCGGTGGCACCACGGCGTCGGGGGCGAGCGCCAAGGGGGCCGGGGGTAACTCCTCGACCGCCTCGGGCGGCTCGACTCGCGGGGACGCGATCGGCAAGGACACCCGTGTCTGCGACAGCGACCCGGTCGACGTGATGACCGGTGACGTCGTGGCGAACGAGGTCGACCTGAGCTTGTCCGGCCCGGTGGAACTGCTGCTGGAACGCATGCACATCTCGTCCTACCGGGCCGGGCAGTGGTTCGGCCCGTCCTGGTCGTCCACTTTGGACCAGCGGGTCCAGGTGGACGAGGACAACATCCGCTACTGCTCCGCGGACGGCATGATCCTGGTGTATCCGCAGCCGGCCGCGGGAGCCTCCGTACTCCCGCTCGAGGGGCCGCGGCTGCCGCTGACCCCGGCCGGGACCGGCTTCCGGCTCGACGATCCCCAGCGTGAGCAGAGCCTGTTCTTCGCGCCCGTGGCGGGAAGCCGGGTGGGCGTGCTGCCGCTGGTCGCGCTCGAACAGCGGGACGCCTACCGGGTCGACATCGACCACGACCGGTCGGGAATGCCCGCGCGGCTGCGGCACAGCGACGGCCGCGTCGTGCGGGTGGCCGGCACCAGCGGTCGCATCACCGGGATCGAGGTCGTCGAGGCCGGGACCGAACGGGCCGTGAAGGTGGCCGAATTCGGGTACGACGACCGGGGGCACCTGGTCCAGGTCGTCAACTCCTCCGGACTGGCGGCCCGCTACGACTATGACGACCACGGCCGCATGACCGGGTGGCAGGACCGGACGGGCACTTGGTACCGCTACGTCTACGACGATCGGGGTCGCTGCGTCCGTACTCTCGGCTCGGACGGGTTCTTCAGCGGGACGTTCACCTACGACCGCGAACGCCTGATCACCGTCTACACCAACTCGCTCGGCGCGACCACCGAGTACCACTTCACCGCCGAGAGGCAGCTTTCCCGTCGCGTCGATCAGTTGGGCAACGTCACCGCCTTCACCTGGGACCGGTACGACCGGCTGCTGAGCCGGACCGATCCGCTGGGGCTGACCACGTCGTTCGGCTACGACGAGCAGGGCACCCTCGCGTCGGTGACCCGGCCGGACGGCTCGGTGCTGCGGGTCACTCCCGGGCCGGACGGACTGACGATCGAGGCCGAGGCCGAGGACGGCACCGTGCTCAGCCGTTTCTATCCCCGGGGTGAGGCGCCGGACCCGTTCGAGGAACCACTCGGCGTCGCCGCACCGTTGCGGACGGAAAAGCTGACCGGCGAAAAGGGCGGCGAGCGCGAGGATGCCGGGGTGCCCGAGGACCGGGATCTGTTCGGGCGGCCCCGGTTCGCGCTCAACCGCTCCCGCCGCCGCGTCGGTCTCGGCTGGACGGTGGAGGGACAGGAGAACCTGCGCGTGCAGCCTTCCGGCGTGCAGGAAATCCGCCGCTACGACCCGGAGGGCAACGAGGTCGAGCACGTCAACGGGGCCGGTTTCGCGACGCGGACCGAGTACGGTCTGTTCGACCTTCCGGTCGCCACGATCGACGCTTCCGGGGCGCGGACCACCTACGCCTATGACACGGAGCTCCGGCTCGTGGCGGTGACCAACCCGCTCGGGCTGAAGTGGACCTACCGCTACGATCCGGCCGGACGGCTGGTCGAGGAGACCGATTTCGACGGCCGGACCCTGCGTTTCAC
>NZ_VJWX01000276.1 GCF_007713715.1 Amycolatopsis rhizosphaerae
GGGTGGGGGTCGCCGGGGTGGACGTGTCGGCGAAGGCGGTGGGAACGCCGACGGCCAGCAGGGCCGCGACCCCGCATCCGACGACGGCGGCCCGGCGGCTGGTCGACCTGCTCATGGCTCACTCCTCGGTGGTTTCGGCCCGGCACCGTGCCGGGCAGGAACGACCTTGCCGGTCGGGGGTTCGAGGAGCGTGGACGAACTGTTCGGGTTCGGTAAAGATCGCCGCCGCGTCTGGCAGGCTGAAAGCGGCACCACGAAGGGAGCGGGCGGACGTGATCGACCTCAACAGTGACCTCGGCGAGGGATTCGGGGTGTGGCCGCTCACGCACGACGACGCCCTGCTGCGCATCGTGACCAGCGCGAACGTGGCGTGCGGCTTCCACGCGGGCGATCCGAGCGTGTTGCGCAAGGTCACCGAACGGGCGGCCCGGCGCGGGGTGGCGGTCGGCGCGCAGGTGGCCTACCGGGACCTGGCCGGGTTCGGCCGCCGGTTCATCGACGTCGACCCGGCCGAACTGGTCAACGACGTGATCTACCAGATCGCCGCGCTCGACGGGTTCGCCCGCGTGGCGGGGACGCGGGTGAGCTACGTGAAGCCGCACGGCGCCCTGTACAACGCGATCGTCACGCACGCCGAACAGGCCGCCGCGGTGGTGGAGGCGGTGAAACGCTACGACCGGAGCCTGCCGGTGCTCGGGCTGCCCGGTTCGGAGTGGCTGCGGCAGGCCGAGGCCGCCGGGCTGACCACGGTGCGCGAGGCCTTCGCCGACCGCGCCTACACCCCCGAGGGCACCCTCGTGTCGCGTCGGCTGCCCGGCGCGGTCGTGGAGGACCCCGACGAGGTGGTCGAGCGGGTGGTGCGCATGGCCACCGAGGGCACGGTCACCGCGATCGACGGCTCGGTGGTGAAGGTCGAACCGCAGTCGGTGTGCGTGCACGGGGACACCCCGGGCGCGGTGGAGATCGCCCTCCGGGTACGGGACGCGCTGCTGCGGGCCGGGGTCAGGCTGCGCCCGTTCGCCAGCGCAACGGCAGGTGCGTGATCCCGTTGATGAAGTTCGAGGTGAGGTGACGCACCTCGCCGTCGAGCTCGGCCTCGGGCAGCAGGCGCAGGAACTCGCGGAAGAAGATCCGCAGCTGCAGCCGCCCGAAGTGGGCGCCGAGGCACAGGTGCGGCCCCTGCCCGAAGGCGAGGTGGTCGTTGGGTTCGCGGGTGAGGTCGAAGCGGAACGGGTCTTCGAAGGCACGCTCGTCGAAGTGGGCCGACGCGAAGTACACCACCACCTTGTCCCCGGCCCTGATCCGGCGGCCGGACAGTTCGGTGTCGCGGGTGGCGGTGCGGCGGAAGGTCAGCACGGGCGGGTGCCAGCGCAGCATCTCCTCCACCGCGGTGGGCAGTAGTTCCGGCTCGGCCTTCAGCCGCCGGTACTCGGCCGGGTGCTCGACGAGCGCGAGGACGCCACCGGGCAGGGCGCTGCGCACGGTGTCGTTCCCGGCGATCACGAGCAGGAAGAAGAACATCTCCAGTTCGGCGTCGTCGAGCGCGCGTCCGTCGACGGACGCCTGTACGAGCGCGGTCATGAGATCGTCGGCGGGGTGCCTGCGCTTCTCCTCGGCGAGCTGCTGGGCGTAGGCGAACATGTCGGCGAGCATCGCGGGCGAGCGCGGGTTGACCGGCCTGCCCTGCTCGTCGCGCACCACCTCACCGGCGTGCTCGGGATCCTGGTAGCCGATGACCCGGTTGGTCCAGTTCAGCAGCAGGCCCCGGTCCTGCGCGGGCACGCCGAGCAGGTCGGACAGGTTCAGCAGCGGGAAGTCGTCGGTCACCTCGGCCGGCAGGTCGCAGCGGCCGCGCGGGGCCACCGCGCCGAGTAGTTCCCGCGCCCGCTGCCCGATCTGCGCGGCGAAGGTCTCCAGCCTGCGCCGCGTGAACACCCCCGAGACGATGCGGCGCAACCGGTTGTGCTCCGGGGGGTCCATGTTGAGGATCATCCGGCGGATGAACCCCAGATCCGCCGGTTCGGGATCGCGGATCTGGGTGGCGCCCAGCCAGGACGAGAACACCTCGGGGGTGCGCAGCACGTGCCGGACGTCGGCGTACCGGGTCACGGCCCAGTAGCCGGGGCCGGCGGGCCAGCCGAGCACCTCGTGCTCCTCCTGCCACGACACCGGATCGGTGTCCCGCAGCCGCCGGAACGCCTCGTGCGGTAGCCCCCGCGTGAACACCCTGGGATCGAACACGTCCGGAGTGCCCATGGTGGCCTCCCTCAGTGCTCGTCGAGGAAGACTTCGATCGAGTTCGCCAGGGTGACGGGCACTTCGTCCGGCGCGTAGTGGCCCGCGTCCGGCATGACCTCCAGTTCCAGGCGCGGGTACCACTGGGCGAAGGTGGCGAGCATGGTCTGCTCGCCCAGTGCCGGGTCGTGCTCGCCCACGATCACCTTGATCGGCACGTCGCTGCCCGCGATCCGGTCGTGGAAGTCGGTGCGCGCCCACGCGACGAGGTAGTCGGCGAAGGCGGCGGGATCGGAGTTGTCCAGCGAGTGCCGGACGAGCCGGTCAAGCCAGTGGCCGGGATGCCGGTTCCCGGTGGTGAAATCGATGATCGCCTTGCGGCTTTCCTGGCTGTCCGCGGCGCTGGAGAACAGCTGCCAGGTCTGTTCGTCGAACGGGACGCCCGCGGCGGGCACGGGCGAGACCCCGACCAGCGCACGGACCCGCTCAGGTGCCTCCGCGTACACCCACTGCATGACGCTGCCGCCCATGGAGTGGCCGACGAGCGAGAACCGCCCGGCGCCCAGTTCGTCCGCCAGCGCCAGCACGTCGGCCGCCGCCTCGGCGATGCTGTGCTCCCCGGCCACGTCGCGCCGGGCGCCGTAACCGCGGTAGTTCGGGAAAACGTAGGTGAACCTGTCGCCGTCGAGATGCGGTGTCAGCGCTTCCCAGGCGTTCGCCGAGCCGAACCAGCCGTGCAGCGCGAGCACCACGTGCCCACCCGTTCCCACGCGTACGTAATCGTCGTTGACCACGTGACGAGAGTAGTCCATAGGTTCTGACCTGTTGTTTTCTGTCTGATGGCTGATCGACGTCGATGGTGGTGAATCGCAGCGTTTCCGCAGGTTGTCCGGCATCCCCCTCGCGATCTTTCGTCTTGCCTGATCGTGGCTGATCCTGGTCTTCTGCCCCAGATCTGCCCCGGCTTGCTGGCAGCAGGCGTTCGCGCGCCGCCGGAGTTTGCTGCACGTACTCTCGTGTCGTCGCCACGCTTCGGCCGCGGGGCGGGGGCCGCTTGCACTGTGCTTACCGGAAGGATGCCGGCCTGCGGCCGTGGACCAGCATCGTGTCAGTGGGTTTGGCCACACCCTCCGGTCCGGGGATCACGGTTGTCCCGACGTCCGTGAACCCGTGCTGGGTCAGTTGGTCGTGCCACATCTCGGGGGTGTAGTCCCAGCGGCGGATCACGAACGGCTCCTGGTTGCCGTGACGGATGAATCCGGCCTGGCAGCCGTAGCAGCCGTGAAACGGCGGCCGGTGAGAGAACGCGAGCCGTCCACCCGGTGCCAACCGCTGCCAGGCCAGCGGCAGCCACGTGTCCGGGTCGATGAACCACAGCGCACCGAACACCGAATAGATCGCGTCGAACCACCCAGCGCCGCTCGCGAGGTACTCGACGGCATCGCCTTGCTGAAAGGCCAGCGTCGGCAGGTGCTCCCATCGCTCGCGAGCGGCGTCGATCTGCAGTGCTGATAGGTCCAGACCGATCGCGTGGACGCCCAGCGTGGCCAGGTGGGCGATGTTGCCCCCCTTGCCGCATCCCAGATCCAGCATCCGCGCTCCGGCCTTCGGCGCGAGGAGGTCCTCGGTGGGGCCGTGGTCGGGGTGCGCGGTCCAGTTGAACCACGTGCGCTGCCCTGCGGCGTTGGTGCTCCGCCGGGGAGGCTTGCTGCGGGAATAGGCGTCCCAGGCGACGGCAAGATCGGTCACGGTCACGATGCTGTCACTTCTTCTTCGGGCTGTCCGTGCATCCCTGGTGGCACTGGTGGCAGTCATCCTGCTTGCACTCGGCGTGCATCTGCGGCCACAGGTCCGGATCCACCGCGTAGCCAGCGGCCTCGATCGCGGCCAGCGTGCGGTCCCGCGTCTCGCGCGCCTCCTCCCGGTCCACGGTGCCCGGTTCGGTCGGCGCGTGGTGCAGGAAACGCCCCGCGACCTGCTGGCAGAACTGGGCGTAGGCACGGGTGTGCAGCAGGAAGGTGTGCCAGCCGATGTCCACAAGGAAGCTGGGGGCCAGCGGCCGGTCGTGATCGGTGGCGCAGGCCGCGAGGAAGGCGAGCGCCTGGTCCACGATCCGCTCCGCAAGGGGGCGGGCCATGTCCTCGTCGTGCACGATCCGCTCGACCAGCTGGTCGAACACCGCGTCCGGGACCAACGAGCGGGCCGTCCGGTGACTGGTTGTCGTTGCCATCTCGAATCCCTTCTCAAGGGGTGGATACCCGGCCCGGCGCGGATGCGTGCGCCGGGCCGGGATGTGTGCTCGGGATACACCCGATGTGGTCCTCGACGCCCTTTCGCGAGGACCGCCACGCGGCGCGAGCGGAGCAGGTCGGGCCCGCGCCCGCGGAGTTTCAAGGAATCTCGGTCATTGGCCGGCTCAGATCGTCAGCCGCGGCGATGAGTCGCTCGGCCAGGTCGCCGAGGAGTCGGCCCAGCTCGCGTAGCTGATCGGCGGGCAGGTGGCCGTGCCGAGCCTGGTGGTCGAGCATCCGTTGCACTGCTCTCCCCACGCCCGTGTTGAGTGGCCAGCATGGCGAGGATCTGGAACTCCTCCGCACCGTCCATGCCACCTCCCCACAACTCGTATAGACGAGTAGACGCACAGAGCGTGACACAGGTCCCGCTCGTGGTCAAGACGACCAGACGAGTGGACAATCAGAGGATGGTCGACCGATCCAGCGGAGTCCCGATTCACCGGCAGATCGCTGCCGCGCTACGCGAGCGGATCATCACCGGCGAGTACGCGCCCGGCTCGAAACTGCCCAGCGAGCAGCAGCTCATCGAGGCCTACGGCGTCTCGCGCGGCACCGTTCGTGAGGCCGTGCAGGTGCTCGAGGTCGATGGCATTGTGCTCGTCGAGCACGGCCGCGGCGTGTTCGTGCGACCGTCGGCGAACATCGTTCGCCTGGCCCGCTCCCGGCTCTCCCGGGCCGCACGCGCGAAGAACGAGGGCGCTTTCCTGGCGGATGCGAAGGCCCAGGGCTTCGCCCCGTCCTCGTCTGTGCGGGTTCGGTTCGAACATGCCGACGAGCGCGCTGCCGGGCTACTCGCGATCCAGCCCGGCGACGAGGTGACCGTACGGGACCGGGTGATGCGCGCCAACGGCCTGGTGGTGCAGCTCGCCGTGTCCCGGCTTCCGCGTGAGTTCACCCGCGGCACCGCCATCGAGCAGGTCGACACTGGACCGGGTGGTGCCTACGCCCGGCTCGAGGAGGCAGGTCACCATATCGGCCGCTACGGCGAGGACGTGGGTGCCCGCATGCCCACCACCGAGGAGCGATCGCAGCTGCAACTGCCGCCCGGCACTCCGGTGCTCACCATCACGCGCATCGCCTACCGCGAGGACGGGACGCCGCTCGAGATGAACGACATGACGTTGCCCGCTGATCGGTACCGGCTCGGCTACGAGTGGGCCGCCGAGTAGACACGCCGTACGTTCCGAGTTCCTGCATCGAGGACGGCGACAGCATCCCCTGCAGGTCCGTCACCACGTCGCGATCGGCGGCCGGTGGCCACCCGGACCTGCGGCGGCAGCAGGACGGCGGCCACCCTGTCCGGACCACCCTCGGCCCCGAAGGCAGAATTGCAGCCACGACTTCGACCAAGGGGAGTGGATCAGGACCGTGACAGGCACCGTGACTGGCGCAGCGCAGTCGATCGAGCAGAGGATCGCCGCGGAACTCGGCGTACGCGAGGGGCAGGTCAAGGCTGCCGTCGAGCTCCTCGACGGCGGGTCGACCGTGCCGTTCATCGCGCGGTACCGCAAGGAAGCCACGGGCATGCTCGACGACGCCCAGCTGCGGACCCTGGAGGACCGCCTGCGCTACCTGCGCGAGCTGGACGAGCGCAAGGACGCCATCCTCGACTCGATCCGGAGCCAGGGCAAGCTGACCGGCGAGCTGGAAGCCCAGATCCTCCAGGCCGAGACGAAGGCCCGCCTGGAGGACATCTACCTGCCGTACAAGCCGAAGCGGCGCACCAAGGCGCAGATCGCCCGCGAGGCCGGGCTCGAGCCGCTCGCCGACGGGCTGCTCGGCGACCCGGACACCGACCCGCAGGCCGCCGCGGCGGTGTTCGTGGACGCGGAAAAGGGGGTCGCCGACGCGCAGGCCGCACTGGACGGGGCGCGGGCGATCCTCGTCGAGCGGTTCGGCGAGGACGCCGACCTCATCGGCGAGCTGCGCGAGAAGATGTGGGCGCAGGGCCGTCTGGCGTCGAAGGTCCGGGAGGGCAAGGAGACCGAGGGCGCGAAGTTCTCCGACTACTTCGACTTCTCCGAGCCGTTCACGAAGATGCCTTCGCACCGCGTGCTCGCGATGTTCCGGGGTGAGAAGGAAGAGGTCCTGGACCTCACCATCGAACCCGAGGAGCCGAGCGAAGAACCGCGGGTGGGCCCGAGCGAGTACGAGCAGCGCATCGCGCAGCGGTTCGGCATCGCCGGGAAGGGGCGCCCGGCGGACAAGTGGCTGCAGGACACCGTGCGCTGGGCCTGGCGCACGAAGATCCTGCTGCACCTGGGCATCGACCTGCGGCTGCGGCTGCGCCAGGCGGCCGAGGACGACGCCGTGCACGTGTTCGCGGCGAATCTGCGGGACCTGCTGCTCGCCGCGCCCGCGGGCACCCGCGCCACCATGGGCCTCGACCCGGGCTTCCGCACCGGGGTGAAGGTCGCGGTGGTGGACGCGACCGGCAAGGTGGTCGCCACCGACACCATCTACCCGCACCAGCCCGCCAACCGCTGGGACGAGTCGATCGCCAAGCTCGCCAAGCTCGCGGCCGAGCACCGGGTCGAGCTGATCGCCATCGGCAACGGCACCGCCTCGCGCGAGACGGACAAGCTGGCCATCGACCTGATCAAGCGGCATCCGGATCTCGGGCTCACCAAGGCCGTGGTGTCGGAGGCGGGCGCGTCGGTGTACTCGGCGTCGGCGTTCGCGTCACAGGAACTGCCCGGCATGGACGTCTCGCTCCGCGGCGCGGTGTCGATCGCGCGGCGGCTGCAGGACCCGCTGGCCGAACTGGTGAAGATCGACCCGAAGTCCATCGGGGTCGGGCAGTACCAGCACGACGTGTCCGAGGTGTCGCTGTCACGCTCGCTCGACGCGGTGGTCGAGGACTGCGTGAACGCGGTCGGCGTGGACGTCAACACCGCCTCGGCGCCGCTGCTGACCCGGGTTTCGGGAATCACGGCGAGCCTGGCCGAGAACATCGTGAGTCACCGGGACGAGCACGGGCCGTTCCGGTCGCGGGAACTGCTCAAGCAGGTGCCGCGGCTGGGCCCGAAGGCGTTCGAACAGTGCGCGGGCTTCCTGCGCATCCGGGGCGGGGACGACCCGTTGGACACCTCCAGCGTGCACCCCGAGGCGTATCCGGTGGTGCGGCGGATCCTGGCGAAGAGCGGCACGGACGTGCGCGGCCTGATCGGCAACGAGCGGGTGCTCAAGGCGCTGCGGCCGGAGGAGTTCGTCGACGAGACCTTCGGGCTGCCGACCGTCACCGACATCCTGGCCGAACTCGAGAAGCCGGGCCGCGACCCGCGACCCGCGTTCAAGACGGCCACCTTCGCCGAAGGGGTGGAGAAGCTCGGCGATCTCAAGCCGGGCATGCGGCTGGAGGGGGTCGTGACGAACGTGGCCGCGTTCGGGGCCTTCGTCGACATCGGCGTGCACCAGGACGGCCTCGTGCACGTTTCGGCCATGTCGAAGAACTTCGTCAAGGACCCCCGTGACGTGGTCAAGCCGGGCGACATCGTCAAGGTGAAGGTGCTCGACGTGGACATCCCGCGCAAGCGCATCTCGCTGACCCTGCGGCTGGACGACGAGGTCGGCGGCGAGGCGAAGCCGGCGCGCCAGCCCGGCGAACGCCAGGGTGGCCCGCGCCAGGGCCAAGGCCAAGGCCAGGGACAGCGTCAAGGCCAGGGTCAGGGCCAGCGGCAGGGACAGGGACAGCGCCGGGGCGGCAACCGGCGTGACTCGGGCGCCGCACCCGGTGGCGCTCTCGCCGACGCCCTGCGCCGCGCCGGGTACGGCAAGTAGCTCGCTGCCGGCCCCTCCCCCAGGGCCGGCGCGAGCCGTGAAGGGTCCCTTCACGGTCGAATCGACTGTGAAGGGACCCTTCACGGCCAACGCCCACGCGGCTTTGCAAGCGGCTGAGCCGAGGCGCCGAATGTGATCGGCCGAATGCCCTAACAGGGCCGTGACATTGCCCCATTTGCCGAAAACAGTTCACCGTTTGGCCATACCTTCGGGGCTAGCGGGGCGAACCGGGTCGCCCATACGATCCCGAATTGGTGATTTCTTTTCGTATTCTCGGACCGCTCGAAGTCGCCGTGGCCGGTCAGCCCCTGCCACTGGGCGGCCCCAAGCCGCGCCTGCTGCTCGCCGCGTTGCTGTTGCAACCGAACACGGTGATGTCCACCGGCGCGCTGACGGAAGTGCTGTGGCCCGGTTCCGCCCCGCGTTCCGCGGCCGCGAACATCCGCACCTACGTGCATTCCCTGCGGCGGCGGCTGGCCGAGGCCTCGCCCGATTTCGCCGATCGGCTTCGCGGCCGCGGCGGGGGTTACGTCGTGACGGTCCGGCCGGGAGAGCTGGACACGACGCTGTTCGAAACGCACGTGTCGGCAGCGGAAACCGCGGCCACGTGCGAGGAGGCGCTCGCGGCGCTCGACCTGGCCGCCGGGCAGTGGCGCGGGAACGTCCTGGAAGACCTCCCCCACAATCACACCTGGTCCTCGTCGATCGCGCGACTGGCCGAAATGCGGATTTCGGTGCAGCAGCAACGGTTGCGGCTGCGCGTCGAGCTGGGTGAACACGCCGACGCCGTGGCCGAGCTGCGGGGGCTTCTCGCGGAACATCCGTTGCGCGAACAGCTGTGGCAACAGCTGATCCTCGCGCTCGACGCCGCCGGGCGAAGAGCCGAGGCGCTCACCGCCTACACCCAGGCCGAGCGCGTGCTGCGGGAGGAGCTCGACGCCGAGCCCGGGCCGGAGCTGCGCCAGGTTCGCGCCGGTCTCCTCGCCGAACCCGAACCCGAACCCGCGGAACCCCGCCCCGCCCCGCCGAATC
>NZ_VJWX01000277.1 GCF_007713715.1 Amycolatopsis rhizosphaerae
CTTCTCCCCCACTCCCCCGACGGAAGGAACCCGCAGATGACCTCACCCGCCCGCCAATCCTTGCTGCCTCGCCGGCGCAGGAGAAGGAAAGCCCCATGCGCGTGCGAACTCTGACCCGGCGCGGGTTTCTCCGGGGCGCGGCAGCCATGGCACTGGTGCCCGCCGCGGCGGCGTGCGCCGAGACACCCGCCGCCACCTCCGGACCAGTGACCGTCGAAATGTGGCACGGACAGACCGACACCGGTCTCAAGGTCCTCAAGCAATTGGTCGCCGCGTTCCAGCGCGAGCACCCCGGCATCCGGATCGACCTCGGCGGCGGTGTCCTCGCCGATGCCATGCTGCAGAAGGTGACCGCGGCGCTCGCGTCCGGTTCCTACCCCGACATCGCGTACATCTTCGGCTCCGATCTCGCCAGCATCGCCCGCAGCCCGCGAGTGGCTGACATGGACGATGTCGTGCACGCCGGTGCCCAGTTTTGGAAGCCCGCGCTCGAAGCGGTCACCGTCAACGACCGCGTCCGCGCGGTGCCCGCGATGCTCGACTCGCTGGCCGTCGCCTGCAACAAGCAAGTATTCCAGCAGCGCGCAATTCCGCTTCCGGACGAATCCTGGCGATGGTCGGATTTCGTCGACACCGCGAAGAAACTGACCGACCAGGACCAGGGACAGTTCGGCACGGCCTGGCCCGGCGCGGGCGACGAAGACACCGTGTGGCGGTTGTGGCCGATGATCTGGGACCTCGGCGGCACCATCGTCGGCCAGGACGGCCGAAGCATCGGCTTCGCCGACAGCGGGGTTCAGGCGCTGGAAGTGGTGCGGCAACTCGCCGCGGACCGCAGTGTCTACATTGACCCGAAACCGGGCGCGGAGCAGATGTACCAAGCCTTTGCCTCGGGCCGGATCGCGATGGTACCGACCGGGCCGTGGCAGCTGCCCGACATCGTCGACGCGGGACTCGACTACCACATCGCCCCGCTGCCCACGTTCACCGGAAAGCCGATCACCATCTCCGGACCGGACACCTGGACGGTGTTCGACAACGGCGACCGGCGCCTCGCCGCGGCCAAGACGTTCCTGCGCTGGCTGACCGCCCCGCCCCAGGACGTCGTCTGGGACGTCGGAGCCGGCAGTCTCCCGCTGAGCGCCGAGTCGCAACGCCTTCCGGACTGGCAGCGCAAAACACAGGACACCGAGGGCCTTTCCGTGTTCGTCAATGCGCTCGAGAACTCGCACGTCCGCGCCAACCACCCCGCCTATCCGCAGGTTTCGCAGGCCGTCGCCGCGGCGATCGTCTCCGTGTTGCTCAGGCGCGCCACCCCCGCCGACGCGATGCGCGACTGCGCGTCCGCAGCCAACGCGGCCCTCGTCATCCCCCGTTAGGACCCCGCTCATGTCCGTACATCCCGGCCCGGTCACGGTTGTTCCGGCCGCCGCAGCGAAGACCCGGCGCCGCGAGACCGCCGCCGCCTGGGCCTACCTGAGTCCCTCGGTCGTCGTCATCATCGGCCTGGGGCTGGTGCCCGTGGTGTGGTCGCTGATCTTGTCGTTCCAGGCTGACGACCTCGTCACCCCGTCCCGGTTCGTCGGCGTCGACAACTACGCGGCGCTCGCCCAGGACCCGCACTTCGGCCAGGCCGTGGGCAACACGCTGCTGTACACGGCGCTGTACGTCCCGTTGAGCATCGTGCTCGGCTTGGCACTCGCGCTCGCGTTGAACCGGCGGGTGCGCTTCATCGGCGCGTACCGGACGTTGATGTTCGTTCCGTTCGTGCTGTCGGCCACCGCGCAGGGCGTGCTGTTCTCGTTCATCCTTGACCCTGAATTCGGCGTGGCCAACTCGCTGCTTCACCGGATCGGCCTGAGCCCGCAAGGGTTTTTGACCGATCCGTCGCAGGCGCTGCTGATACTGGTGGCCATCACGCTGTGGAGCGGCACCGGGTTCTGCATGGTGGTCTTCCTGGCCGCGCTGCAGGACGTGCCACCCTCGCTCGCGGAAGCCGCGCGGCTGGACGGCGCCGGCGCGTTCCGGATCCTGCGGCACGTGACCCTGCCCGCGGTCCTGCCGGTGACCACCTTCCTGACGCTGTGGCAGCTGATCAATTCGCTGCAGGTCTTCGACCTGACTTATGTCACCACCAAGGGTGGGCCCCTTGGCTCGACGACAGTGATCGTCTACTTCATCTGGCAACAGGCGTTCCAGAACTTCACCGCCGGATACGGCGCCGCCGCGGCGTACGTGCTCGCCGTCGTGCTGCTGGCGCTCGGGCTGGGCGTCCGGTTTCTGCGCCGCAACAAGGAGGTCCGATGACGACGCACGCGCCCGCCGCCCCCGTTTCCGTGTCCCAACTGCCCGACGTCGTACGCCATGGCCGGCGCCGGCGGTTGCCGTTCAGCCCGTGGCACCTGCTGCTGGCCCCGCTGGCGTTGCTGTTCGCGGCGCCGCTGGTGTGGCTGCTGCTCAGTTCGGTGATGAGCAACGCGGAAATCAACCGGTTCCCGCCGTCGGTGTGGCCGTCGGGGATCGACTTCTCCGGTTACCGGTACGTGCTGGAGAACGCGCTGTTCCCGCGCTGGTTCTCCAACTCGCTGATCGTCTCGGTCGTGACCGTGACGGCCAATCTCGTCTTCGGCTCGCTCGGTGGCTACGCGTTCGCGCGCATGCGGTTCCGCGGCTCGAAGGTGATGCTCGGGCTGATGATGGCAACCATGGCGGTGCCGTTCCAGCTCACCATGATCCCGACGTTCCTGGTCATGAAGAAGCTCGGCCTCATCGACTCGCTCGGCGCGCTGATCGTGCCGTCGCTGGTCACGCCGTTCGCGGTGTTCCTGCTGCGGCAGTTCTTCCTGTCGCTGCCGCGCGAACTGGAGGAGGCGGCCTGGATCGACGGCTGTTCCCGGCTGCGGGTGCTGGTCCGGATCGTGCTCCCGTTGTCGCGGCCGGCGCTGAGCACTGTCGCCGTCTTGACCTTCCTCAGCACCTGGAACGACCTCACCTGGCCGTTGATCGCGATCAACCACAACACCCAGTACACCCTGCAGCTGGGCCTGACCACCTTCCAGGGACAGCACCACACCAACTGGGCCGCGGTCATGGCCGGGAACGTGATCACCGTGCTGCCGGTGCTGCTGGCGTTCCTTGGCGCGCAGAAGACGTTCATCCAGTCCATCACCTCCAGCGGTCTCAAAGGCTGAACCGAATCATCCAGAGGAACCACGCATGCCGCACCACTTCGACCTGCTCGTGCTCGGCGACGTCAATCCCGACGTCATCCTCGGGCCGCTGACCGGCGATCTCGACTTCCGGCAACGGGAGAACCTCGTTGGCCACGGCGCGCTCACGCTCGGCGGGTCCGCCGCCATCACCGCGGCCGGGGCCGCCCGGCTCGGGTTGAAGGTCGCCTTCGCCGGCCGGATCGGCGACGACGCCGCCGGCCGTTTCGTCCGCGACATCCTCGGCGACCGCGACGTCGACGCTCGGGCCCTGACGGTGGATCCGATCCTGCCGACTCCCCTCACCGCGATCCTGACTCGCGACGACCGCCGCGCCATCATCACCAGTTCCGGAGTGCTGGGCGCGGTGACGGCCGCGGACGTCCCCGCGCACCTGCTCGCCGGCGCCCGGCACGTCCACGCCTCGTCTTACTTCCTGATGCCCGCACTCGCCGCCGGGCTGCCGGAACTGTTCCGCACCGCCCGGGCGCACGGCGCGACCACCTCGCTGGACACCAACGACGACCCGGCGCGGCAGTGGGATCCGACCGGTATCCCGCTGGTACTTCAGGAAACCGACTTCCTCCTGCCCAACGCCGCTGAAGCACGGCAGCTGTCCGGAAAATCCGCCCTGTCCGACGCCGCGGCCCACCTCGCCGCGCTCGGTCCGACCGTCGTCATCAAGAACGGCGCCGACGGCGCGATCGCCCACCACCGCGGCGAAACCGTCACGGTGCCCGCGTCCCCGGTCACCCCGCTCGACACCGTCGGTGCCGGCGACAGCTTCAACGCCGCGTTCCTCGCCGCGACGCTGCGCGGTCTGCCGCTCCCCGACGCGCTGCGAGCCGGGGTCGCGGGCGGTGGCCGTTCGACACTCGCGCGCGGCGGGATCGACGGCCAACCGACCTGGGACGACCTTCTCGACGATCTCCACCTCACCGAAACGGAAAGCGCATGACCACCAAGATCACCTTCATCGGCGCCGGCAGCGTCGTGTTCACCCAGGGCCTCCTCGCGGACCTGTTCGCTTACCCCGAGCTGGCCGAGGTGCACGTCGCGCTGCACGACATCGACCCGGAGCGTCTGCGCACCGCGCACGCGGCGGCTGGCCGGATCGCCGAAGCCCGTGGTGCCAAGCCGGTCCTCACTGTGCACGCGGATCGTCGTGAAGCCCTTGAAGGCGCGGACTTCGTCGTCAACATGGTCCAAATCGGAATGGGCGAGGCCAGCCGACTCGACTTCGACCTCCCCGCTCGCTATGGCGTGAAACAGACCATCGGAGACACGCTCGGTGTCGGCGGGATCTTCCGCGCGCTGCGGACGTTCCCGTTCCTGAGCGAACTCGGCGAGGACATCGCCCAGGTGTGCCCGCAGGCGTGGCTGCTCAACTACACCAACCCGATGGCGATGAACGTGCAATACCTCTCCGAGACGCTCGGCTCGGACCGCGTGGTCGGCCTCTGCCATTCGGTGTACTGGACGGTGCACGACCTGGCCGCCCTGCTGGAAGTACCGCTGTCCGAAGTGACATACCACGCCGCAGGCGTCAACCACCAGGCCTGGATCCTGCGGCTGGAACACCAGGGTGCCGACCTGTACCCCCGGCTCGCCGAACTCGCCGAGGACCCGCAGTTGCGGCGGCGCGTCCGGTTCGACATGTTCCGGCGGCTCGGCTTCTACCCCACCGAAACCAGCGAACACTCCTCCGAATACGTCCCGTGGTATCTCGGCCACGCAGGCGAAATCGAACGGCTCAGGCTGCCGATCGGCGCGTACCTGGACGTGGTGGCGGAGAACGAAGCCGAATACGAACGCACCCGCCGGGCCATCGAGCGCGACGAACCACTCACCGTCGAAGGCACCAATGAATACGCACCGCAGATCATCCACAGTGTCGTCACCGGCACACCGCGCACCGTTTACGGCAACGTGCTCAACCGCGGGCTGATCCCGAATCTCCCCGCGACCGGAGCCGTCGAAGTGCCGTGCCTCGCCGATGCCACCGGCATCCGTCCCACGCGCGTCGCCGCCCTGCCGCCGCAGCTGGCCGCACTCAACCGCACTTACCTGAGCACCACCGAACTCGTGGTGCGCGCGGCGATCGAGGACGACCCGCGGCACATCCGCCACGCGGCGATGACCGATCCCGCCACCGCGGCCGCGCTGCCGGTCGAACGCATCTGGGAACTGTGCGACGAAATGGTGCTCGCGCACGGCGACGCACTCCAGCCCGGTTTGCGCGAAACTCTGGGCGGCTAACGCGTTTCATGTCTTGACGGCCACGCGCGGTGATCCGCTAAACTTCTGGTGTCTGCCGGACGGGCAGATACCAGAAGTACGCCCAGCCGGTACAGCAGATTGCTCTGCGAGCCCGGACCCAGTCGCCAGGATGTCGTCCGCATATCCGAGGCGGGGCCGTACTCACCATCGCTGGAGTCACCAGATGCATTCGCTTCCTGGTCGGTTTTCTCGCGGTACCGTGGCGGCCGCCCTGCTGATCGGCAGCTCGGCGTGCGCGCTCGGGACCACCGGCACGGCGGAAAGCGCGCCGCTGCCGTCGCCGCACAGCCAAGTCCGGGACGTTCCGCTGCCGCCCCCGCACGCCGGGTTCGACTACCAGATCGGAGGCGCCTACCAGCCGCCGGCGGGCGTCCAGGTGGTCAGTCGCGACCACAGTGCCCCGGCGGCGGCCGGGCTGTACAACATCTGCTATGTCAACGCTTTCCAGGCCCAGCCCGGTGCCGAGAAGGAATGGGGCGACCTGGTTCTGCGCGACGGCAACGGTGCCGTGGTCATGGATCCTGATTGGAACGAAGCGCTGCTCGACTTGCGCACCGCGGACAAGCGGGGCCGGATCGCGAACAAGGTCGGCACATGGATCGACGAGTGCGCGGGCAAGGGCTACCAAGCCGTCGAGCCGGACAACTACGACAGCTTCACCCGGTCCCAGGGCCTGCTCAGCGCGCAGAACGCCCAGGATCTCGTCAAGCTGCTTTCCGCGCAGGCGCACGGAAAAGGCCTCGCGATCGGCCAGAAGAACACCTCCGAACTGGCCTCGTCGCGAGCCGCGAACGGTCTCGACTTCGCCGTCGCCGAGGAATGCGGCGAGCAGAACAATTGCGCGGAGTACACCCAGTATTTCGACAACCAGGTGATCGTCATCGAATACTCCGAAGCCGGCCTGCGCAACGCGTGCGCCAAGTGGGAAAACGACCTCAGCATCGTCCGCCGCGACCGGGACGTCACGCCGAAGGGTGATTCCGCCTACGTCCGCGAAACCTGCTGAAACGTCCACCACCCTGCCGGCGCCGCCGCGCGGATGCCGGCAGGGTGGACTGGCGCGCCCCCGAGGAGCGGGCGTGCCGAGAACAGCGCGAAGAGTGTCCTGCG
This sequence comes from Amycolatopsis rhizosphaerae, assembly GCF_007713715.1. GTDB lineage: Bacteria > Actinomycetota > Actinomycetes > Mycobacteriales > Pseudonocardiaceae > Amycolatopsis_E > Amycolatopsis_E rhizosphaerae. Next base: position 6,600 of record NZ_VJWX01000277.1, read on the forward strand.
CGGCGTCACCCGGGCACTTCTCCGTCACCGTGCGAACCCCGGGCAAGGGTGAGGGTGAAGGCGGCACCGCCCTCGGGGGCTGGGCCCGCCGAGATCGTGCCGCCCATGCGGGTCACCAGGCCGTGGGCGAGTGCCAGTCCGATGCCGGAGCCGACGGGGCGGCTGCCGCGGTATTTCGCGTTGAGCGCGCCCCTTTCGAACGCGATCGCGTAGTCCTCCGGGGCGAGCCCCGGCCCGCCGTCCCTTACCTGCAGCACCGCGCCACCCCCGGCGGGCGCCGCGAGCGACAGCGTGATCGGGGCGCCGGCCGGGGTGACGCGCAGCGCGTTCTCCGCGAGCCCGTCGAGAACCTGTCGCAGCCGACGCGCGTCGGCCACCACCGGCATCGGCCCGTCCGGTATCTCGGCGTGGAACCGCACGCCCGCCCGCTCGCATCGCACCTGCCACACCTCGGCGCAGCGGCGAGCGGTGTCGGAAACGTCGATTTCGGCCAGGTCGAGCCGGAACTCGTCGGCCCCCAGCCGGGCGAGGTCCAGCAGATCGCTGACGAGCCGCTCCAGCCGCTGGGACTCACGCAGGATGGTCTGCCCCGCGTGCCGCGCGTCCTCCCCGGTGACCACGCCGTCGGCGACGGATTCCGCGAACCCGTGCACGGCGGTCAGCGGCGTGCGCAGTTCGTGCGACACGGACAGCAGGAACTCGCGCTGGCGGGACTCGCTCTGCTGCAGGGCGGCGGCGAGTTCGTTGACCGCGCTCGCGACCTCCGCCACCTCCGACGGCCCTTCCACCGGGGCACGCAGGTCCCGGCGGCCCTGCCGCATGGTGGCGGCCACGCCCGCGGTCCGGCGCAGCGGCCGGGCGAGCAGCCTGCCGAGCACCAGACCCGCGACCGCGGCGACCAGGAGGCCCGCGCCGAGCGCGAAGAGGATGTCGCGGGCCAGCAGGCGCTGGGTGGATCGCGCGACCTGCAGGGGCGCGACGAGCGCGAACCCGGTTCCGGCGGCCTCTCCCCTGGCCTCGACGAGGTACTCCTGACCGGCCACGGTCGGCTTCGCGGAGATGACCCGCCCGGCGTCGATGCGGGCGAGCCCGGCCTCGACCGCCGCGCGTACCGCGGCCGGATCGCCTCCCGTCGGCCCGGTGCGCGGACGCACGAGCACCACCGAAATCCCTTGCCCCCGCACCACATCCGTCACCTTGGCCAGGCCGACCCTGGAGCCGAAACCGGTTTCGTCGAGCTGGCTCGCGAGCACGTCCGCCTGTGCGGACATCGAGGTGCGCAACACCTGCTCGCCGGTGCGCCGCACGAGGCTCGCCGAGACCACCCCGGCCACCAGCACCGCGACCCCGGCGACCGCGAGACAAAGCACGGTGATCCGCACCGCCAGCGAAACCCGCCGCCGTGTCATCGCTGTTCCGCCGCGTAGCCGACCCCGCGAACCGTCCTGATCGGACTGTCCTCGCCGAGTTTCGCGCGTAGTTGTGCGATGTGGACGTCGACGGTGCGGGTGCCGGCGGTGGCGTGGTAACCCCACACCGCGCTCAGCAGTTGCTCACGCTCGAACACCCGGCCCGGCTGCCTCAGCAACTGGGCCAGCAGGTCGAACTCCGTGGGGGTCAGGGTGACCTCGCGCTCCCCCGCCCAGGTCTTGCGCCGGGTGACGTCGAGCCGGACCGTGCCCGCGGAGAGGACCTCCGCGGGCGTTCCCGCGCCGCGGCGCAACACGGTGCGGACGCGGGCCGCCAACTCCCGGGGGCTGAACGGCTTGGTGACGTAGTCGTCGGCCCCGAGTTCCAGTCCGAGCAGGCGGTCCACCTCGTCGTCGCGCGCGGTCACGAAGAGCACCGGGGTCCAGTCGCCGGACGCCCGCAGGGTCCGGCAGACCTCCACACCGTCCTTACCGGACAGTCCGATGTCGAGGACGACGGCGACCGGCCGGAGCCGCCGCACCGCGGCCAGCGCGGCGTCCCCGTCGGATTCCCGGTGCACGGTGAACCCGTCCCGTCGCAGGTAGAGCGTGATGAGCTCGGCGATCGCGTCCTCGTCTTCGACCACCAGGACGAGACCGCGGCCGGCAGGTGCGGTCATCGGGCCCTCCGTGTTCTGCGGGACACCCGCACCCGGTCGGGCCCGACGACCGGCCAGCGATTGTGACTCATCGGGCCCTCCGGTGTCCTGCGGGACACCCGCATTCACGGCGAACCGTCGCCCGCCATCTCCGAATCGATCGCGTCCAGGGTAGTCCGGATGCCGTCCAGTTCCGAAGCGGCGGGGGCCGGGGAAGCACCCCCGCCGCCGGAGGCGGACTGGCCGCGGCAGCCGGTGGTGCCCGCGACGACCGCCAGCAGCACCAGGCCCGCGGCCACCGCCGACCGGGCCCTCACTTCCCCTCGCAGTGCGCGGTCTTGAAGGCGTTCAACCGCTGCTGCACCGACTGCAGGTCGGCGGTCCGGCTCGCCCGGCGCGTGGCGCGCTGCTCCAGCCGGTCGGCACGATCGCCGTGTCCCTTCGCCCGCTGGCTGTCGGCCTGCGCCTTCAGCCAGGCCACCGAGCCCTTCACGTCGGCGCCGCCGTTGATGCGGGTCAGCATCTTGTCCGTGCGCGAGAGCAGGTTCGGCAGCATGGTGCCGCACAGTTGCTGCGCTTCCTCGGGGCTCAAGGTGATCGCGCCGTAGCTGGGGGTGGGGGTCGCCGGAGTGGACG
>NZ_VJWX01000278.1 GCF_007713715.1 Amycolatopsis rhizosphaerae
GTGGATGGACCGGTGCTGCTCGTGGACGATCTGGTGGACACCGGCTGGACGATGACGATGGCCACCCGGCTGCTGCGCCGGGCGGGCGCCCCGGCCGTGCTCCCGTTCGCGCTCGCGGCCACCACCTGACCGGCGACTGATCCGCGGTTGATCAACGGTTGATCGACACCGTCTTCCAAAAGCCCTCGCCGTATGGCACGCTGCGCAGGCAGGCGAGGACGTGGAGGTGACCATGGTCGAGCCGAAACTGGACGCCACGGCGGTGGTACGGCACCGGCTGCCGGTGCGGAAACTGTTCGCGGCGAGCGTGGGCAACGCGCTCGAATGGTTCGACTGGACGGTGTACGCCACCTTCAGCATCTACTTCGCCACCGCGTTCTTCCCTTCGGGCAACGACACGCTGGCCCAGATCAACACCTTCGCCACCTACGCGCTGGCGTTCTTCTTCCGGCCGCTGGGCGGCGTGCTGCTGGGCAGGCTGGCCGACGTGAAGGGCCGCAAGCCCGCGATGATCCTCACCATCACGCTGATGGCGGGCGGCTCCGTGGCCATCGGCATCCTGCCCACCTTCCACCAGGTCGGCTGGCTGGCGCCGATCCTGCTGCTGCTGGCCCGCGTCGCACAGGGGCTGTCGCTCGGCGGTGAGGTGTCCAACGCCTCGGCCTACCTCGGTGAGATCGCGCCGCCGTCCTGGCGTGGCCGCTATTCGTCCTTCTTCTACATCTCCACCGGTTCGGCGGTGCTCCTCGCCTCGGTCCTCGGTTTCGTGCTGGCACGGACGATGAGCAAGGCGGACCTGAACTCCTACGGCTGGCGCATCCCGTTCCTGCTGGGCGGACTGCTGGGCGCGATCGGGCTGTGGTTGCGGCGCAGCCTGGCCGAAACCGAGCAGTTCCAACGGAACCGGCACCGCGCCACCAAGGTGAAGCACCCGCTGCTGGCGACCCTGCGCCACCATCCGAAGGCGGTCGGGCGGCTGGTGGGGCTGACCATGCTCTCCACCCTGTGCTACTACACGTTCTTCAGCGCCCTCACGCCCTTCGCGGTGAAAACCCGGCACGCGAACGACGTCGACGTGTTCCTGGCCCTGTCGATCGGCACCGCACTGTTCGTCGCCCTGCAGTACCCGTTCGGCCTGCTTTCCGACCGGGTGGGCCGCAAACCGCAGTTGCTGGCCTGGTCCGGGGCGATGGCGGTCCTGACCGTGCCACTGTCCACTTTGGTCGCACCGGGGCTGGGCAAGCTGCTGGTGGTGTTCTGCGTGGGACTCGGCCTCTACCCGGCGATGTCCTCGCTGGCCCCGGCGGTCATGAGCGAGCTGTTCCCGACCGCGCTGCGCGGCCTGGGCATCGGCGCCTGGTACAACCTCACCGTCGCCGTGTTCGGCGGCACCGCTCCCCTGGTGATCAGTGCGCTGTCGGCGGCGGGCAACCCGACGCTGTTCTTCTGGTACGTGGCGGTGGCCGCCGCCATCGCCTTCCTGGTGATCCTCACCCTGCCCGAAACGCGCGGCAGCGAGCTGCGCTAGAGAGACGCTCTCTAAACGACCTTCGTGCGAGCGGGGCGGCGCAGCGGGACGAGATCGTCGGCGTGCACGACTTCCCGCCGCTGCTCGGTGGGCAGCTCGTGGGTGGACCGGCCGATCAGCGCGGGCAGCTCTCCGGCGTCGAAGGCCACCACGCCCCGGGCCACCACGCGCTGCGCCGGATCGACCAGCTCGACCACGTCCCCGGACTGGAAGTCGCCGTCCACGCCGGTGATCCCGGCGGCGAGCAGGGAGCGCCTGCGCCGCACCACGGCGGCGACCGCACCGTCGTCGAGCTGGAGCCTGCCGGTGGTGCCCGCCGCGTATCCGAGCCAGAACCGGCGAGCGGACAACCGCGAGTCCGCGGCGGAGAAGGCGGTGCCCGCCTCGGCGGTGCTCAGTGCCCTGTCCGCCTCGCTCGCCGCCGCCAGCAGCACGGGGATCCCGGCCGCGGCGGCGGTGCGGGCCGCGGCCAGTTTGGACACCATGCCGCCGGTCCCGAGCCCGGAGCTGGACATGCCCACCTCGATGCCCTCGACATCCGCGTCGCCGGTCACCTCGGTGATCTTGCGGGTCGCCCCGTCGCGCGGGTCCCCGTCGTACAGGCCGTCCACATCGGACAGCAGGATCAGCGCGTCGGCCCCGATGAGGTGCGCCACCAGCGCGGCCAGCCGGTCGTTGTCGCCGAAGCGGATCTCCTCGGTGGCCACGGTGTCGTTCTCGTTGACCACCGGCACCGCGCCGAGGGCCAGCAGCCGGGAAAAGGTCCGCTGCGCGTTGCGGTAGTGCGCACGGCGCATCACGTCGAACGAGGTCAGCAGCACCTGCCCCACGGTGAGCGAATACCGGCCGAAGGACTCCGCGTAGGCGTGCGCGAGCGTCAGCTGCCCCACACTCGCCGCCGCCTGCTGGGTGGCCAGGTCACGCGGCCGCTTGCCCAGGGCGAGCGGGGCGAGGCCGGCGCCGATCGCCCCCGAGGAGACCAGCACGAGCTGGCTGCCCCGGTCGATCCGCGCCGCGATGGCGTCCACGAGCGCGTTCAGCCGGACAATGTCGAGACCGTCCCCGGCGGTGGTCAGCGCGGAGGAACCGACCTTGACGACCAGGCGCTCCGCCTCCGCCACGGCCTTGCGGGTGTCACTCACTCGTCTTCGCCCTCGACCTCGTCCTCGGGCACCCCGTCACGCCGGATGCGCCGGGCCTCCTTGCGCTCGGCCGCGCTGACCCGGCCGGTGGCCTCCAGCCGCACGTCCGTGCCGCGGCCCGCGAAGTACGTGGCCACCCCCGGTGTGGACGGCTGCCAGTCGAAGGTGACGGCGCCGATGGTGACCGGGCAGCCCGGCTCGGCCCCGAGCTTGGCGAGCGCCTCTTCGACACCCAGGCGGTTGAGCCGGTCGGCGAGGTACCCCACGGCCTCGTCGTTGCCGAAATCGGTCTGCCGGATCCACCGCTCGGGACGGCCGCCGTGCACGATGAAGCCGCCCGGCTCCTCCGGGTCCGGCTCGATGGTGAACCCGGCCTCGTCCACGGCCTGGGGCCGCAGCACGATCCGCTCGGCCGTGGGCGCGGGCTGCTCGGCACGGTACTTCTCCACGATCGTGCCGAGCGCGTAGGACAGCTCCCGCAGGCCCTTGCGGGTCGCGGTGGACACCTCGAACACCGGCAGCCCGCGCGCCTCGAGATCGGGGCGCACCAGCTCCGCCAGTTCCGCGGCCTCCGGCACGTCGACCTTGTTCAGCACGACCACCCGGGGCCGCTCGGCGAGATCGCCGCCCAGCCCGGGCGTGTAGCGTGCCAGTTCCTCTTCGAGCGCGTCCACATCGGACAGCGGGTCGCGGCCGGGTTCGTAGGTGGCGCAGTCGACCACGTGCACCAGCACCGCGCAGCGCTCGATGTGGCGCAGGAAGTCCAGGCCGAGACCGCGGCCCTCGCTGGCGCCGGGGATGAGGCCCGGCACGTCGGCCATGGTGAACACGGTGTCGCCCGCGGTGACCACGCCGAGGTTGGGCACCAGGGTGGTGAACGGGTAGTCGGCGATCTTCGGCCGCGCCGCGGACAGCACCGAGATCAGCGACGACTTCCCCGCCGAGGGGAAACCGACCAGCCCCACGTCGGCGACCGAACGCAGTTCCAGCACCAGCGAACGCGACTGCCCCGGCTCCCCGAGCAGTGCGAACCCCGGCGCCTTGCGGGCCTTCGACGCCAGCGCGGCGTTGCCGAGCCCGCCCCGGCCGCCCTGCGCGGCGACGAACGTCGTGCCCGGGCCGATCAGGTCCGCGAGCACCTCGCCGTCCTCGCCGAGCACGACGGTGCCGTCGGGCACCTTCAGTTCCAGCGTCTGGCCCGCGGCACCGGCCCGGTGGCTGCCCTGTCCCTGCTTGCCGTTGCCGGCGCTGGCGTGGGGGCGGAAATGGAAGTCCAGCAGGGTGTGCACGTTCGGGTCGACGACGAGCAGCACGTCGCCGCCGTTCCCGCCGTTCCCGCCGTCGGGACCGCCCAGCGGTTTGAACTTCTCCCGGTGCACCGAGGCACACCCGTTCCCGCCGTCGCCGGCGGCCACCTGGATCACCGCACGGTCAACGAACCGGGACGCCATGTCATGCCTTTCCGTGGTTGTGAAGCCTGTCCAAAAAAACGAGGGGCGAACCCAGATTTGTTCCGGGCCCGCCCCTCGGGGGAGGTGCTGTACGTCTCGCCGGGCCTCAGGCCTCGAGCGGGACGATGTTGACCGTCTTGCGGCCGCGCTTCGCGCCGAACTCGACCGAACCGGCGGCCAGCGCGAACAGCGTGTCGTCATTGCCACGACCGACGTTCACGCCGGGGTGGAACTTGGTGCCGCGCTGGCGGATCAGGATCTCGCCCGCCTTGACGACCTGACCACCGAACCGCTTGACACCGAGGTACTGCGGGTTGGAGTCACGACCGTTGCGGGAGCTGGAAGCACCCTTCTTGTGTGCCATGGCTGCTCAGCTCCTTACTTGCTGATTCCGGTGACCTCGACACGGGTCAGCTTCTGCCGATGCCCCTGCCGCTTGTGGTAGCCGGTCTTGTTCTTGAACTTGTGGATGCGGATCTTGGGACCCTTGGTCTGCTCGACGACCTTGCCGGTGACCGAGACCTTCGCCAACGCGTCGGCGTCCGTGGTGACCTCTCCACCGTCGACGTACAGCACGGCGGGGAAGGTGTGCTCGGTGCCCGGCTCGCCCTCGAGCTTCTCGACCTCGACGACGTCGCCGACGGCCACCTTGTACTGCTTGCCGCCGGTCTTGACGATCGCGTACGCCGACACGGAAGTCTCCTGCTTACTCGACAATGGGTGAGGGCTTGCGATCCGGCCCGCTCTTCGGCGGCCCGGTGATCGCGCCATGGCCCGCGCGCTCACGGGCCGTCCTCTAGATTACTGCCACCCCGGGCGCTGGTCGCACCGGGGTGGCAGTAACCCGATCAGATGCGGTCAGCTCTGTTCGGACGCGTGGACCGGCGGCCCGGCCGGGCGGGAGGCCGCCCGGCGCGCCCGGCGCCGCGTGGACCGCACGGCCGGAGCGGGCACAGTGACCTCGTGCTCGGCCTCGGACTCGGGCTCGGTACGGGACACCGCCTTTTCCGGCTCGGCCGGTGCCACCGGCTCCGCGGCAGGTTCGACGGCCGGGACGGGGGCTTCCGTGGCCTGCTCCCGAGGCTGTGCCTCAGCCGCAGGAGGAGCCTGAATCGCGGTCTCGGCAGCGGGTTCGGCCTCGACCTGGACCTGGCCCGCGGTCTCGCCCACCGGCTCCGCCACGGCCTGCCCGGGTTCCTGGATCTGCCCGTTGAGGGCCGCCTCCTGCTCGGCCGCTTCCTCCTCGGGCTTGCCCGAAGAGGCCAGCTTCGTCGCGTTCGCGATCGCCTGCACGGCCGACACCACCGACTCCCGCTGCTCCGGGGTCGTCTTGGCGGACTCGGGCTGCGCCTGGGGTTCCTCGGCCTTGCCCCGGCCGCGAGAGCGGCGCGAACCGTGCTGGTGCCCGCCACCGGAACCGTTGGCGTGTCCGTGGCCGTTGCCGCCGCCCGCGGCCCGCTGAGGCTCGGTCGACACGACCACGCCGCGGCCCTTGCAGTGCTCGCAGGTCGCGGAGAAGGCCTCCAGCAGGCCCGTACCGACCTTCTTGCGGGTCATCTGCACCAGGCCCAGCGAGGTGACCTCGGCGACCTGGTGGCGGGTGCGGTCGCGGCCGAGGCATTCGGTGAGCCGCCGCAGCACCAGCTCGCGGTTGGACTCCAGCACCATGTCGATGAAGTCGATCACGATGATGCCGCCGATGTCGCGCAGCCGCAGCTGGCGCACGATCTCCTCGGCCGACTCCAGGTTGTTGCGGGTCACCGTCTCCTCGAGGTTGCCGCCGGAGCCGGTGAACTTGCCGGTGTTGACGTCGATCACCGTCATCGCCTCAGTGCGGTCGATGACCAGGTAACCGCCCGAGGGCAGCCACACCTTGCGGTCGAGCGCCTTGGTGATCTGCTCGTCGATGCGGTAGTCGGTGAACACGTCCCCGGTGCCCACATAGCGCTTGAGCCTGTCGACGAGGTCGGGGGCGACGTGCCGCACATAGGCGTGGATGGTCTCCCAGGCCTGGCCGCCCTGGACCTCGAGCTTGGCGAAGTCCTCGGTGAACAGGTCGCGGACCACCTTGACCAGCAGGTCCGGCTCCTCGTACAGCATGGTCGGCGCCGCCGACTTCCTGCCGTGCCCGGTGGCCGAGTCCGCCTTCTCCTTGATGACCTCCCACTGCGCCTTCAGGCGGCGGACGTCACGCTCCAGTTCCTCCTCGCTGATGCCTTCGGAGGCGGTCCGGATGATCACCCCGGCGTCCTCGGGGACGATGCGCTTGAGGATGTCCTTGAGCCGCCGCCGCTCGTTCTCCGGCAGCTTGCGGGAGATACCGGTGGCCCCGCCCGCGGGCACGTACACCAGGAACCGGCCGGGCAGCGAGATCTGGGTGGTCAGCCGGGCGCCCTTGTGGCCGACCGGGTCCTTGGTGACCTGCACCAGCACGTTGTCCCCGGTCGACAGCGCCTGCTCGATCTTGCGGGACTTGCCCTCCAGGCCCGCGGCGTCCCAGTCGACCTCGCCGGCGTAGAGCACGGCGTTGCGGCCGCGGCCGATGTCGACGAAGGCGGCCTCCATCGAGGGCAGCACGTTCTGCACGCGGCCGAGATAGACGTTGCCGACGATCGAGCCGGTGCCCGAAGAGGTGACGAAGTGCTCGACGAGGACGCCGTCCTCGAGCACGCCGATCTGGGTTTGCTCGCCCCGTTCGGAGACCACCATGGTGCGCTCGACGGATTCCCGGCGGGCGAGGAACTCGGCCTCGGACAGGATCGGCGCGCGCCGGCGACCCGCCTCGCGACCGTCCTGGCGGCGCTTCCGCTTGGCCTCCAGCCGCGTCGAGCCGCGGACGCTGCGCACGCCGTCGCCCTTGGCGGCGGTCTTCTCCGCCTCGGTCCGGCCTTCGCGGACGTGGACGACGGTCTGGACGGCCTCGTCGGACGCGACGGCCTCGGCGCCTTCGTCCTCCCCGCCCTTGCGGCGGCGGCGACGGCGACGCCGACGGCTGGTGCCCTCGGCCTCCTCGGCTTCCTCGGCCTCTTCGTGCTCGGGCTCTTCCTTGGCCTCTTCCCCGGCCTCTTCGGCCCGGACTTCCTCGGCCTGCTCAGCCTGCTCAGCGGTCTCGGCCTCGGCGGTGACTTCGTCGCCGCCCTTGCCGCGGCCGCGGCCACGGCGGCCCCGGCGACGGCGGCGGCGGCCACCCGCCTCTTCGCCTTCCTCGGCCTCTTCGGCGTGTTCCTCCGGCGCGGCCGCTTCCGCTTCCGCTTCGGCCGGCTTCGACGGCTCGGGCCGGGTCACCGCGGGCGGCTCGGGCGGCAGGAACACCGGCGAAGGGGCCGCGAACACCGGCACGTGCGCCAGCGAGCGCACCGGTCCGGGCTCGGGTGCGGGTTCCGGTGCGGGCTCGGGCTCCGGTGCGGGTGCGGGTGCGGCCGCGACCGGTTCCGGCTTGGTCTCGGGTTCCGGCTGCGGCGCGGGCGCCGGTTCCGGTTCTGCGGCGGCCGTTTCCGGGGCGGCTTCCGCCACGGGTTCCGCGGCCGCGGGCTCTTCCGCCGGGCCGGTCAGCGCCTCGGCCACCCGGAAGGCCACTTCACGGGGCACGCTCGACTGCGCGCTTCGGGCCGTCTCGCCCAGTTCGGTCAGCTTCGCCAGCACATCCCGGCTGTTCGAGCCCAGCAGTTTGGCCAGTGCGTGCACCCGGACCCGCGGCGGCAGTTCGCCGAGCGGGTTCCCGGCCACGGCGGCAGCCGGTTCGTTCGTGGGTGCGACGGCGTTCCCGCCGGTGGTGTCGGCGGGTGTGTCCGCGTTCGTCATCTGTCTCCTCCGCCCCCGGGCGCGTCTGCCAGCCGATGCTGGAAGGACGCGGCCGCGCAGGGGCCCTTTCCTGTCCTGTACCGCCGGGGTGGTCACCACCGGCGGGAATCCTGTGCCTTCTCGCCCGGACGGCGCCGGGAAAACCGGCACGCGCCTGGAGGCAGGTCCGCTCGGTCACATACCGGCTGGGCCGGCGGCTTCGCACTCCGCCTGCCACGTCGTCGAGCCGCCCCGCACGGGCGGCGACGACCTGGCGCTCCTCCGGCATGTCACCGGGTCACCGGTACCGGCGCGCACCATGGTGTGGGCGTTCCGGCTCGGCAGCCACCTCGAGTATCCCACACGCGGCCCGGGGGCCCGCGTGCTCACCTTCCGGACGGCGGGTCGGCCACGGCCGGGCGAACTTGACCGCTCCGGTTGTCGCTGCGTGGCCGGCTGCCCTAACGTCCGGCTGATACCGCAGGTCCCCAGGAGGTTTCCCGAGTGACGACGTTCCGGCGGTCGCTCGCAGCGCTGGCCGCGGCCCTGCTCGCCGCCGCGGCCGGGGGTCCGCCCGCCTCGGCCGACGAGGCCGCCGGCTGCTTCCCGGCCGGCCATTCCCTGCGCTATCTGGTCCTTTTCGACCCCGCGACGCCGCCGGAGCAGGCCGACGCACAGGTGCGGGCCTCGTGCGGGAGGTCCACCGGCTACTACCCCCAGATCAGCGTGGGGGTGGCCGTTTCGGCCGATCCCGCCTTTCCCGCGCGGATCGGCCCCGCGCGTGCCTTCAGCGCGCAGGCGTACCGGACCACGCCCTCCGGCCAGGCGGAACCGGCCTTCGACCGGATCCCCCTTGCGGGTGAGCCCGACCGGACGGGCGAGCAGTGGGACATGGCCGAGATCAACGCCCCGCAGGCGAGATCGGTCACTGCGGGTGATCCGGACGTGGTGGTCGGGGTGCTGGACTCGGGCATCGACGCGGACCATCCGGAGCTGGCGCACGCGGTCGCGCGCGAGGAGTCGGCGGGCTGCCTGACCGGGATGCCGGATCCCGGGGAACCGGCCTGGCGGCCGACGGCCTCCCCGCACGGCACCCACGTGGCGGGCATCATCGCGGCGGCCGACGACGGCCGCGGGGTGACGGGGGTGGCACCCGGGGTGCGGGTCGCCTCGGTGAAGGTCATCGACGACCGCGGGTACGTCACGCCGGAGGCGGCGGTGTGCGGGCTGATGTGGGCCGCCGCACACCACATGAAGGTCGTCAACAGCAGCTTCTCCGTCAACCCGTGGGGCCTGGCCTGCGCCCGTCGCGAGGACTACGCCGTGGTGCACGAGGCCCTCGCGCGGGCGGTCGAGTACGCGACCCTCTCGGGCACCCTCACCGTGGCGGCCGCCACGAAC
>NZ_VJWX01000279.1 GCF_007713715.1 Amycolatopsis rhizosphaerae
CCCCTGGACCTGCTGGTCAGGGGGCTTTGGGGGTGGTGCGCGATACTGGGATTGAACCAGTGACCTCTACCGTGTCAAGGTAGCGCTCTCCCGCTGAGCTAATCGCGCGAGGTGGAGACGGGATTCGAACCCGTGTATACGGCTTTGCAGGCCGCTGCCTCGCCTCTCGGCCACTCCACCGTGTGACAGGCCCGAGTAGGCCTCCCCGAGCGGACGACGGGATTCGAACCCGCGACCCTCACCTTGGCAAGGTGATGCGCTACCAGCTGCGCTACGTCCGCGTTACCTCGACTTCGTTCCGGTGTTTCCGTCCCGTCGTCGTGGTGTGGCAAAACCATATCCGACCCGGGAAACGACGATCGCAGGGGGGTCCCCTTAGTGATCGCTCCGGCGCATCAGCCCAGATCGTTGGGGATGAGGTGGGTCAGCGCGTCGTCCACGTCGACCCACAGGTGCTCGTTGCCGGGGAGCACGACGTCGTAGGTGCGGTCGAGGAAGTCGGCCAGCTCCTGCGCGGAAGCTTCGAACATGGCGTGGCCCGACGGCGAGTTCAGCTCGATGAGCACCGACTCCGGGTCTTCGACCGAGGGGCGGATGCGGACATCGCCGTCGCCCGCCTCGGCGAGCAGTCCGTCGGCGAGCAGATCGCGGGCGAACACCCACTCGACCCAGCCGGCACGACCGGTCCGGAACGCCGCCACGACGGCGTAGGGGTCGCGCGTGTCGTAGCGCAGTTCCACCTTGACCGGCACCGCCGGAGTGCGGGGGGCCAGTAGATCGAACACCGCTGTCGAGCGGAGCGTCACGTGATCGTTACGCATCGTCTTACCTTTCATCTCCTTCCGCGGCCCGCTCGGCCGGGTTCTGCTGGTGTGACGCACCGGCGCCGCGATTCGCTCGCCGTCGGGGCCGGAATCACCCGGATGAGTCTCCGGCCCGTCGGGCAGGTTCGTCGCCGCACCTGTCCGGCTTCGGTGTCCGGCCACTGGCGGCCGGGCACCTACATACTGCTCGGTTTACTTCCCGAGCAACAGCATCCCCTCGACAACGCCGCAGGTGACATCGCTCGCGCTGCACCTGTCGGCAGGGCGGCTACCTCCTGGTTGTCCGCTCCGTGCGCGGCTGTGTGCGCACGGTGCGGCCCAAAAGACCACCCGTTTGTCAGAGCCAAAACGGCGTCCGCTAGAGTTCTTCTCGTACCGCACGGGGGCGATTAGCTCAGCGGGAGAGCGCTTCGTTCACACCGAAGAGGTCACTGGTTCGATCCCAGTATCGCCCACCCCCCGAGAAGCCCCGGGTTTGGGTCCGTATGCCACGGAGTCCAACCCGGGGCTTTCTTTCATTGTTCCGTGGGTTCTCTCCGGCTGCCGCGAAATCGGCCTTTTCCGGCCGTTGACCAGGCCTTCACTCAAGTCAGCCTGGCCTTGGTTCGAAAACCGGCGAACCGCCGAAACCGCAGGTCGGAGAGGGGTCGGCAAGATCGCGCGAACCCGTCGTCACCAGTCTGTGACCTTACGAAGTGTGTCCACCGGCACCGTGATCGCCGCCACTTGCGTAGTCGCGAGGGGGTCTTCCATGGCGGACGGGACCGCCGGTGAGTGCCCGGCGGTCCCGTTCCCGAATCCTCCCAGTGAGGGGTATCACAAAAAAAGTGGCAGGCCGAAGGCGGGGAACAACGCCGCCCCGAACGTGGTGATTTCGCTGATCAAACCGCCCTCGACCTGCAGGACGTCGAACTTGAACGCCCGGAACCGCCCGTCGCCGGGCCGCCGCAGGTAGCTCGCCGCGGTCGGCATCCGGTTCGCCGCCGAGGGCACCAACCGCCACTCGCCCTCGGCCGCCGCCCGGCCCAGCAGGGGGATGAGCGCCTCCACCCCGGTGAACACCGCCGGGCGCGGCGGCATGGCGATCCGCAGCCCGGGCGCCGAGATCGCCACCGCGGCCTCGGCATCGCCCCGTTCGTGCGCCTCGATGAACCGCGCCAGCACTGCGCGCTCGGTTTCGCTGGGCCCGGGAGAAGCCCAGTCGGTCCGCCGGGCCGGGAGACGCTCGCGCAGCGTGGTCCGCGCCCGCTGCAGGGCGCTGTTCGCCGCGGCCACGCTGGTGCCCAGCAGTTCCGCGGTCTCCGCGGCGGAGAAGCCCAGCACGTCCCGCGCCAGGAACGCCGCCCGCTGCCTCGCGGGCAGAGCCTGGGTCGCGGTGAGGAAGGCGAGTTCGATCGTCTCCCGGCTCACCGCGGCCGTGTCCGGCCGGTCGCCGCCGTCGGACGGCTCGTCCAGCAGGCGGTCCGGATACGGCTGCAGCCACGGCATCTCCGACAACGAGTGCGCGGGGTGCCGGGACCGGTCACGCAGCACGTCGAGGCAGACGTTCGTGGCGATCTGGTACAGCCAGGCCCGGAACTGCGTCCCGCTGAACCCCGAGCGGCCTCGCCACGCGCGCAGCATCGTCTCCTGCACGGCGTCCTCGGCGTCGTCGAACGAGGCCAGCATCCGGTAGCAGTGGACGTGCAACTCGCGCCGGTACCGCTCGGTCCGGCCGGCGAAGTCGTTCACGCGCCCTTGACCTGCTGGAGCAGCCAGCCGTTGCCGTCGGGGTCGCTGAAGGTGCAGAACGTCCCGTGGTCCCGGCCCTCCGGGTCCGGCCCCGGCACCTGCGCCCCGTCCTGGAAGTGGAACAACTCGCCGATCCCGACGCCGCGCCCCGCGAGTTCGCCGCGGGCGGCCGCGATGTCGCCGACCACCAGGTGCAGCCCCTGCACGGTGCCCGCCGCATCGGGATTGCGCATCAGGGAGACCGAGCAGGCCGAACCCGGCGGGGTGAGCTGCACCACCCGGAAGTCCTCGCCCGCGCGGAAGTCGATGTCGACGCCGAAACCGGCCTTGTCCTCGTAGAACGCCTTGGCCCGGTCCACGTCGCTCACGGGCAGCACGATCAGTTCCAGCTTCATGTCCATTCAGGCTCTCCTTGCGGTGTGCGCGGTCAGTACGGAGATTGAACGACGGCGGCGGGAAAACTCATCGGTGCCGCGACGACGGGGCCGCGGGGGCCGTCACGGCGACGAGCCACCGGGGCCCTATCCTGTGATCATGGTCACCTGGCGGGAGTTCACCGAGGCCGCGCCGCGGATCGCGGAGGTGTTCCTGCGCCGGCACGCGGCGGCGGGGAACCTGTGCCTGCTCGCCACGATCCGCTCCGACGGGTTCCCGCGGATCAGTCCCATCGAGCCCCGGGTGTTCGAAGACGAACTGTGGCTGGTGGGCATGCCGGGGACCACGAAGTTCGCCGATCTCGCCCGCGACCCGCGCTTCTGCCTGCACACCGCCACCGAGGACGCGAAGGTCGCCGAGGGCGACGCGAAACTGTGGGGCGTGGTGCGTGATGTCCACGACACCGCGCA
Source organism: Amycolatopsis rhizosphaerae (assembly GCF_007713715.1). Taxonomy (GTDB): domain Bacteria; phylum Actinomycetota; class Actinomycetes; order Mycobacteriales; family Pseudonocardiaceae; genus Amycolatopsis_E; species Amycolatopsis_E rhizosphaerae. The sequence goes on from NZ_VJWX01000279.1 coordinate 3,401, forward strand.
GCAGCGGCGGTTCGCGCAGGCCCTGTTCGACGAGACGGGGTTCGACATCCGGGGCCGTGCCTTCGACCACTTCTTCGCCACCGACGTGGTGGGTGCCTCCTCCGCCGTGGCGGGCGCCGGTCATCTGGACATCACCATCTGGAAGCCCGGCGAGGCCGAGCGCGTGGTCCGCAAGCACTGATCCCCGCACCGGTGCGGTCACGCCGGGTTCTAGCCTGCTCGGGTGCTGAGTCTGGAACCTTCCGCCGTCGGGCGGGTCGCGCTGCTCGCCGCGCACTGTGACGATCTGGCCATCGGCGCGGGCGGGAGCCTGCTGACCCTGTGCGCGGCCCGGCCCGGGCTCGAGGTACACGCCCTGGTGCTCACCGGGGGCGGCACCGCCCGCGAGGACGAGGAGCTGGCCGCGCTGGCCGACTTCTGCGGCCCGGTGCGGCCGGAGATCACGGTGCTGGACCTGCCGGACGGCCGCCTGCCGGAACACTGGGGTGCCGTCAAGGAGGCGGTGAGCGCCCTGCGCGGGCGCGTGGCCGCCGACCTGGTGTTCGCGCCCCACCGGGGGGACCGGCACCAGGACCACCGGCTGGTCGCCGAGATCGCGCCCACCGTGTTCCGGGACCAGCTCGTGCTGGGCTACGAAATCATCAAATGGGACGGCGATCTCGACCAGCCTCCGGTCTACCAGCCGCTCACCGCCGACGTCGCGCGGCGCAAGGCGGAACTGCTGGCCAAGCACTACCCGTCGCAGCACGGCAAGGACTGGTACGACGAGGAGACCTTCCTCGCCCTGGCCCGGCTGCGCGGGGTGCAGCAGCACACCCGCTACGCCGAGGCCTTCCACGTGGACAAGCTCAGCCTCGATCTCGGCCGAGGGCGCTGAGCAGGGACCGCCACGACGGGGCCTGCGCGTCGCGGGGGCTGACCACCGTGACCGGCAGCGGCCAGTCGATCGCCAGGTCCGGGTCGTCGTAGCGGACGGCGATGTCCTCGCCCGGCTCGTGCGGCCGGTCGATGCGGTAGCACACGTCGGCGGTCTCGGACAGCGCCTGGAAGCCGTGCAGCATCCCCGCCGGCACGTACAGGTGCGTGAATTCCGTGTCGTCGAGACGCACCTGAAGACGGCGGCCGAAGGTGGGCGAATCCGGGCGGATGTCGATCACGATGTCCAAGATCACGCCGTGGGCGCAGCGGACCAGCTTCGCCTCGCCCCGTCCGGACCGGCCGTGCAGCCCCCGGATCACGCCCCGCCGCGAGCGGGACTGCGAGTCCTGGGCCGCCTCGCCCAGGTCGACCCCGTGTGCCCGCGCGATCGCGGCGTCGAAGGTCCGGGTGAACAGCCCGCGCTCGTCGTGGTGGGGGGTGGGCCGGAACAACAGCACGCCCGCCAGTTCGGTTTCCTCTACCTGCACCTAGATTTGCTCCGTTCGTCTCGTCCGGCCCGCCCCGTGGAGGAATCGTGCCAGCCTGCCGCGCCTGTGGTTCCCGTGCCGGGTGGCTCGTGCTCGATCTCGGCGCGCAGCCCCCTTGCGACCTGTTCCCGCCCGCGGGCGAGCCGGGACCGGATCCGGTGTTCCCGCTGCGCATGTGGCTGTGCGGGGAGTGTGCACTGGCGCAACTCGTGGAGGATCCGGGCACCCGGGAAGAACCCGCGGGGGTGGAGCCGCGCGCGCTGACCGAGCAGGCGGCCGACGCGGTGCGGCGGCTGCGGGAGGCCGGTCTCGTCCGCCCCGGCGCCACCGTCGCCGAGTACGGGAGCCCGCACGGGGGTTCGTGGCTCGGGCTGCTGCGAGCGGAGGGGATGCGGGATGCGGAGCCCGGGGCACAGGCGGATCTGGTGGTGGACGGCTTCGGGCTGATGCACGAGGCCCGGCAGCGGGAGGCGATGGCCGCGAGGGCATCCCGGGTCGCCCCAGGCGGCGCACTGGTGATGCAGTACCACTCGCTGGCCTCGATCCTCGCGCAGCGGCAGTGGAACGCCTTGCGGCACGGGCATTTCGCCTACTACTCGACCCCGGCCGCGATCGCACTGGCCGCCTCGGCGGGCCTGCATCCCGGCCGGAGCTGGACGTTCCCGCTCTACGGCGGCACCGTGCTGCTCGAACTGCGGCCCGAGCCCGGCACCGGGCCCGATCCGGCGACCACCGCCCTGCTGCGGGCGGAGGAGGCGGCCGGAGTACGCCGTGCCGGGGCGTTCGCCCCGCTGGCGCGGGAAGTGGCGGAAGGAACAGCCCGGCTGAAAACGCGCCTGGAAGCGTTTGCCGCGGCCGGGAAAAGGGTCACCGGATACGGGGCCGCTTCGCGTGCGGTTGTTTTGCTGCAGGCCGCGGGAATTGGTACCGGATTGTTGCCGGAGATCGTCGATATATCCCGCGCCAAACAGGGCAGGCGAATGCCGGGCAGCGCCATTCCGGTGTCCGGGCCCGGGGCGCTGCGCGAGCGGAAGCCGGACGCCGTGCTGCTGTTCGTGCCGGACCTCGCCGACGAGGTCCGGGAGGCCTTCCCGGAGCTGGCGGAGCCCGCCTGTGAGTGGCTGCTGGGCTGACTTCGTCATTCGGGTGACGACTCGTGGGTGATCGACTACCCACTGCGTGTAGGTTGCGCCGAGTGCCTCACTCGGTTCACCCGGATGCCCGTAACGCGAAGGGGTGATCCACCTATAGTCACGGTGACACCCGCGGTAGCGCCTGCGACGCGGGCGTCAGTGCGTGGAGCGGGACATCAGGGCTGCGGCAGCAGGGTCACAGGGGAGCAATGGCGGTATGTCCATCGAGGAACGGCAGTCATGCCGCTTGTGCCGGTCGCACGAGCTGGTCAGCGTGCTGGATCTGGGGGCGAGTCCGCCCTGCGAATCCTTTCTGTCCGAGTCGGAATTGACCGCGCCCGAGACGACCTACGAACTGCACCTGAGGGTGTGCGCGAATTGCCGCCTGGCGCAGCTCCCACCGCTCATCGATCCGGTGGCCACCTTTACCGAATACGCCTATTTCTCGTCGTTTTCCCACTCCTGGCTGGAGCACGCGGAGACCTTCGTCGCGGACGCGGTGGACCGCCTGGGGCTGGGCGGGGACTCCTTCGTCGTCGAGGTCGCCAGCAACGACGGGTACCTGCTGCGCAACGTGGTCCGGCGCGGCATCCGCTGCCTGGGCATCGAACCTTCGGTCAACGTGGGGGACGCGGCCCGCGAGGCCGGGGTGCCGACGCTGACCGCCTTCCTCGGCCCGGAGACCGGGGCCGCGGTGCGGGCCGAACACGGCCCGGCCGACCTCGTGGTGGCGAACAACGTCTACGCGCACGTGCCCGATCTGCTCGGTTTCACCCAGGGCCTGCGGGCGCTGGTCGCCGACGACGGCTGGGTGAGCATCGAGGTGCAGCACCTGCTCAGCCTCGTGCAGCTCAACCAGTACGACACCATCTACCACGAGCACTTCCAGTACTACACCGTCGCCACCGCCCAGGCGGCGCTGGCCACCGCGGGACTCGCGGTGGTCGACGTGGAGCGGCTGCCCACCCACGGCGGGTCGATCCGGTTGTGGGCCCGGCCGGAGGCGGTCGCGGGCGAGCCGGGGCCGCGGGTGCGCGAGACGCTGGCCGCCGAGAGCGAAGCCGGGCTGCACACCCTGGAGGGCTACCACGACTTCGCCCGCCGCGTCGGCGAAGTCCGGTTGGACCTGCTCGAGTTCCTGATCCGTGCCCGCCGCCGGGGGGAGCGCGTGGCAGGCTACGGAGCCCCGGGCAAGGGCAACACCCTGCTCAACCACTGCGGGATCCGGCCGGACCTGCTGCCGTACACAGTGGACCGCAACCCGTACAAGCACGGCCGCTACACCCCGGGCACGCGCATCCCGATCCACCCCATCGAGCGGATCGAGCAGGACCGGCCGGACTACGTGCTGGTGCTGCCGTGGAACCTGCGAGCCGAACTGACCCGCCAGCTGTCGTTCATCGCCGACTGGGGCGGCAGGCTCGTGTTCCCGATCCCGAGGCTGGAGATCGTCCTGCCGGAGCGAGAGGTGGTCGGCCGATGAAGGTGGTCCTCTTCTGTGGCGGTTACGGGATGCGCATGCGCAACGGGCCCGCCGACGACGTGCCCAAGCCGATGCAGCTGGTGGGCCCGAGGCCCCTGCTGTGGCACGTGATGCGCTACTACGCCCACTTCGGGCACCGCGACTTCGTGCTGGCGCTGGGCTACGGCGCGCGCCACATCAAGGACTTCTTCCTGACCTACACCGAAACCGCGTCGAACGACTTCGTGCTGCACAACGGGCAGGTCGAGCTGCTGTCCACCGACATCAGCGACTGGTCGATCACCTTCGTGCACACCGGAATCGAGTCGCCGATCGGGGAGCGGCTGCGGCGGGTGCGCGAGTACGTCGCGGGCGAGGAGATGTTCCTGGCCAACTACGCCGACGTGCTCACGGACGCCCCGCTGGACACGATGATCGACACCTTCGCCGCCAGCGACGCGGGCGCGTCGATGATGGTCGTGCCACCGCAGTCGAGTTTCCACTGCGTCGAGCTGGACGGCGGGCCGGACTCCGGCGCCAGCCGGGTGCGCTCGATCAGTTCCGCGAGCCGCCTGCCGGTGTGGGAGAACGCCGGGTTCTTCGTGCTGCGCCAAGAGGTCTTCGACCACCTTCCGGAAAACGGCGACCTGGTCGAGGACGCCTGTGGCACGCTCGCGGAAAAGGGCAGGCTGCTGGCCTACCCGTACCGCGGTTTCTGGCAGCCCGCGGACACCTTCAAGGAACGCGCCGCGCTCGACGCGGCGTACGAGAGCGGCGAGCGGCCGTGGATGTTGTGGGAGAAGCGGCGAACGGCGGGGACGAACGGATGAAGGTACTGCTGACCGGCCACCAGGGCTACCTCGGTTCGGTGATGGCGCCGGTGCTGCGCGCGGCCGGGCACGAGGTGTACGGGCTCGACTCGGGCCTGTTCGCCGAATGCGTGCTGGGGCCCACGCCGGACGATCCGCCGGGTACCCGGTCCGACCTGCGCACTGTCACCGCCGGGACGCTGGCGGGCATGGACGCGGTGGTGCACCTGGCGGCGCTGTCCAACGACCCGCTCGGTTCGCTCGCCCCCGAGCTGACCTACCGGATCAACCACGAGGCCTCGGTCCGGCTCGCACGGCTGGCCAAGGACGCCGGGGTGCGCCGATTCCTCTACGCCTCGACGTGCTCGGTGTACGGCGCCGCGGGCGACGGACTGGTCACCGAGGACGCCCCGCTGCGCCCGGTCACCCCGTACGCGGAGTCGAAGGTGCGGGTCGAGGACGACCTGCACGCACTGGCCGATTCCGGTTTCAGCCCGGTGTACCTGCGCAACGCGACCGCGTTCGGGTTCTCCCCGCGGCTGCGGGCCGACATCGTGCTCAACAACCTGGTCGGGCACGCGGTGCTCACCGGCGAGGTCCGGGTGCTGTCCGACGGCACGCCGTGGCGGCCGCTGGTGCACGCGCTGGACATCGCCGCCGCGTTCGAGGCCGCGCTGACCGCACCCGCCGGGGCCGTGCACGACACGGCGTTCAACGTCGGCACCGAGGTCAACAACCTGACGGTGCGCGAGATCGCCGAAGCGGTGACCACCGTGGTCGACGGCGCGAAGCTGGTGATCACCGGCGAGGCCGGGCCCGACCCCCGGTCCTATCGCGTCGACTTCTCGCGCATCCGGGCCGCGCTGCCGGGCTTCGAAGCCCGGTGGACGGTCGAGGCCGGCGCGCGCGAGCTCGCCGACGCCTACATCCGCCACGGGCTCACCGCCGCCGGCTTCGAGCAGCGGTTCACCCGGCTCGCCTGGCTGAAGGACCGGCAGAGCCGGGGAAGCCTGACCGCCGACCTGACCCCGCAGACCTTCCCCGCCGGAACCTGACCTCCGTCCGGGCATCTCTCCGGATG
>NZ_VJWX01000027.1 GCF_007713715.1 Amycolatopsis rhizosphaerae
CGCCAGGCCCGGCGAGCCCTGCGGATCTGCCCGCCCCACCGACGAATCAAGCCGCTGAGGACACAGCAGGCGCCCAGGCCAAAATGACCGGGAAGCCGGTCGAGGTCGTCGCAGACGCCACCGAGACACGCCAGGTCGTGGCGAATCCCGACGGGACGTTCACCCTCAACGCGACGGCCCGGCCGACGCGCGTGAACCGCAACAATCAATGGGTGCCGGTAGACGCGACGTTGCATCAGACATCCGACGGGCGGCTCGCGCCGGCGAACACCACACAGAACGTCAGCTTCTCCGCGGGGGGTACCTCGCCACTGGTCACCGTGGCTCTCAACAACACCACGTTGTCGTTCTCCTGGCCGACGCCGTTGCCGACGCCCGTCGTCAGCGGAGCGACCGCGACCTACCCCAATGTGCTGTCCGGGGTCGACCTGACCGTCACCGCCGCCGCCGATCATTACTCTGAGGTGCTGGTGGTACACGACCGCCAGGCAGCATCGAACCCGGCGTTGAGCGACGTTCGTCTGAAGGCCCAGGCAATGGGATTGACCGTGAACGGCGATGGACAAGGCGGGCTGGTCGCGGTCGATAACACCGGAAAGCCGGTATTCGGCGGACCGGAACCCGCTATGTGGGATTCCCACCTCAACCCGACAATGGGCGCGACGCCATCGGCAACCGATCCCAGCACTGGCACGCTCACCGCGTTGCCGGCCTCCGTCACGCAACAAACCAGCGACGCGGCGACCGGTCAGTCGAACGCCGAGGTATCGATCAGTCCGACTGCGGCGGCCCTAACCGGGCCGAATGTGACCTATCCGGTCTATATCGACCCTCAAATAAACTGCTCGGTGACGAGCTGCCCTGGGTACTGGAACGAGGTAACGGCGAACGGCTGGTGGTACAGCCCGACCTCGCCGGCGCAGATTCCCTATGCGCAGGTGGGTTATTGCTACCCCACGGGTGATTGTAACGGCATGACCGTGGCCCGGTCGTTCTTCCGGTTCGACACGACAGCGATCGCGGCGCGGCCTAACGGCACCACGGCGACGGTGTTCGGCTCCTGGATGTTCGCCAACGAAGTATGGAGTGCAAACGGCTGCACCACGGAGCCGGTAGATGTCGGGCTGGCCGGGCCGATCGACGACAACACCCGGTGGCCGGGACCGGCATGGAACTTCACAGATCGTCAGTTCTCCGCGGCTGGCGCCAACTGCGGACAACCGGGCAATGTCGTCTTCACCGTCACCGGCAACGCGCAGCAGGCAGCGAACAACGCGTGGCCCAACCTCACGCTTGGTCTGCGAGCCGACAACGAGAACGACCAGATGCAGTGGAAGAAGTTCGACGAGAACCCCCAGCTGACGGTCAACTTCAGCTATCCCCCGAACACACCGTACAACCTCAACGTTTCGCGCGGTGTGACCTGCACTGGTGTCGCCTACACATCGGACAGCAAACCGACGATGTACGCTTCGGCCAGCGACAACAACAACCCGCCGCTGAACCTCGTCGAACACTTCACGCTGCTGGACCAGAACGGTCAGCAAGTGTCCGCAGGCGACACTCCCCCGATCGGCTCCGGTACCGTCGGCGCCTTCACCGATCCGGTTCCCTTGACACAGCAGGGTTACCAATTCCGGGTTTACGCCTCCACATCGGACCAGTACAGCTCGATGGGCTCGCCCGGCGCTTTCTACAACTTCACCTACCTGCCGCCACCGACACAGCAACCGTCCGCGAACTCGCAGGACTACCCGCAGAATTACTGGGGCGAACCAACCACAGCCCCGGGTGCGCTCACCTTGATCGCCGGAGGCGCCGGCAACATCGCCGGGTTCACCTGGACCCTGCAAGGGTCGGGCAGCGAGCCTGCCCCGCCAATCAATGAATGCAACTACAACCAGACGTTCACCGACTCCGGCGGCCACTCGACCGGCGGCTATGTGGGCATCGGCCCGGACGGGACATCGACACTGCGCATGCCCGCCAACCTGTCCGTCGGCTACCACACGATCTACCTGCGCAGTTTCGACCTCGCACACAACCTGTCCCCGGAGTCCAAGCCCTACGTCCTGTACGTCGCACCCGCCACCAGTGCCGGTGCAGTACCCAGCGATGTCGCTGCGACCACTCTGGCCGTCAGCCAGCCCAGCGGGCAGAACATCCCGCTGGGGCCGCAGGCCGACTGCTGCGGCGTCTCCTGGTTTGGTGGCAAGCAGCTCTGGTTCCAAAGCGCCGCTGCCAATACCTCGTTCACCGAGACCTTCACGATTCCCTCCGGCGGCGATGCCGCCTACCAGTTGGGTGCGAACATGACCGTCGCACCCGACTACGGCATCATCACCGCGACACTGGACAGCACGACCCCCCTGCCCATCAACGGGCTCACGCAGTTCGACGGCTATAACGCCGGCGTTGCGGCGACCAGGTTCGCCAGCTTCGGCACCACCTACCTGACCGCGGGCACACACACCCTCACATTCACGGTCGCCGGAACCAACTCTGCCAGTGTCGGCAACCGCTACATGGTCGGCACCGACCGCCTCCACCTGCGACCTACCAATCAGCGCGACGCATTCAGCCCGGCCGTCCAGTCCACCACCCTCGGGGGTCCCGCCACGGTGATCCAGCCCAACTCCAGCGGGCAAACCTGGCGCGACGGCGCGCAACTGTTGTTCCCGGCCACCGCGGCCGGACAAGCGGTGAAGCTGACGTTCACCGTGCCGGTCGAGGCCGACTACGCGCTGGGAATCACCTTGACCCAGGCACCCAACTACGGTCAGCTCGCCTTCAACCTCGACGGCGCGACACCATTGGACAACACCTCGCCCTCCTCGCCATACGACACCTATTCCGCCACGGTTAACAGCACCTACCTACCATTGTGGGGCGGGCATCTGCAGCCCGGGAGCCACTCCGTGACCGTGAGCGTGACCGGTAAGAACGGCTCGTCCACCGGATACGCGGCCGGAATCCAACTGCTCACCGTCGCGGCGGTCAACAACGTCACCGCAGCGACCTTCGCCGCCGCGATGAACAACCACGGAATTGTGAACGACAACGTCAACTCCAACGGCAACCTCGACACCGTCGGCGGCTATGCGCTGTCCGCGCAGTCGATGGCCAACGCCGGAATCACACCCGGCCAGAACTACACGGTAGGCGGCGCGGCCTTCTCGATCCCGCCGGCGGGCAACGCAAGCACGCCGGACAACGTGGTCGCGTTCGGCCAGACCATCCCGTTCCCGCAAGACCAACAGGTCAACGCCAGCGCGGTGGGGCTGCTAGTGGCAGCCACCTGCGGTCCCACACCAGCCGCTCCCGCGTCCATCAGCTACCTGGACGGACCAACGAGTAATCCCGTAGTCCCCTCCGTGCCCGACTGGATCTACGGAGACCCTGCCAGCGCCACCGTCGTACCCAAATACATCGTCACGGCGATGGCGACCCCCGTGCCACAAAGGTCCGGTCAGATCTACGCGATCTTCCTGCCCGCCGATCCCCACAAGAAGCTCAAGTCGATCACCCTTCCCTACCTTGGCGGCACCGCACGAAACACCTGCGCCCAAGGCTCGAATCAGACACCCGCCCTTCACGTTCTCGCGATCGCGCCCCGCGTCCTCAGCGCCCAGCAAGGATGGCTCGGTGCCTGGGCCGCACCCGCGGACGCCAGCACCGCCCCACCGGGCAACAGCTTCAACAACCAGACCATCCGCATGGTCGTGCACCCCACCGCGACCGGCACTCAAACGCGGGTGCGCCTGTCGAACACGAACGCGACGGTCCCCGTCACGATCGACACCGCAACCGTCGCCGCTCAGGCCGGCACCACCGGAACCGGCGCTGTTGCGATGTCATCCCCCGTCAGTCTGCTACCAGTCGGCGGGATAACCATCCCCGCCGGCGGTGAGATCTACACCAATGCGGTTACCATGCCAAGCCTGACCGGCGGGAGCGGGAACCTCCTGGTCAGCCTGCACGTCCAGACCGCAGGCGGCCAAGTGCCCTTCCACAACAGCACCACGCCGACCTACCTCGCTTCCGGTGACGCGACCGGCAATGTCGACGGCAGCGCATACCCGACGTCGATCGCCGGCGACTACTACGCGACCGGACTCGACGTCAGCACCAGCAGCCTCTCCGCCGGAACCATCGCCGTCTTCGGCGACAACACCAGCCTGGCCACCGCCACAGGCGGATCATGCAACGCAGGCACTTACTACGCCTGCACCTGGGTCGACGACCTCGCGTCGGGATCCGTGGCCTCACTCAAAGGCAACACCATCATCAACGCCAGCAGGGCCGGCACCCCAGCCCAGCATCGATGGGCGCTCGGCGACGGCAGCGGCACCACCGCCGCGGACACCGGCGCCAACGCCGGGCTTCCCGCCACCGCCAGCGGCCCGGTGGGCTGGAACACCGGGCCAGTCGGGAGCTCGCCAGGATCGGCATCGTTCAACGGCAGCACCACGTACCTGAGCACCAGCGGGCCGGCGCTGGACACCTGGCGGAGCTTCACCGTCTCGGCCTGGGTCAAACCGACCACACTCGGGTCGTCCTGGCAGACCTACGTCGTCCAGCAGGCAACACACGCGTCCGGCTTCTACCTCGAATACGACGGGACCAGCGGAAAATGGTCCTTCTCCCAATCCGATACCGACAGCGTCAATCCAGTCAACTACCGCGCAGAATCGGCCAATGCCGCACAAGCGGGCGTATGGACACACCTGACCGGAACCTACAACGCTTCAAACGGACAAATGCAACTGTGGGTCAACGGGGCACTGTCCGGACAGGCCACCAACCTCCACACGAACACACTCGACGCCCGTGGCCCACTCGTCATCGGACGTGGGTACTTCAACGACACACCAGGCAACTTCGCCAATGCCTCGATCGCGGACGTCCGCGTTTATCAGCGAGCGCTCAACATGCCTGACACGCTCGCACTCAGCGCCACGCCCACAATCCCGGCCGGCGCACCCACCGCATACACCGCAGGCAACTGCCCCACCACCTGCAACCAACTACCCATCAGCCCGAACACGACACTCAACCAAACCGTGCTCAACGAACCCGACGTCCAAACAGTGATCATCTCACTCGGCGCCAACGACCTGCTCGACGGCCAGTCCGCCAGTCAGATCGAAAACAGCCTCAACCAACTCATCAACCTCGACAAGTCGTTCGCATTCATGAACTACTTCCGCCAAGACTCCTCACTGCTCAAAGTATTCGTCACCACCGTGCCACCGCTCGGCCTCAGCGACACCGATCCCCGCGAGCAAAACCGCAAAAGTCTCAACGCCTACATCGCCAACTTCGGCTTCAGTGCAGCAAACGGATACATCGACTTCGACAGCGCCATCACCACCTCGCCCAACGTTGTAAACCCGACGTACCTCACCAACGGCGCACCGAACGCCGCCTACTACAACCAACTCGCAACCACAGCCACCAACCCCTCCGGCGACACCCTCAACTAGCGTAGAGACTGACCGTCGGAGGGGTGCTGGCGGCGCGGCAGCCTGGGATGTTTGTTCGAGCATTGGACCCGGCGGGGGCACAGCGCGCTGGAGGTGGCGGCGATTTTCGCGGCAAGACTGCAGCACCCGCGGGAGGTGATCAGCGCGTTCGACGAGAAGGAATTTGCCGCACTGATCCCGAGATGAAAGAGGAGCCGACTGGCTTAATCCGCTCCGGGCGCCCGCGAGCTGGTCTGCCAGGTGGCCAACGGTTCCCGGCCAGGCGTCCCGCCCGCCCGCGGGGGGCGGGCGGGACACACTTGACGAAAACGTTCGCTCGGCGAACCGGTCGGGGTCATAGGGCGCGATCTCAACGCCCTCAGGCATGGAGAGCCCGCGGACCCGGTCGGACAGGCCCTGATTGGTGGTGATGTCCTCGGTGTCCTCAGCAGCCGCCACGGCGAGGATGACCAGGACGAGAACCCGCCGGGCCAGCGGGCGAAACTGGGCACGACGAAGGTGCCGTCAACGGGTAACCGGAACAACCGGGCTGCGGAGGCAGTCATCGCCAGCCGGTCACCGAGCCGCTGGACGAACCACTCGCCGAGCTTCACTCGGTGTACCCGCACCAGCGGCCACAATTGGGGATGGGTGTGCCGGTCCAGCACCGGCGAGCGCGGCAGGACGGCGAACGCCCGTTGCTGGCCAAGCAGCCGCAGCGACGCCGAGGCGATGTTGCTTCAGCGTTCCAGGACGCACGCACCTCGCCAGGTGGGCCGAGATCGCCGACGCCGAACTGGACCTGCTGCTGTGGGCGGGAGAGCCGTCCATCACGCCCGTCGACCAGGCGGGGATCTCCGCGGTGCTGCGGTAGTTGAGCCGCTGGCGTTGGCGTGGCCCCAGCGCGGGGCCGCGCCACGCCGTTCGACCCGCAAGTAGTCCTCCCTGCTTCCAACTTGATGTGCGATGACAACGTGCCGGTGCTCCTACGTCAGGAATCGCTCGGTCCAGTGCAGGTCGATGACGGCGGATCCGCCGCCAGATCTGCAGTTCGTCGGCGACGGTGCTCGCGCCGTACGCTAAGTGGCGATGGCTACACGAGGCGTAGAAGGCGCTTACCAGGGCGCGCTCCGGGCGTTCCAGAATCCGATGCTCGCTCTGCTCCATCAGACGCATGCGCCGTTCGTGGTGACGGTGCTGGCGATGGTGTTCACCGCGGAGCGGCCGACGGTGGCGGTGGCGGACTCGCACGCGGAAATCAACGACGCTCTTGACCAGTTGCGGGCCGCGGGCTACGGCGACGAGGACAACCAGCCGCTGCCGACGGGGAACGCGCGAGATCTGTGCAGGCAGTGGGTGCAGGCGGGGTGGTTGGTGCGGCAGGTGTCCGACGACGATGTCGAGGTGTACCGGCTGTCCGCGTACGGCGTCGGTGCGCTTGAGGTCGCCGGGCGGGTCGGCGGAGTGCGGACCAGGGTGTCGGAGTCCCGGGTCAGGACACTGCTGGAGGCGATCGAGCGGCTTGCACAAGACGCCGATCCGGACGTGATGGCGCGGATAGCGCGCCTCCATCAGGAGATCCAGCAGCGTCAGAAGGAGCTCACCCGGCTCGAAAAGGGTGGCGCCGTGGAGACCGTCGAGGACGAGCAACTGCTTGAGGCGGCCGAGAACGTGCTCCACCTGGCGCGCGAACTGCCCGCGGACTTCGCACGCGTGGCGGAGTCGATCAAGGCCATACAGCGGGACGTCGTCGCCGAGTTGCGGCACGACGTGCGGCCCACCGGTGAGGTGCTCCGTGAGTATCTGGCCCGCGGCCAGCGGATCCTGGACGCGACACCGGAAGGCCGCGCGTTCGCTGGGGCGTTGCGCCTGATCGGCGACCCGGCGCAGATCGATGACCTGTGGAGCCAGCTGCGCACGGTGTTGCGGCACCGGTTCACCGATCTGCTGCCGGAGCAGCAGCGGCGGGAGCTCACCGAGATCTCGCGCCGGATCGAACAGGGCGTCAAGGAGGTACTGACCGCGCAGCGGCAGGCATCCCATGTGATCACCACCCAGGTCCGCAACCACGATCCGATGCGGGATCGCCAGGTGGATGAACTGTTGAGGAACGTGATGTCCGGGCTTCACAAATGGGTTCCCGGTTCACGGCGAGGTGAGCCCGTCGAGCCGCTCCGTCGCCTGCCGGTGGCCGACGTTGGACACCTGCGGCAGCGCATGAGCGACCTTCGGCCACCACAGCCGCCCGCGCCGTTGCGGGAATGGGATGAATCCGAGGACGTGCCAACTGCGGACACCCGGGCATGGGGTGGCCCACAGTACGCCGAGCTGCGCGCGCACTTGGCGGCGTTCGCGGGCGGCGCGGAGAGCGTGGATGTCGCGGCGGCGTTCCGCGCGGCGAGCGAGGACATCCAGCGGCCGGTCGACCTGCTCGGCCTGCTGGAGATCGCCCATGATGCCGGAATGACCGAGACGGCCGAGGTCGCAGTGGTCGACACGGTCCGACCCGACCTGACCCGGCGACGGTTCGCCCTCGGCGGCGTGGTGGCGGCGAACCCGGTGAGCGCAGAAAGGAGCGGTGGCGATGAGTGAACCGGACGGCGCCGACAACGGCTGGTCGGCGGGCACGGGGGCCGGATTCATCGACCCGGTCTCGATGGAGGACGATCCAGCCGAGTTGTTCGCCGGCGACGCGGGCACCTTGGACGCGGACGTGCGACGGGTGCTGGTGCAGTTGTTGCGGCGCAAGTTCCTGCTGGCCGAGAAGAACCCGGCGCAGTGGCGCACGCTGCTGGAGAACCAGCAGATCATCGAGTCGCGACTGCACGACCTGTTCGTGCGGCTTGTGGTCGACCACGACCGGGGCGTCGCCTACAAGCAGCAGGTGCGCTCGGTGGAGCTGGATGTGCCGATCCTGCTCAAGGACGACCCCTACAACCGGGCCGAGACTTTGGTGCTGGTGCACCTGCGGACCGTCTTCCAACGGGAACGCGGGACGGGCGAGACGTCCGCGCGGGTGGACATCGAGGAACTGGAGCAGACCGTGCTGACCTACTTCGATCCGAACGACCACAACCTGGCCCGCGGCCAGCAAGAGGTCCGTAAAGCGGTGGAGCGGCTGGTCACCGAAGGACTGCTTACGGAGGAGTCCTCGGGCCGGTATCGGATCACCCCGATGGTGGAGGTCGTGCTGAGTACCGCGAAGCTCGCCGAACTGGAGCAGTGGTTGCACGGGCGAAACGAGGCTACGGCGTGAGCATGATCGACACGCTGTTCGGGTTGATCCCGGCGGCGTCCCGAGGCCAGCAGTGGGTGGCGCGAGACCTGCAACTGGTCAACTGGGGCGGCTACGACGGGTATCACCACCTACGACTCGCACCCGGCGCGACCCTGCTCAGCGGCGGTTCCGGATCAGGCAAGTCGACGCTGATGGATTCCTACATCGCGTTGCTCATGCCGCATACGACTCCCTTCAATGGGGCGTCCAACGGCGGAGTGGTGGGCAGGCCCCGGGGCAAGGACCAGCGCAACATCCTCTCCTATGCGCGCGGCAAGCTCGACGAGTCCCGGACCGACGGCGAGACGAAGTCGAGGGTGCTGCGCGGGGACGGCCGCGACACCTGGTCGGCCATCGCGATGACCTGGGCCGACCACACCGGCGCCGAGTTCACCGCACTCCGGGCCTGGTATGTCCCTTCGTCGGCCCGCAGCCTCGACGACGTTGTCGCGGTGCGAGCCACCTGTGACCACGGATACCAACTGCGAGCGCTGGAAGGACCGGCAAGTAAGAAACTCGCCCGTGCCGAGGTCGCGGCAACCGGCTTGAACTGCTTCGACACCGACCGGGACTTCACCGCGCGTCTCCACACCACGCTCGGCATCGGCGCCGCGGGCGACGGGCACAAGGCGGTCGCGCTGCTGGGGCGGATCCAGGCCGGGCAGCAGATCACCACCGTCGACGCGCTGTACAAGACGATGGTCCTCGAGGAGCCGTCCACACTGGCCACCGCGGACGCGGTGGTACAGCAGTTCGACGAGCTTTCCGGCACCCGGGAAAGGATGATCACCGCCCGCCAGCAGGTGAAGGCCTTGACCCCGATCCGCGAGCACCGGCAAACCATCGACGAGGCGGTGGACCGGTTGCGTGTGATCGACGACCTCGGGTCATTGACTGCTCCATCGTCGCCTGCCGCGTTGTGGCGTCATGAACGCCGGCTCGGCTTCTTGCGTGCGGCCGAGAAGGAGCTGGCCCAGCGGCACCGTCGCGCCAAGGAGGAACTGGCGGAGACCATCGCCCTGGTCGATGCGACTGAATCGCAGTGCGAAGGGGTGACTGCCACGCTTCGCGCGTCCGGTGGTGACCGCCTGGACACTGCACTCCGAGAGATCCGCGGCGTGGAACAGCGGTTGAGCGACGTCGAACGCTTACGGGAGCGGCTGGACCGGGCACTCGAAACCGTCGGCGCTACCGTGTCGACCGGGGAGGGCTTCGCCGCACTGGTCGACACAGCGCATCGGTCCCTAGCCGACACCGATGCCAGGAGGACCGCCCAGAACGAGTTCGCCGAGGCGATGGCAGAGAAGAAGGAAGCCGAACACGAGTTGACCAGGTGGCGCGCTGAGCACAACGCGGTCAAGGCCCGCAGGGGCAACATCCCGACCGAACTGCACGCGGCTCGCGCGGCATTGGCCGAGGCCGCCGGGCTCACCCCGGACGACCTGCCGTTCGTCGGCGAGCTCATCGAGGTGCGGACGGAGTTCGAGCCGTGGCGCGAGGCGTTCAACCTGGCGCTCGGTGGATTCGCCACGCGAATGCTGATCGACATCGGCAGGCTGAACTCGTTCCGTGAGGCGATCAACAAGGTGTCGACCGGCCGGCGGGTCCAGTTCGAGGGCGTACGTACCGGCCTGCCGGACGAGGTCAGACTGGATGGAAAGACGCTCCCCGGCAGGCTCGACTACCGGCCGTCGCCGTTCACCGCCTGGCTCAAGAGCGAGCTCGCCCGCCGGTTCGACTTCGTCTGCGTCGAGACGCCCAGGCTGCTGGCGCAGTACCCTAAGGCGCTCACGATCAATGGCCAGACATCCGAAGGCGGCCGGGGCGCGCACGGCGGCCACGGCCGAGCCAACTTACTCGGTTTCACCAACAGCAGGCTGCTTGCCGACCTCGAGAACCGGATCGGCCTTGCGCGGAAACGCCTTGACGCTGCTGTCGCCTGGGTGTTGAGGGCGGAGGAAAACCTCAACTCGTTCGAAGCCAGACGTGCGGCCTACCAGACCCTGACCGAGTTGTCCTGGGATCAAGTGGACGTCAAGTCTGTCGAGGCGGAACGAGACCGCTGGAACCGCGTTGTCGACGAGGTCCGCGCAGGCAATCCGAAAATCGATCAGCTGCAGCGCCAGGTGGACGAACTCAAGGAACAGGCCAGGAAACTGACCGAGCGTGTCGGCCAGCAGAGGGGCGACGTGAAGGTACTCGCTGAGTCCTGGGAGTCGACCGTCGACGAAGTGGACCTCGCCCAGTCGGCACTCGACACGGCCGCGGAGACGGGCGTCGAAGTCAGCCCGGAACAGCAGGCCTATCTGGAGGCGATGTTCGACAGCCACCCGGACAGTGCCGTCGTGGCGGAGTCGCTTACAACGTTCGACGCCGCGGTGGAACGGGCCGCCGCACAGCTCCGCGCCGACCAGAAGTCCGCGACGGAGACGATCAATCGGTCGAAAAAGGCGCTCATCGACACGTTCTCGACGTTCATCGAACGCTGGCCGAACCCGAACCTCGGCACCGACGCGGACGCCTCCTACCGCGACTTCGACCGCCTGCTCACCGATCTGGAGACCAGCGGCCTGCACGAGCTGGAGACCGAGTGGCGGGACAGCCTGCTCAAACTGTCCGGCAACGACCTGACCGGCCTGGACAGCGAACTTGCCGCCGCTGTCCGGGAGATCCGCGACCGGATCGACCCGGTCAACCGCATCCTCGCCGAACTGCCGTTCGCCGACAACAATCACCGGCTGCGCATCGACCCGCAGGAGAGCCACTCCACGGTGCGGGCCCGGTTCCGCAAGGAACTGCGCGAAGTACGCGCCTTCATCGACCAGGCGGCAACGGACGAAGACCGGGAACGCGCCTATCACCGGATGGCGAAGGTGATCAACCGCATCCGACGCGCCGCGCCCGATTTCGCCGACCTCGTCGACGTGCGCAACCACGTTCGGATCAGCGCCGAGAAACGCGATCTCGACGGTGGACACGTCGCCGTGTACGACCACATCGGCGAAAAGTCCGGCGGCGAATCACAGGAGCTGGTCGCCTTCATCGTTGGAGCCGCATTGCGATACCAACTCGGCGACGCTGGCGCCGCCCGCCCCCGCTACGCCCCCGTTTTCCTCGACGAGGCGCTCATCAAGGCGGATGCGCACTTCACCGGCCGGGCCATCGGCGCGTGGCGCGGCCTCGGTTTCCAGCTCGTCATCGGTGCCCCCAACGACAAGCACAGCGCGATCGAACCGCACGTAGACGCGGAGTATCTGATCCTCAAGAACTCGCAGGGCCGATCCTGGGCGAAGCCCCTGGTCGGTGTTCCGGACGCATGAGCGCACTCGTCACCCCGGAGGACGCCGTCGCGGCCCTCCGCCGCAAGATCGATCAGAAGTGGGCGGAAGCCGTGTGCGCGGAGGTCGGCGTCGGAGACCAAGTCGTGTTCTCCGTTCCGCTCCGCCCCGGTGTGTCAACGGGTAAGGCCGTCGAGCAGCTCGGGCACGCCGCCTGGCACGAGTGGCACATGCGCTGGCGCGGGTTCTCCGACCAGCTCCCCACTGGCGTGGAACTCATTCGTAGGGCGGTAACCATCCGGGGAGTCGCCGGCGATTTCCCGGCCACGCTCATTGCGGACCTGAACGGCGCCGTTGCGCTTACTGCCGACGCCCGTACCGGTGCTGAACCTCTGACCGTGGACATCGACCGCGCCCGTGCGCTCGCATCGGCGTTGCGGTCCGCCAGTGCGATCCTCACCCCGGCCACGCTCCGGGCCGTCTACCGTCTTCAGGCCTTCGACGTGGAGGTGCTGGTCAGTGCGGTGACCTGGCTCCGTCGGCATCCCGACGCCAGCACCTGGACCCTGCGGCAACTCCCCGTCCCCGGTATGCACACCAAATGGCTTGACACCCACGGCGCACTGCTGCGTGATGTCGCCGGACGCGATGTCCGAGACGAAGTCCGGCCCCGCCTGACCGTCATGCACCTGACCTATGTCGACCCTGACCACGCCGCGTCAGGCCGCCGCAGGCACGACGCCTGGACTACCGGCGATGTGCACGACATCGCCTACCCGCCGCGCGTCGTCCTCGTCGTCGAGAACCGTGACTCCCGCCTCTGGTTCCCGTCAGTCAGGGACACGATCGTGGTCGAGGGCGGCGGCAAGGCCGCAGCCGCCCTGCTCGCGAACGTGCCCTGGATCCGGGCCGCAGACCACGTCGTCTACTGGGGCGACATCGATGCGGACGGGTATACCATCCTCGACCAGTTCCGCGCCACGCTGGCCGAGCCCGCACCGGACGGCGCACCAGCGAAGCCCGTCACCTCCATCCTCATGGACGCCACGGACCTGCACTACTACGCCCAACACGGCGTCAACCACGACAAGACAGGCCGCCCCATCAAGCCGTCACCAGCGACCCTGCCGCACCTCACCGAAGCCGAGACCACCGCTTACAACACCATCGCTACCGCCGGCCCTACCCCGTTCCGCCGGATCGAGCAGGAAGCCATCCCTCTCACCCACGCCGTAACCCGGCTGCTGGAGATCTTGAGAGGACAGGATTGATTCTGCGGCCCTGGCGTCGTCAGCGGCAGGTCCGCTCCCGATGGACGGGAGTGTAAGTCACGATCTGCAGCGTCGGTAAGCCAAGTGCCGGCCTTCCGATACGGTCGCTCAGGGAAGCGAGATACTCGCCCTATTGCAATCATGTCGAGGACAGCCTCCAGGAGCGGACCAGCAGAGGTTCAAGCCGGTACTTCCCGCTCGGCTCAATGTCGAACACTCCGAGGGCTTGGAGGCATGCCACCGCAGTGTCC
Source organism: Amycolatopsis rhizosphaerae (assembly GCF_007713715.1). Taxonomy (GTDB): domain Bacteria; phylum Actinomycetota; class Actinomycetes; order Mycobacteriales; family Pseudonocardiaceae; genus Amycolatopsis_E; species Amycolatopsis_E rhizosphaerae. The sequence goes on from NZ_VJWX01000027.1 coordinate 13,543, forward strand.
GGAGTATCAACCGTCATTGAGGCAGCCGTAACGAGATCAGGGAGTGTGGCGCCTGCGTCGTCAATCAGAGTGAGTATCGATGTGAATGCTTTGAGCAACTCCTTATCAGCGCTAATGCCGACCGCATCAACGAACGCGGCCGCGCCAGCTTGCGACGCCAACTCCTCGGCGAGAGCGGCCAACACTTGGCCCTCGTCCTTGCCCGCGGCTACGCGTGCCGCGGCCCGTTCAACAAGCATCGGCCAGCCGCCCGTCACTTCGAGCAGCCGCTCGAGCCTTTCCTCGACACTGAACTTCTCGCTCGCCAGCGCCCATACACGCAGTGTCTTCCGGTCATAGCGGCGCAATGTGACTGTGCCGAGCGCCGGGGTGTGTCTGGCGTCGCGCATGACCGTCCGCCACAAGCCCATTTGCTGCAGCCCCGCGACGATTACGGCCGAACGGGTTACCCCCGGCCGTTGTGGACGCTGCTCGATTGCAGCGGTCAACGCTGCGATGCACGCCTCGTCGCGCGGCGCGAGTGCGACAAGGTCGGTGAGCACGACACGCCGCTGCCCAGGCTTACCGACGACGAGCTCTTCCTCGAATTGCCGACGACTGCTGATCATTGGGACGGTGAACCTGTTTCCCACGTCGGCGGCTTGACGCACGGCTTGTGCGACGTCGTCGATACCCGTTGCGGGGGAGCCGAGGATTACCCGGACCTGGTTTGCGTGATCGCCAAGCACATCGTCGATCTGTCCGGCGGTCAGCGGAGAGCGACGCCCCTCGCGCAACTCCGGGCGGGTCTCCAGTGCGATGAACTCGTCAGGTACTGATACAGTCGCCGCCCCCACGAGCTGGGTGATCACGTCGTCCTTCGACCCGATCATGTTCAAAACGTTCAGGCTGCGCAGGTGCCAGCCTCGGCCGTCGTTGTTCGGGGCGAGCACACCGAGGCCGACCATCTCCTGCAGGTACGCACGGAACCCCTCCACATCGAGGGCCTCGAAACCGATGTCCCACCAACCGAGGCACTCCTCGCGCAACTCCACATCTGACAGTCGTGCGTCCAGCCCGAACTCGTGCGCGTGGTGGGCGAGCACATTGGCGATCACGTTGTACCGCGGATCGAGGTGCAGTGTGTCGTGGAACGCGGCACTGATGTCGGCCTTGAGTTCTGAATCGCTCTCAACGATGACAACGTCCGTGTGGGCAATCACGTAAGGCGGCTCGCTGTCAGAGACGTCGACGGCGCGACGTGCACGCATCGTGGCCACTAGGCGCCAGCCGAACATCTGGAGCAGGAACGGCTGGTAAGAACAGTAACCGAGGACGCGGTTGACCAGGTCGTCGTCAGCGAACCGGTAGCCAAGCGCATGCAGCGGGCGGGTGAGCAGGTTCGCGGCCCACCTCGGCCGGAGCGGCCCGATGACGGTGGGGCGTTGCGCGAGGTGGCTGAATGGGCCGTTGCGGGCGCTCTTGGCGTAGCGCTGCACCGAGTGCAGCCCGGCAAACACGACCTTGATGCGGCCGTCGGTGGTCAGGCCAAGTTCCTTCAGCCGGTTGGTCTGGAAGAACTCGGGCGCGTCTGCTTCGAAGAACCGGTCTGTTTCGTCCAGGAGGATTAGCATCCGCCGATGGGGGTCGGCGTCGAGCCAGCGGAGAACCCCGGCGCGGACCTGCTCGTGCGGGTTGTTCCGGCTGGGCTGACGGCGCGGCGGGGTGATGACATCGTGGTGGGCGAGGTCACGAAGCAGGGCGTCCCAGATAGCTTCTGGTCCGATCGCGGATCCGGCGCGGATGCCGACGGTGTCGAGGCTGAGGTAAAGGGTGACGCGTTCACCGGGTGCGCCCTGAGTTTCAAACAGGTGCCCGGCGCTGCGCAGGAGAGCAGATTTGCCGAGCCCACGGCCACCGTAGAGCAACTGGGTGCCGTCCGGGTCGAGCACGCTCTTTCGTTCGGCGTCGCGACCGTAGAACATTTCCTCGGCTACCAGGCCGCGCTTCTTGCTGACGTAGGGATTCACATTACTAAACGGCAGCAGCACACTCATCGTGGCATCCATCTGCCGGTTGCCATGGGCGGCCAGGTACGCCAGGGCAGCGTCGTCGAGAACCACCACCGGTGCGGTACGGTTCCCTGTGACGGCGTGTTGGGCAAGTTCGCGACGGCTTTGTGCGCTCATCGTACCGAAGTAAGCGATCAGCAAGCTATCGCCGGAGTTATCCTGGTCGGCGTGGCTGAGCAATAGCTGCGCGCTCGGCTGCCCCCAGGCGAGCAGCACACGCAACCGCCCGCCGACCTTGCTGCCGAATGCCGGGACCAGCGGCTTGCCGCTGATGGTCACATCCACCACGTCGAGAAAGCGCCGATCGCGGCCCCGGGGAAGACTGTCGAGCCGATGGATGCGATTGCCTTCGATACCGACGACGCGCAATGCTGGTAGCAGTAGGTCACGTTCGCTGATCTGCCGCCGACTCTCGGCTGGAGTCTTGGCGAGTTGCCTCCAGGCGTCAAGCGCGACCGCAGCCAACTCGGCCAGGTCAGCGCTGAGGCGGTTGAAGTCAAGCACATCGCAGCCAGGGACCTGCCCACGGTCACGGATCGCAGCGATTACGTCGGGGGTCAGACCTGTGGGCAGCGCATCCGGAACTGCCGGGAAGAACCGCTGCAGGTCTGGCTGATTGGGAACCTGCGGCACCGATTCGCCGATTTCCAAGAAATAGATAAGTTCCTCTGCGGTGGAAAGCTCGCCGGAGTCGATAAGCCGTGCGACACGTTCCACGGTGCCAGAGTCGACGTTAGGCAGCGCGGTGAGGCGCTCGGACAACCGCCGGGCAGCCTCGGCTCGGTAAAGCGGCAGCAGTTCGGCCACGCCTTCGAGCCGACGACGGACAGCCGCGAGATTGCCAGTGGTCGCGTCAGCGTCGCGTAGCAAGCCGGTCAGTTCACCGGCTTGCTCTTCGGAGACCTCGTTGTTGGTACGAGCGCGGCGCAGCTCCGCCCATAACTGCTCGCGAGTGGCGTCGAGTTCGACACGGACGGCGCTGCGCGCGGAGGCAACAGTCGCTGAGGTAGCGGCGTTTACGTCGTTGCAGTCAGAGGCGGGCAGCAGGTGGGCCTCTGCCGCGGTGAGGATGAACTCTGCCGCGTCGAAGTTCTCCGCGGCGACCTGTGCGGTGACCGCGTCTACCCACGTCCGCCGCGCGGCGGCAAGTAGCTCGTCGACCTTGGTGTCGTCGGGCACCGTGACACGGCCGAGTGACGTGTCGATGACCGCGCCGGGCACCTTCAACAATTCGGCACTGATCGCGAAGGCTGGAGCGGGCTCACCAGGTTGAAGCGAGGCGGAGCCGTCAAGCACGGCGAAGGTGAGCGACAACGACGCCGTAGCAGCGCCTGAGGCGGCCGCGAGTAGTGGGTCAGTGTGTTCGGACAGCGCAGTCAGCGCATCGAGCACCTCGGCGCGGTGGTCGAGTACCACGGCGCGCATATCAGCGACCTCGCTGGTGGTCCATTGCTGAGCGTTACTCGACCGCTGAACGGACAAAACGGCCTCGTTCCAGTTCGCAAGGGTCTGGACGACCTCGGCCACGAGATTTACCAGATCCTGCCGTCCGGCACCTTCGATCGGTTTGCCACTCGCACCCTTGTATTTGTGATCGAGGGTGTCGATCTCGCGGGCAACATGCGCGGCGTCTCCAAGCCGACGGATGGCGATGGCGACCTCGCTGACGGTGGACCGATCGTCGGTGGCAACGGCCATCAGTGGTCGGCCAAGTAGCCCGCCAGCGGCCATCCATGCCTTCGCAATGTCGGTGGCACGCTTGAACCGCAGGGTGCGTGGGCGCAACATTGCGCGAGCAACACCGCTGAGTTCGCGTAGTCTCCGCTCGACCTCGACGACATCGGCGAGAACAGTCAGTGGCGGCGCACCGACGAGGACACCCTGCAGCGCACGGCGACCAACTTGGTCGGCGACTTCGGCAAGGTTCGGCTCGACGCGACCGGCCAGCTCGGTGAGTACCGCTCCGGCGGTCGGTTCGCCGGTTACGAGAGCGGTACGCAGCAGCGAGGCAACAATGAGCAATGCGGTGGGCGAGTCGTCGGCAGCAGCAGTTGTATCGAGTTCCGTCAGCTCGGCGCGCAGCGCGGTGTTAATCGCGCCGGCCTCGTTACGAACTACATCGGCAAGCGCAGCGATCCGTAGCGCGGATTGGTGGCTGGCTGGCCACGCCGCAGCGTGTGCGACGGCGGCGGCCATACCGAAACGGTGAGCCGCAATGAGATTGGCAAGACCTTCGACAAGGCGCGCGTGCGCGGCGATTTCGTCGCTTACGGCTACAGAGATTGCCTCGTTGGCATTCGGCACTACGCTCGGCGTAGGGGCTGCTGGTGGATCTGCGACATCTACCGGTTGCTCGCTTGTCGACGAGGCTACGGTGACCTCGTCAGCAGCCTGCTGCAGGACCTGGTCGTCGGAAATCTCCTTATCGGACGCGTTTTCAGGAGCGTCGACAACTTGGGCGGGCACCGGGTCCGCACTGGTCTCGGCAGAGACCATCGTGACCTCGTCGCTCCCGCCGAGTTCAGAGGTACCCTCGATGTCGACCGAAGCCGGCACGGTGACGCTGATGCTCGTGGACGTCACGAAGGTCAGCTGAGCCGCACCGACGGCAAGCAATGCGAGATCTGGGTGCGTTTGGACGAGTTCCTGCTGAAGAGCCATCGCCTGTACCGGTGAAGTGGCAGGATCGGCGAGTTCTGTGAGAATAGCGAGCTTCTCTGCTTGTGCCCGCTCCTCAGCACTCCAAGTGGGAATGGCGGCCAACGCGTCGGCGCGCTGTTGCGCGGTGAGCAGCGCGTTGACGAGCATCGGATTGTCAGTCGGTGCGGCGAGGTTGTGCAGCTGCGTGAGCCGTGCACGCACCGGAGCATCGGCAGCTGATCCAACGAGGTCGTCGAGCGCGGCCCGCACACCCGCGCCGGTGTCGACGTCCGTGGTGGCGCCGATGGCCTGCAGTGTCGCCACCGCAACGTCGAAAGTGGTGCGTGCTAGAGAAAGCACGGTGAGGTCTTCAACGGTTGGTGGCCTGTCGGCAGTGACACAGTCGAGAACCCGCTGTGCAGCAGGCACCGCGTCCTGCAGCGCATGCCGCAGGTCCTCACCGGCCTTCTGCAACTGCGCGACGGTCGGGGCCACTTCCCTGCTGGGATCGACCCTGCCGCAGGGATTTTCGACGGTCGCCGCGACAGAGGAGTCCTCCTTCTCTCGCTGCTCCGAGCCGGTGTGCCCGCCACCTGAGGGATAATCGCCGACCGGGGTCACTGCGGTGGTTCCCACTTCCGGAGTACCGATCTCGCCCGCAGCTGCGTGCGACTGGGTCGGCCCGCCTTCCTCGTTTTCGAGGAATCGATACTCAGGCGAGACTGCGATGACATGGTTGGCTGCGGCGACTATCGCGTCGATGTGTTCGTCCGTCGTGGAGTCCGAGCGGAACCATGATTGTTCAGCTGCCCACAGCCACATTCGCGCGTCACTTATTGACGCCAGTCCGTTTGCCCAAATTGCGACTCGTGCGAGACCAGGTGACCAACACTCAGCTACGTCACGCACGACTGATTGGGTGGAGCGCTCCGAGAATTCGCTGGCAAAAGCGTTCCTTCTGATGTCGGCGAGCATAGGATGTGTGAGAGCCTTTGCTGCGTGACGTGCGTCCCCGTCATTGGCGCGGGTGAACCGGGCAAGGACGTCGCGGCATAGATGTTGGCCGATGCTGCGCGGCGTGATCATCAGGCCAAGTGGGCGCAGCACCCTCGGCCGGTTTGCCACCGGCATCACAGTCAGGCCCTTGCTGATGTCGGTCGGTGTCAGCTGTTTCAGAGCCGCCGCCAGCGGCGTCGGACACGCGGTGAGAGCCGCAGACAGCTTGTTCAGTGCATCGTCGCGATCTCGAGCCTCGTTAAGCGGCCAGCCAGGGTCCGGCCAGATCGGATAGGACGCAGACGCATCGCAGTGCGGGCAGGCGTTACGAGTGCGACGGGCAGCCATGAAGCCTCCAATGGTGAGTCGGCTCGGCGGCCGGATCGGGTGCGGACATGAGCGTCAAGGTACTTACAGGAAGGCCCAGGGGAACGATCACGAGCGGCCTCGGGAAAACGGTCGGACATAGGTGTAGCCGTCAGGCAGTTCAGGAGGACCGACGAGTCGGAACCGGGCTCGGTCTTGGCGGTAAGCCTGCCGGGCCTCGTCGCTGGCGGTCCTGCCGAGGTCGCCGAGCCAGCGCAGGTGGCCGGCGACCTCGTAAGTGCGCAGGAACCGAGCCCCGAGCGTGCTGGTGTCCTGATTAGGTGAGGGCGCGTGCTTCGATCCTTCGACTGGACGTGGCTCGTATATCACCAGCGGCACAGGCGGGGCACCAGGCTCAGCCGGGTAGTACAGCCGCCGGTTCGAGTCGAGACTGCCCACATCAGCGCGCAACGCTCCGGTGGCGAGCAGTTCGGCGACGGCGATATCAAGTTCGGTATCGGTGGTGGGGTTCACGATGCCGTACACGGCGGTCGGCAAGTGGGCGCGGGCGAGCACCGCGCGTCCTTCTGGGTCGAGCAGACCGAAGCAGCGGACTGCGCGCAACACGCGCTGAGTAAGAGTGAGCGTGCCGAGAGTACGCTCGCCGCCTGCGCCGCCACGGTGCGGCTGGCCTGGGGCAGCATCCCGAGTGAGGATCCGCGGGTCGTAGCGGTGCTCGATCTCCAGTCCGCCAACGGTGACAGGGATTTCGAGGAGGGTTGTTGTCGCACGGACGACGCCAGCTCCCCGAGCCCAAGTGCAGGTGAGCACGATTCCGGGGAAGAACCTGAGCGGCCAAGCGAGACCGGTTAGTTGCGGGCGCCCGAACAATTCGGTGTCCACGGCTTGGGTAGCCTCTGCGGAGTCGAGAACATAGCCGTCGTGGCTGAGAATAAGTCTCAGACGCACGCCACTGAGTCCAGTGTCGCGCATCTGCGTGCCGATGAGGTCGGGCAGTGGCAGACGCTCGTCGACTAGGTGCGTGAGCCGCAGCGCCTGGGTCCAGGAAACCTGACTGTCGGTGACTGTGAACTCGTGGAGGCCGCTTTCGTCGTCGAGCTTCGGTTGAATTACCTCTAGCTCCGGCGCGGGCGCACCCATGTCAGCGCGGTCTCCAGGTCCGGCAGACAACTCCTTGGGCAAGGCGGTCGGTAATGTCGCCAGCCAACCGAGGCCGAGCGGATCAGTGACGTCGACGTGGGCGTAGGTGCTTCCTGGATGTTCGGCCCGCCAGATTCCTCCACCCTGCCACGGGTCATCGAGACGCAAGTGCACGTCGTCGGTCAGCAGCCCGGTCGTCTCGTCGGCCTCTCGACGGGCGTAGTCGCTGAGAACCGCGTTGGCGTGGCAGACTGCGGTTGCATAGCCAACGCCAACCAGTTGTGGGGCAGCATCGCGCACGCTGTGCAGGCGTGGCCCGACCGCGGTGTAGGTGATGGTCCGCTCCGGGGTCCAGCGGCCGCGGCGCAGTGGCACGGCAGTGCGGGCCATCCCGGCGGCAAGTCCGCTGAGATCATTGCCGCCAAGCGGGCCGGGGTCGGCGAGCCGCGTGGCCAACGACGCGCGAGTGAACGCGTAGCCACGCCACATACGAAGCTCCGGCAAGCTGGCCAAAACGTCTGCGACGGTCTGGAGTATCCCGTTCAAGGCTCCGGTAAGCTGTTCCTCCCCAGCCTCGTCGGAAAGCACGGTGGTCAAGGGCATGGGTGCGGCAGTGGACAGCAGTTGGTCTCGGCCACGGGTGAGCAGATACCGCGCGTAGAAGCTTGTCTCGTCAAGGTCAGCATCGCGTCGGGTGGCGTAGTGCGCGTCGAGCAGCAGGTGTCCGTCGGCGTTCAGCCACCGGCCGCGCTGCCGCAGCCGGTCCAGCCGGACCCGAGTCAGCGAAAAGTTCTGCCCGAAGGCGTCGACGTCGACGACGAGGCGCTCGGTAAGGACTGGACCTCCGGGTGAGTCGGCTGCACCTGGGCCGGTTGCGCCAGCGGGTGCACCGGACAACCAGTCGGGTACCGCACCGTCAGTGGAAAGCGAGGGGTGTGCACCCTCCTTATAGACAATCTCGGCGAAGAGTGGCTGGTCACCCGCGGCGATATTGACCATCGCACCGACGGGCAACGCCTCGGTGGTCTCGCCGAACCGGACCCGGGGGAACGCGGATAAGTCCAGCGGCCCGCCAACGTAGCCGCCGGTGGTCAGGTCGTAGCCGAAGTACGCGGCGTTGAACGCCACGTTGACGTGGACCGGACTACGCCGGGCAGCCACGAAGGCCGACAGGTATCGGGCCAGACGGTGCCGGTCTGCCTCATCAGTCGCTTCCCAGCCGAGCGCCATCTTCGGGCTCAGGATGGGGGCCTCGGCGAATGGCCGCCACGGGGAGCCTTTTGTATCCGGTGCCACGTCAGTCATGTCGAGCCGGCCGTCCAGTTCGCTCAGGGGGCACCTCCGGTGATAGTAGCAATGGGAGCAGGCTTTGTGATGGCCCGAGCTTGCTGCCGGATTTCGCGTCGCAGGTGCCCGGCCTCGCGCCATAGCGAGCCAACGGCTACCACCCTTCCGTCGGCCTGCAGCCGCCCCAGAGAGTCCTCGACGTCTGCAATGCGCACGACCGGATTCACGCCAAAGTAGCGACTCGTGACGAGCCCGGTGCGCAGCCGTACGCGGCGACGGGTGCGTGGGTTGAAGTAGCTGTCCTCGCCCCGCAGCGCCCGCAGCACATCGCGGGCGTGAACGCCATGGAAGACCTCCCAGACGAGGCGGAAAATCTGTTCGTCGAGTCTGCGCACGCGGTGCAGAGCGTCGGTACGGGTGCCGGCTGGCCGGGGAGTTTCAAACGCGATCGCCACGGCTGGCTTGGTCTCCCCAACAGGCCACGTAGGGATGTCCCAGTGGGCACTGCAGCGGTTTGCTGCCGTCGAGCAACAGCCGACGGGCAGGTCGGTGACACCGAAATAGTCAGCGAACTTGCGGTTGGCGCAGGTGGTGGAGTCGGTGAAGAAATTCCGCAAGAGCCTGATCTCCTCGGCGGCGCGAGCAGCCTTACCCGAGACGGTCGGCAGGAATGCCTGAGGAAGCCTGGTTGCGTGGACGGCAACGCCGGTGACCAGGTGTCGGCTGGGAGCGGCAGAGACGTCGAGCAGGCCGCGATCATGCAGATCGGCCAGCAACTGCCAGGTGCTAGCCGGGTCGTCAGCAATCGTTCGATATTGCGGCACAGTCACGGCCAAGTGCGCGTCGAGCTGGACGATGTCGAGCTTCTGCCGGCGCAGCACGCCGGGCGCGTCGGTGCGGAACGGCAGGGCGAGCACCGCGGTGACAGTTTGGTCCTCAACCTCCGCATCGCCGCCCTTCTCGGCTTCTACACCGGCGGATGGTCTCGCGCCGAGAAGCTCCCCGGGCTTGACGGCGCAATGCGGTGGGAAGTCACCAAGATCGGTGACTGCGCCGAGGCTGGCGAGCGCGGCAAAAGCACGTACAACGCCTGCGGTATAGGCGTCGGCGGTGCGACCCTTGCGTGCCTCATCGAGGGTGAGTCGCCCGTTTTGGAGGTCTTCGCCGATGAGCGCGTCGGCGACGGTGGCCGAATCCAGGACTGTCCCGCAGGCGAGCACGGCACGGCCCATCCGCTCGAGCAGCGGGCCGTGCAAATCGCTGCCGGTCATGAACGCGACGGTGCGCAAGCCGCGGTTAGTCAGCAACGCAAGCCCAACGTTTGCTGGCCGCTCCCTACCCTGGGGCCCATCGTCGGCTTGCAGCTCGATCCGCGTGCCGCGATCACCTGAGGTGCCGATCAGTTCAGGGACAGCAGCATCGTCGCTTGGGTCGACCCCCGTCAGGTGTTCGCCGACGGCATCGCGGCCAGCGCGGCCGATCTGCTGGTAGAGCGCGGCGAGGTCGGTGGGCGCGCTGACACAGAACACGGTTCGGACATCAGGGCGATTGACGCCAAGTCCAAATGCCGAGGTAGCGACGATAACCAGTGGCGCGAACCCCTCCTCTCCCTTACGGGGTGCTTCCCGGAACTCGGTCATGACCGCGACCTTCTCGGCCTCTGTGAGCCGGCCGTGGAACCGTCGTATACGGACTCCACCCTCGCCGAGGTAGTCACGCAGATGGGCGTGCAGCGCCACAACTTCCTTAACCGTGAGACAATAGAAAATCGCGTGGTCGTCTACGGCATCAATGACCTCCTCCCCCAAACCAGCGCTGGTGGATGGGCCAGCCGCACTGATAGTGCGGCGGAAGATCGCCAGCTCCGGCCGGATCGGGTTCTCCCTCACCGTCAGCAGCAATCCGGCGCTGGCCTCGCTTGCTTCGCCACTAACCGCCTCGGCAGGTAGACCGAATACCCCTTCGCGTAACCCTGCATACACAGTGCGGTTTGCCGTCGCGGTCAGGGCGGTTACAGGCAGGCCGAACTCCCGACGCAGCTCAGCGAGAAACTGCTCGACGCGGCTCATCGACGGGCGGAAGTCGTCCCACTGAACGAACGTATGTGCCTCGTCCAGGGCAATTCGGGTGACAATACCATTCGCCACTGCAGTACGGACAACCTCACGGAACCTCCGCTGGCATAGCCGCTCCGGAGAGACATAAACGATTCGAATGCCATGGTCGACGCGGCCAAGGAGTTGGTCGGCGACTTCGGTCTTGCCGGCTCGACTACTCGACTCGCGTAACGGCGCCACCAGGGCGCGCACCGCACCACCGATGCTGCGATTGAGCTCGAGCGCCTGGTCGTGCATTAGCGCGACCAGCGGGGAAACGACGAGTGTGACGCCAGGCAGCACAAGCGCGGGCAACTGGAAACAGAAACTCTTGCCGAACCCTGTAGGGAGCAGTCCGAGGACATTCCTTCCGGCTGTCACGGCACGGATGATCTCTTGCTGCGACGGCTTGAGCGTCGCAGGAGAGTCGGACATATGCAGGAGCCCGCCGACGATGGCTGCGCGTCTGAGTACCTCCTTATCGAGGGTGCCAGCGGCACGGTGTGCATCGACTTGCGCGCGGGTGAGCGCGAGCTGTCGGATGCGTCGAGTCTGCGGCAACATTGTGTGCTCCTCGAGCGCCTCAGGCGTCGACAGCTGTGCCGCGCGCTCGTCGGAGAGCAGCCTGTGCTCGGCGAAGAACCGCCAAATGCGCGCCCAGCCGTCTGTCATCGGCACGACGTTCCCGGCACCGCGTTCACCTGTAACCGGGTCCTCGCGCAGAAGTCCGTCATCGAGCGAGCCGAGGAACGCCTGGCGGTAGGCGCGGCGCAGTGCCGTGTGCCCACCAAGCTTGCGGTCGGAGATGACAACGACGCCAACGTGTCGTTCGGAGCGGATCAGCCGTCCAACAGCCTGTCGCAGCTGGAGCGCCGCCAGAGGAAGGTAGTACTGCTCGGTGGCGATTGCTTCCGGGTCCTCGGCGTGCGTGGCCTCAGCCCGCATGGTGATCGCGGCGCGACGCGCCTCAATCACCGGAGCGGCGAACGGCGCGAAAGGCAGTTTGTTGATCCACACAAGTCGTAGGCGCTGCTCGTCGGCAACGTCAACACCCTGCCACAGACCCTTGGTGCCTACGAGAAAGCCGCCGCCGTGTTCAACGGTGATGAACTGTCGCACGCTGCGGGGGTTGCCTAATACGAGCGCCGACAGCACGGGCGTCTGGTCGCTGCGAGCGCGCAGTTCGGTGGCGAGGAAGTCGGCGATGCCACCGGCCGTCGAGCGGGCGGTAGTGAGCACCAGCGCACCACCGTCATACCCGCCGCGGGTGCCGGGTTCGACATCGTCGGTGACGTCAACGGAGGCGATCATCTCCTGCGCATAGCCCGCGAGCTGATGGGCGACTGTACGCATCGCGCCCTCGGCCTGCTCGGCCCAAGAGGGAAAGTCGGAGAAGCAAACGAGCTCGGCCTGCCGGGCGTAGTCGAACGGCGTGGGAAGATACAGCGTCTTGACGCCGCTGGACAGACCGAGTCGACTGCCCGTGAATTGCCAGCTTCCTGAGACACGAAGGGTCGCAGACACATAGTAAGTGCGGGCGAACGTTGCGAGAAACCGCTGCCAAGTCGGGTCGGCAGGCAGCTCGACAGGGCTGGTCGCGACGCGAAAGCGGTAGGAACGCAGGCTGGCACGCAGCGCCTCGAGCTCCTCGGCGTACACGACCCTGTTCGATGTGCCTGGTGGCAACTGCCCGAGTGGCCCCGCCGCATTGTCAGCAGTTCGGTCGTATGTGCCGTCGTCATTCCCGTCGGTGACATCGAGCGCGTCATCATCGATGTTGGCGCCAGGATCAGCCCTCCGGCTGTCGCCGTCGCCGACCGTTCCGTTGGAGCTCCTTCCAGCGGGGCCAGGCCCAGCGGCGGCAGGCCCAACGATGTCGTCGATATCGCCAACGATCTCCCGGCTGGCCTCCGTAAGTTGTGTGCACCTGGCTAGCAGCGCTCGAACGCGTTCGGCCTCGAGGAAATCCAGGGCCGTGCCGTGCACGTCCAGATACGCAGACAGCGCTCCGACGAGCGCCTCGCACTGCCCGGCCAGACGCAGCAGCAGGCCGGTCAGCGTGCGCACCTGCCCTACACCAGCGGTGCCGGTATACGCGCTGGCAAGGGTGACAGTGCGGGAACCCACGACGACGCCGGCACCAACACCACGCGCGTCGAACGCCTGGCCAGCCACTCTCGGCAGCTGTTCGTGGTCGAGAAGCAGCCCGAGATTGCCGACAGCCTCAGCCACGGCGTCGCGTTCGCGGCCACGACGGGCGATGTCCGTCCATGCGGCCAACTCGCTGAACAGGTCTTCCACGGTGCGATAGTCGACGGTGGTTGTCAGAGCCGACGTCGCAGCGTCTTCGAGCTGGTGGGCCTCGTCGATGATGAGCAGCGTGTCAGCGCCCAGCGTGGTGAGGTCATCGAGGTGGCCGAGCAACAGTGCATGGTTGGCCAGCAACAACCGGTGCGAGGCGAGCGCCTCGCGAACCGTATCGGTGTGCACGCCGATCGGTGTGCCGGCGCTAGCTGAGACATCCCCGTTGCTTCCCTGACTCAGCGACTCAAGCCACACCGACCATGCGGAGCCGCTGTAGTCCGCAAAGAACACCGGCACGTCGACGGGATCGACCGAGTGCGCCGCCCAATTGTGGAGTACGTCAGTCGACGCGGCCAGCCGCAACGCCAGGTAGACAACGAGTTCGCGGAACGCTGGCCGGGCCAGGAACCGATTGCGCGCGCCGGGCCGTTCCCGATGACTTACGTCCAGTGTTGTTGCGTCTGCCAAGACGGTGGTCAGCGCGCGAAGTGACAGCCGGTTGGCCTGCCCTTTGACCACGTCGGTTGCGGCGAGTAGCCCTGGCACCCTGCCATCGAGCCGAGCCACATCTTCGGCCAGCTGCGCCTGCAACTGCTTTGTGAACGTCGCGACGATCGCGGTGCGCTGAGGCGCACCCGCGAGCCAATCCAGCGCCGCAGCGAGGATCGCAAGGCTCTTGCCGGTGCCGGTCGGGGCCTCTACCAGTGCGGACACCCCAACGTCGGCCCAACCGTGCAGCGCCGTCGTCATCTGCTCCTGGGCCGGCCGTCGAGTAGCGGCCGCACCGTGGGACAGGGACGCCAACAACACCGGGTCGACTCGACCATCGGCACCGCGAAGCTCCCGGCCGACGGTCAAGGGGCCACGGCCCGAAGAAACGAGTGACATGCCGGTCGGCTGGCGTCGGGGAGTGTGCCTTGACAGGAGGGCACCGAGGATTGCGGCCACGTCGCCGACGCTGTGCGCGCTGACTGTACCGAGCGGCTGCCCAGGTGCGGCGCCACGAATTGCTGCAGCAAGGTGGCGCACCAACGTCCACGCTGGGGAGTCCGCGCTTGCCGAAGACACGAGGTCGGTGAGCGGAGCCGGCCATGCGCTGACCTCCTCCCCCGCCCGCCTCAGCAGCCGAACGAGCAGCTCGGCGTCATCCCCTGCGTCATGCCAGCCGAGCCCCGTCCGTTCGATGCCGAGAGCGTCGGTGAGTTCGCCGAGGCGGTGGCTGTCTGCGGTCGGCCACAGTGCGAGAGCAAGATAGTAGGCATCGACAGTGGCTGGCGTCAGTGTTGGCAGGCCTTCACGCTCATAAGCGTCGGCCAGCAACGGGAAGTCGGCGTCTGTGCCGTTGTAGGCAACGATAACGTCGGCGTCCGCGGTGTACGCCTGCAGTTCGAGCAACGCGGACGCCGGCGCAACGGCCTGGACCACGTGGCGGTCCCGTAGCGATTCCGAGTGGATCTCCCACGTCTCGTCCGGTAGAGCGAGGAACCAGCCGCGCCGCGGGTCAGCCGCATTCCAGGCAGCGTCTGTACCGAACCGGACAGCACCGATCTGGAAGATCCGCTTGTCCAGGAAGGGCTCATCCGCCGTGGTACGGACAACCGACTCCAAGTCGACCGCGACGGCACGGAGAGGGCGGCCAACCATCGGTCCTAACGAGCAAGTCGGCTCGTCGGGCAGTTCGCTAGCGCCTGGGATTCGCAGACGACCGGCGTTCTCGATAAGCGCTCCGACTGCGAGGGAGCGGCTGACGAGGTCAGCGACACGCCGCGAAGGGAGCCCAGGGAACCGTCCCTGCGCAGCGGTCGTCAACTCTCGTAGCGTCAGACCTTCCGGAAACTCGCCGACCAGGTCGACAAGCTGACGAGCCGCCGGTGGCAGCGCTGTGCGTCCTTGTCCGTCTCCGTGCGCCATGCGTGTTCACACCCAATCGTCCGCGTGCGTCATGCCAAGCAGTTCGTGGTTGTTTGCGCCAACACCGGCGGACCACCAAATCCGGCTGTTGGCTTCGTCGCCAGTGCCAATGTCCGGCAAACCGTGGTTTGATCGTTTGACCTGGGTTAACGCGGTCCTCAGTCACTGCCGGTACGTCGACGAATCGGGCACGCCCACCTGCCATCGGATTGGCCACAAGCAATGAGGGACAGAAGACGCCGTGCGGGTGTTCACGGAGGTGAACACCTCCGACTCTGCCACACCAGTCACGCCCCACCCTTTCACCGGCAACACTCCCCCAACACGTCGCCACAGGGCCGCAGGCGTTACGCGTAGACAGCTCCATCAGCGGCTGTCGGGGCCGCTGACAGCCTTAACGACCCCAGGATCCTGCACTAGTTCCCGCCGATGCTGAGCCGGATGCCTGCGTGCACTTCGCTCGAGGACATGACCTGGGTGCCGCGGTGGGAGATGGTGACGGCATATGAGGGCAGGCCGTCAGGCACGTCGGGGACGGTGATGTTGAGGTCGCAAGCGAGCACCCGCGGTGTGCCGAACCCGGCATTCGCACTGTGGTCGATTTCCTCGGTACCCTTGTCGATTCGCCCCGTGGCAACGATGTGGCCCTGGGAGTCGGCCACGGTGACGGCGGTACCGGGGGCCAGGTCGGAGTAGCCACCACGGCCTTGGCAGTCCTCGTTGAGCGTGATTTCGTCCACGGCCGAGTACTCGCCGGTGTTGTCCAGACGCAGAACGCCGTGCATCGTGAACGCGGCTGGCCCGATCTTTTCGCCGGCGAGGTTGATCGCGAGTGTGACTCCAACACCGACCACAGCCCCGCCGGCAATCCCAGATAGCAGCCACAGCCAGTGGCGGCGGGGAGGCTTCGAACCGGGTTCGGGGGCGGCTTGCTCAATGGTCATCTTTTCTCCGGTTTGCCGTCGAACCCATCAGGGGTTTCGGACTGAGCGGTGGGGTTACGCCCCGCTGGACGGGGCACCAGTGGGGAACGATGTTTTCGCGGGTCCTCGCCATGTCCGAGTCCTGAGGACGGTGGGCAACCGGCGGCCGACGCCGCGACCGCCGCACACCTTCTGCTCTCAGCTCTTCAGCGTGATCTTGACGCCACCGGAGAACGGCGAGTCGTGCAGTTCCAGCGCGGCGAGCTGGACGTTCGCAGGCACATCGAAGACCAGGGTTCCGGTGACCGAGTTGCCGGGTTTGATGTTGTTGAGCAGCGTGGAGTTTTCCGGCAGGCTGATCGCCGCCGCGCCCGAGTCGGCGTCGTACTGCCGTCCCTGCACGTCGATCAGCTTCTGGCTGCTGTCGGAGAACAGCTGCGCCCTGTCGCCCACGTTGCGGACGGACATGTGCACCAGTACGT